>JBBECO010000092.1:0-15417 GCA_040881785.1 Vicinamibacterales bacterium
GGCTGCGCTACACCCAGCGCGGTGGCCGATCGCCTCGTGACGACGTGTAGCGCAGCCCTTTATGGGCTGCCCCACCATCAGTGTCCAATCCCTAACAACACGGCGTTGATGAACAGCAACTGCGTCGCCTCGGCGTAGGCGCGGTAGTTCGGGTCTTCGGCGAACGCGATGACGTGACCGCGGCCGGACGGCTGGTGCATCAGGTACGCGCGCGAGGAGAGGAGCGGCAGCGCCTCCTTCCACGCATGACCGCTGGCGAGCAGTTTCTCCACCGGCCCATACACCCCGACGTTGACGCCCGCATCCAGCTTGAGCGGCGCGAAGACGCGCGAGCCCTCCGCAATGATCTGGATGTCGCCGTCGAGCCCCGCCGTCAGCCAGTGATACGGATACAGCGTGACGCGCAGCATGGAGCCCGCGAGACGTTCCGGCTGCTCGCGCTCCGGCTGGATCGCCTTCTCGAAGTCGAACGGCTTGGTCAGATCCGGCGGCTTCTGTCCGCCGGATCCTCCGGATCCTCCGGACGCTCCGGACGCTCCGGACGCTCCGGACGCTCCGGACGCCCCGGACCCTCCCGGCCCTCCGGCCCCTCCTGCGGGAGGATCCTTCTGCGGCGTGCCGTCACGGTAGAGCGGATCGGTGGACAGCAAACCCACGCGATCGCGCGCCGCCCAGCGCGTGGCTTCGGCCAGCGTGATGAGCGTGCCGCCGTTCCGGATCCAGTCTTTCAGCCGGCGCAGGCCGTCGTCGCTGAAGTTGTAGCTGCCCGAGGGGAGCACGAGGACGTCGTAGTCCTTCATGTCGTAGTTCTGCAGCGTCACCGTGCGCATGACCGTCACGCGCTGGCCGAACCGCTGCTCGAGCGTGTAGCGCGCCCAGCCGGCCGAGAGGCTCGACACCGGCGAGTCCCACGCCATCAGCACGCGCGGCGCGCGGAGCGAGGCGGTCCGTCCGCTGCCGAGCGAGATCCCTTCCTCAGTCCACGTCTCGCTGATCGGCACGAGCTCCGCCCCGTGCTGCCGCGCGAGCTGCTGGATCTTCGCCTCGGTCCCTTCGGCATTGCCGGCGATGCGGATGAACGCCGTCCCGAGCGCGTACTGCCGGCCGCCGTGCTTGAACGCCTCGTCGGTCGTGATGATCGAGATGCCTTCCCGCAGGGCCGCCGTCGCCGCCGCGGCGGCCCCCGAGCCCCAGGGCATCAGGAAGCCGATCGTGCCGGCCGGCGGCTGGGCGGCGGCGAAAGGCATCGGGTCCCCTGGCCGCACGTCACGCAGCTTCACGCTCGTGACGCGGTCGCTCGCCACGACATCCACGTCGAACATCAGCGGAAGGCTCCAGGCCGTGACGTCGTAGATCTGGTCGCCGAGGCGCGCTTTCCTCCGGCGATCCTGTTCGGCGAGGAAGGCCTCGTCCATCTTGACGTCGGGGTCGAGGAGGTTCCGCACCAGCCGTCCGGCCGGCTGCGCCAGCGACACGACATACGTGCCGCGGGGCATCTGCTCCGAGCCCGCGGTGAACGCCTCCTCGGCCTGCCGCACGGCGATGCCCTGCGCGGCCAGCAGTGTCGCCAGACGATGCGCGCGCGCCGGGTCCTTGCCGGGCGCGATCAGATATTCACGGGTCCCCTTCTGGCCAAGGGCAATCGCACTGCGGCGGTACTCGAGAAAGTCGCGCAGGAGCTGCTCGCGGTTCTTTGCCGCCGTCACCGCCGTCGTCACGGCCGCGGTGAAGTGCTGCGTGACCCCCTGTTTGTAGGTCAGCAGCCGGCCGTCCTCGCCGCGGAAGACCAGACCGCGCGCCGAGGCCTGCTCGTAGGTCATCGCCACGGCGCCGTGGAACATCGGCCACGAGTCGCCGTAGCCGGGATAGAACGCGTCGAAGACCTCGCGCACGAAGTAGGGGAAGCCGCGCTTGTCGAACTCCGCGGCGTTCGCGCGGCCGAACAGGTTGAACCCCTTGCGCTGGGCGTCGGTGATGAGCGGATTGAACGGGTCGGCAGGCGGCGCGAAATAGTACGTCGAGTTGCCGCCCATCTCATGGAGGTCCACCACGACCTGCGGGTACCACTCGAGCATCGTCTTGACGCGTCCCTGCGTTTCGCGCTGCGTCATCGCGAAGTAGTCGCGGTTCATGTCGAAGAGGTAGTGGTTCGCGCGGCCGCCGGGCCACGGTTCGTCGTGTTCGGCCGACTGCGGATTCGGGTCCGGCTCGATCGCCTGGCCGACGAGGTTGCCGGTGACGAAGCGGTTGCGGCCGTCAGGGTTCTGCATCGGGTCGATGATCACGAGCGCGTTGCGCAGCGTGATGTCGACGTCCGCGTTCCCGCGCGCCGCGAGCAGGTGATACGCCTCGGCGAGCGCGGCGTCCGACGAGGAGATCTCGTTGCCGTGGACACCGTGGATCAGCCAGACGACGACCGGCAGGTCGGCGATGAGGCGATCGGCATCGGCCGCGCCGGAGGCGAGCGTCTGGAGGCCGCGCTTCACCTCGTCCAGTTTCGCCAGCCGCTCGGGGGAGCCGACAACGAGGTAGTGGAGGGGGCGGCCCTCCCAGCTGGTGGCGTAGTGCACGAGGCGGGTCCGGTCGGGGACCGCCTTCGCCAGCGCCTCGAGATAGCGCGTGACATCGGCTGGCGTGCTGATGGCGTCACCGTGTTCGTGCCCGAGCACGGCCTTCAGCGTGGGAACGCCGGGATCGTACGTGGTACCGGGCCAGAGCCCCTGGGCGGAGGCCGGAGCGGAGAGCAGACAGCATAAGGCCGCGAGAATCACTGATTTCATGGCCCAATGTTGTATCAGAAAAACTCGGATCCTGGGCTTTCAGCTCTCAGCTCTCAGCTCTCAGCTCTCATCTCTCAGCTTTCAGCTAACGGCTGACGGCTGACGGCTGAGGGCTCTTTGACGAGCACCGCGCGCGCGTAGAGCAGCGCGAACCCCGCCGCCTGCCCGTTCTGCTGCGACGTCGATCCCGGTTCGGTCGTCACGACCGCGATGTCACACCCGCGCCGGACGGCTTCGGCCAGCCGGTGCCGCAGCAGCGCGCTCTGGACGCCGTGGCGCCGGTGAGCCGGGAGTGTCGCAGCCCCGCTCAGCTGCGCCACGCCGTCCTCGATGCGAAACGTCGCCCCCCCCGCGACGACGCCGCCTCGCCGCGCCAGGTAACGCTCGAAACCCGGGGCCGCCATCGTGTCGCCAAACACGCGCTCCAGGACGTCGCGCGGGACCGGAGGCTGCGACGTTGGACCGTCGAGCTCGGGATGCTCGAAGCCGGTCGCCACCACGTCCATCCAGACGGCCGACTCCTCGTCGCCCGCACGCAGCACCTCGACGCCTGGCACCGGATCGAATCGCGTTGATGCGTTCAGCGGCAGCCCGAGCACGTGTTCGAACCCGGTGAGCAAGTATCCGCGCGCGGTCAACGTGCGCATCAGGGCCGGATCCGCCAGCGTCGACACCTCGAACGACAGGGGCGCCTGCCGGTCGGCGAAGTCCTGTTCGAGCCGGTCGAGGACCTCAGCCGCCGGCACGCCTTCGAATCCGACGCCCACGACCTTGTTGAACGGCGCGCCGCGCTCGACGAACACCGCGGCGCCGCCGCACATGTCCTGAATGAGCAGTTGCACGGCCGGCACCCGCCGCGCCGCCGCGCGGGCGGCCGCGACCACCAGGCTGACCTCGGCGCGCTCGATCCGTCTCGCCAGGGATTGTGACGTGAACATCAGTTCCTCAGACGATAGACCTGTCCGCTGCCGTCGTCATAGACCTGTTCGAGCCGGTCCCGCACGGCTGGCAAACCGGATGACGCGCGCCCCCAGTCCTCGGCATCGAACATGTCCGGATGCACGACGATGTGTGTGATGCCGAGCGCTGCCAGCGCGTCGAGGCTCGCCTCGCTCGGGAAACCGCGTAGCTTTCCATACAGCTCGTTGTGCAGCGGCGTACGGATCCCGCTATGGCCATGGACGGTCTTCTGCCAGTGCGCCATCGAGTGGAGCATGTATGTGCTCTGGCGCCGCTCGTTGTGGTGATCGGTCGGCAGTTCCGCGATCACGAGCGGGCCAGGCTGCGTGGCGAGCCATCGGTCCGCCGCCGGGATCACGACGTCGTAGCGGCGATAGCCGGGCAGCGGGATCGTCAGGCACTCGGCGATCAGCACCACGGCAGCCACGGTCGCGGCGATCGCACGGCCGCGGCCGCTGAACCGTGCGGTGAGCCGCTCGAAGCCGAACGCCGCCAGGACGGACAATCCGAGGACCCCGAGCAGCATGAAGCGCGACGGGACGCGGAGGAAATTGAACCCCGGAAGGTCGTAGACCAGCGGCCAGAGGCCGATCGGCGGACCGGCCGACAGCAGAATGCACAGCACGGCCAGCAGGCCGTAGACCGCGCGCGCGCTCCGGCGATGCGGAACGGCGTGGCGGCGCCATGCCGCCGCGGCTGTCTCCGCGGTCGCGCCGATGCGTATCGGCACGCGTCGGATCAGCGCGAGCCGCGCCGCCGCCGCAAACAACGCGACGATCCACGCGCGTATCGGATCTCGTGCGGACAGCAGTATCGATCCGCCGATCCGCATGCGAATCGGTCCGGCAAGATGAATCCACAGGGCGACCAGCACGCCGAGGACGGCGAGCACACTGGCGGCGAGTGCGAGACGCGGCCATAGTCGCCCGCCCGGTTCGACGACGGTTGCCGGCCGCGCCGCGCGACGGCGGGGCAGCACCGCGACCGCCGCGAGCATCACGATCAGGAAGCCGGGAAAGAGATAGGCGCTCGGCTCTTCTGCGAAGGTGACCCCGAGCCAGTCGAACATCCACGTGTGCAGCGGTCCCTGGGACGCGAAGAAGCTCGACACCGGTGTTTCCCATCCCTCGAGCGACCGCCTGAGTCCGAACGCCTCCTGGACGTGCCGATACGGCGCGAACAGGAGGACGGCCGGCGTCAGCAGCAACACGCCGGGCAGTCCGACATCCCGTAGCCGCCGTCCCGGCGCGAGCGCTTCGCCCAGCGCGAAACGGTACCCAAGCAGGCAGACGAGCGCCACGAGCAAAAACACCGCACCGTGTCCGCTCGTCAGGACCTGCAGCGTGAAGAATCCGAGGGCGATCCGGAGGTCGCGCCGCCGTCCGCGATCGAGATAGGTGTGCACGAAGGCCAGGCAGAAGGGGACCCACTGCATGGTCGCCAGATGGATCTGTCCGAGCCTGAAGAAGCGCGTGGGCGAGAAGGCGAACGCCATGCCGCACAGCAGCGACGCGGCCATGCCGAGGCCGAGCCGCCGGGCGAGGATGAACGCGCCCAGGGCTGAGAGGACGATCGACGACAGCGCCACGACGTTGAGCGCGAGGATCGGATCGCCCGTCGTCCAGAGCACCGGCGCCGCAAACAGCGTACTGCCGAGCAGATTCTCCGAGAACGCGAGCGTGTTCCGGTGGGGATAGTAGATGTTGGCGTCGAACACCGACAGCGGGTCGGTGGTGAGCGCGTGCGTGTTCCACGCCAGCGTCCACATGAAGAGATCGGTATCGGGATCCCCCGGCATGACGCTGCTGCGCGGGTTGAGCGCCAGCGGATACGCCAGCAGCAGCGTGATGACCAGGTACAGGATCGCGGCCGCGACGGTGCGGCGGACCTCGCCGGCGCGTGGCCGGACCTCTGGAGTGGGACTGCCCATGGAGCGCGTCCATGATACGCGGCCCGCGGTCGCGCGAGGCCTCGCCGCGCCCCGGATGGGCGTATGATGTGCCTCTTATGGCACTGACACGACGAAGCTTCCTCACGACCTCAGCCGCCGCCGTCGCGGCCGGCACCTTCGGCCGCATCCCCCTCTTCGGGCAGGGCGGCCCGCAACAACCGGCCGCTCTCAATCCGGTCATCAAGGCGCTGCGGGGCAACGTCGGGTTCTGGACGGCCCGCGGCGGCACGATCGGCTGGCTGATCAACCCGGCCGGCGCCATCGCCGTCGACAGCCAGTTCCCCGACAGTGCGGCGCTCTGTGTGGATCACCTGCTCGAGACGTCCGGTAAGGCGGAAATCACCGCGCTGATCAACACGCACCACCACGGTGACCATACCGGCGGCAACGGCGTGTTCCGCCCGAAGACGAAGCAGATCATCGCCCACGCCAACGTCCCGAAATACCTCAAGAGCGGCTGGGACGCGCAGATCGCGCGGCGCGCGCAGCAGACGCCGCCGCCGACGACCCCGGCGCCGGCCGAGCCCACCCTGATCGACAGAACGTTCACCGACGTCTGGGCGTTCGACCACGGCGGCGAGACGGTCTCGGCCAAACACTACGGACCCGCGCATACCGGCGGCGACGCGGTGATCCGCTTCGAGAAGGCGAACGTCGCCCACATGGGCGACCTGATGTTCAACCGGATGCACCCGGTGATCGACCGGGCCAACGGCGCCTCGATCGCCAACTGGATCGTCGTGCTGGAGAAGGTCGCCGCCGAGCTTCCGGGCGACACCATCTACATCTTCGGCCACGCCGCGCCGGACCGCGACGTCACGGGCGGCCGCGCCGACCTGCTGCATCACGCCGGCTACCTCGGTGCGCTGCTCGAGTGGACGCGAGCGCAGGTGAAGGCCGGCCGGACGCGCGAGGAGGTCCTCGCCGCCAAAGACATCATCAAGGGGTTCGAAGACTACGGTCCGCTGGTGCAACGGCCGCTCGGCGCGGCATTCGACGAAGTCACCGCAGGAGGAAAGCTATGAAGGCGCGCCTTGTCCTGTTCATCACCGTTCTCGCCACCGTCGCCGGCCTGGCGCTGCCATCGGCGCAGTCGGCGAAATCCGGCTATCTGACGCCGCCGAAGGCCATCGCCGACATCATGGACGCCGAGCCGCTGCCCGGCGTCCAACTCTCGCGGGATCGCGGCATGATGCTCCTGTCGTACCGCAGGAGCATGCCGTCGATCGCCGAAGTCACGGCGCCGTGGATCGGCCTCGCCGGCTCGCGCGTCAATCCGCGGAACAACGGTCCGCAGATCATCAACGGCACGACCTCCCTCGTGCTGAAGGACGTCGCGACCGGCACCGAGCGGAAGCTGGCGCTGCCGGCCGAGGGGTTCTTCTCGGGATCCTTCTCGCCGGACGGTAAGAAGCTCGCGATCACGCACACGACCGACGACGCGATCCGGCTGCTGGTCGCCGACGTCGCCACCGGAACGATCTCGCCGGTGCTCAACGGCGGCCTCAACGGTCTCGCGGGCGGCTGCACGTGGCTCGAGAACTCGAACGGCTTCTTCTGCCGGCTCATTCCCGAGGGGCGCGGCCCCGCGCCGGAGAAGCCGCGGGTCCCCGCCGGCCCGAACATCCAGGAAAACATCGGGCGCGTCGCGCCGGGCCGCACCTATCAGGATCTGCTGACCAGCCCGTACGACGAACAGCTGTACGACTACTACTACGGCTCGCAGATGGCATGGGTCGCCCTCGACGGCGCGAAGACCAACATCGGTCCGCCGGCCGTCTACCAGGGCGCGAGCCGTTCGAGCGACGACAACTATCTCGTGGTCACGCGTGTGAAGCGGCCGTATTCCTACCTGGTGACCGCCGGCCAGTTCCCGCGCGACGTGGAGCTCTGGGATCGCACCGGCAAGATGATCCGGAAGATCGCCGACGTGCCGATGGGTGATACCGTCCCCACCAACGGCGTCTTCGCCGGCCCGCGCAGTTTCACGTGGCACCCGACCAAGCCCGCCACGCTCTTCTGGACCGAAGCGCTCGACAAGGGAGATCCCAAGGTCGACGTCCCGCACCGCGACCGCGTCGTCACGCTCGCCGCGCCGTTCACCGGTGAACCCGCGGAGATCTTCAAGACCGAGTGGCGGTACTCGGGGATGTCGTTCACCGAGCAGGGGGCGGCGCTCGCGAGTGAATTCGATCGCCCGTCGCGGATGCGGCGCACCTGGATCTTCGACGACGGCTTCGCGTCGGCGCCGCGCAAAGTGTGGGAGCTGCACTCCGAGGACCGCTACGGCAACCCGGGATCCCCGGTCTTCGAGCCCAACGGCGACGGGATCACGCAGGTCGGCGACGACATCTACCTGTCGAGCAGCGGACCGACGCCCAAGGGGGACCGTCCGTTCCTGGACCGCTTCAACCTCAAGACGCTGAAGGCCACCCGTGTGTGGCAGTCGTCGGAGGACGCGTATGAGTCGTTCGTGGCGCTGCTCGATGACAAGGCGACGAAGCTGATGCTCACGCGTCAGACCGCCAAGACGCCGCCGAACTACATGGTGCGCGACACGGCCACGAGCACGGCGCGCGCGGTGACCAGCTTCACCGATCCGCATCCGCAGCTCTCGGGGGTCCAGAAGCGGATGGTGACCTACACGCGCAAGGACGGCGTGCAGCTCTCGGGCACGATCTATCTGCCGCCCGGGTACAAGGAGGGCGAGCGGCTCCCGATGATCATCTGGGCGTATCCGCGCGAGTTCACCTCCGCCGACACCGCGGGACAGATCTCGGGCTCCCCGCACACCTTCACACGCGTCGGCGGCTCATCGCACCTGCTCCTGCTGACGCAGGGCTACGCGATCTTCGACAGCGCGACGATGCCGATCATCGGGCCCGGCGAGACCGCCAACGACACGTACGTCGAGCAGCTCGTCTCGAGTGCGCAGGCGGCGGTGGATTACGCCGTCGAGGCCGGCATCGCGGACCGCGACCGCTTCGGCGTGGGCGGCCACAGCTACGGGGCGTTCATGACCGCCAACCTGCTGGCGCATTCCGACATCTTCCGCGCCGGCGTCGCGCGCAGCGGCGCCTACAACCGCACGCTGACGCCGTTCGGGTTCCAAGCCGAGACGCGGACGTTCTGGGAAGTGCCGGAGCTGTATCAGCGCATGTCGCCGTTCTGGTACGCGCACAAGATCAACGAGCCGATTTTGCTGATCCACGGCGAGGCCGACAACAACTCGGGGACCTTCCCGATCCAGTCCGAGCGGCTCTATATGGCGATCAAGGGGCACGGCGGCACCGTCCGCTACGTGACGCTCCCCGGCGAATCGCACGGCTACTCGGCGCGCGAGTCGAACATGCACGTCGTCGCCGAGACGCTGCAGTGGTTCGACACGCACGTGAAGAACGCCAAACCGCGCGCGACGACGACGAGCTCGAAGTAGCGGGGTGCGGGATGCGGGGTGCGGGGTGCGGGGTGCGGGGTGCGGGGTGCAGCTCGACCTCGTAGACCCGACCTCGTAGGCCCGACCTCGTAGGCCCGACCTTCAGGTCGGGCGTCTACCGCGCCGCAGCGGCGGCCGGCACGACGGATGGGGCCAGATACACCGTCCCCGGTCCGGGTATGCCGGCGGCGGTCTGTGCGCCGTGGTACGCTCCGAGAATCGCCGCGCCGGCAAAGACGCGCGGCGGGGGTGCGACGCCGAACAGGAGACCGAGGACGCCGGCTGCGCCCGCCCCGACGGCCGCGCCCCTGGCCCCTTCTTTGGCGATGCTCCCTGACGGGGTGCCCAGCCGATCCACCCGCATGACGTCGGCAGACGGGATCCCGCCCTCCAGATCGTCCGCCGCCAGGCGCAGCGTCGTGTTGCTGGCAACGATGAACCGTCCGGTCACCACGGTTCCATCCATCCTCAGGACCTTCAGCGGCGTTCCGGCCTCCAGCATCATCACGTTGTCCCACCGTCCGACCGGGGATGGCGGCGGCACGGTGTTGATGACGTAAGGCCGAGAGACTGGCCGCCGTGACATGGCCCCGGCGGCATAGAGCCCCGGCGCGCAACCGGTGGTGAGGATGCAGGGGACGAGAATCACGAGCAGCGTCTTCATGGGCAGCTCCATGGCCCTGACGATAGCGAAGGCGCCTGTGGCAAGTCGTGACTGGACTGTGAAAAAGGCTGAAGAAAATCGGGGTCAGACTCGGGTCAGACCCCCTCCGGCCCACGGACCTTTCGGACCCTTCGGACCTTTCGGACCTTCGGACCCTTAGCCTAGCCGGGCGCCCTTCTGCACGGGGCGCTCCGGCACGGCCAGCACCACCGCGCCATCCTCCCGGTAGAACCCCGCCAGCAAAAACTCCGACCGCACGGGACCGATCTGCTTCGGTGGAAAGTTCAGGACGCCCATCACCTGGCGGCCGACCAGCTCCTCCTTCGAGTACAGCGTCGTGATCTGCGCGCTGCAGCGCCGGACGCCTCCTTCCGCGCCGAAATCCACGGTGACGAGATAGGCAGGCTTGCGCGCCGCGGGAAAGTCCTCGACCTTCACGATCGTGCCCGCGCGCATCTCCACCGCCTCGAAGTGCGGCCAGTTGATCTCGTCCATGGGTGGAGTGTATCCAACCCTGCGCCCACACTACCCGCCAGCACAGATGATCTGGCGGCCTGTAGGCCCGACCTTCAGGTCGGGCGTGACAAAGCTGCCGGCCTTCGGCTCACGCGCCCGGCCTGAAGGCCGGGCCTACGTCACCCGCCTTGGAATATTCGTCGTGTCGTCGAGTCGTCGTGCCGTCGTGAAACGCGCCAGCGGACTCGTGGAACGTCTCAGCGTGCCAGCTGCGGCGTCGTGAGCGTCGGGAGCACGGCCTCGATCTGCTCGCGGTGCGGCTGCAGGAACGGGGGCAGGACGAGCGACTCGCCGAGATGCTCGGGATCCTCGTCCACCGCAAAGCCGGGCCCCTCGGTCGCCAGCTCGAAGAGCACGCCGCCGGGCTCCTTGAAGTAGACCGACTTGAACCAGAAGCGATCGATCACCGGCGTCGCGTGCGCGCCGCCCGCCTCGACCTGCTCGCGCACGGCGAGCTGGTGCGGCTCGTCGTCCACGCGCCAGGCGAGATGATGGACGGCGCCGATGCCCCAGCGTCCGCGGCGCTCTGACGGCGTTTCCCTGACGTCCACGACGCCCGAGTGGTTGCGGAAGCCGTATCGAGTCCAGCCGTCCTCCTCGGCGAGGCGCTCGAAGCCCATCGTCGTCTCGAGAAAGGCCGCCGTGGCGGCGGCCTCGCGCTCCCAGAGGCGCGCGCCGTAGAGCCCGCGGACCTGCCGCTCGACCGGTACCGGGCTGCCCGGCCACGGCTCGAACGTGCGAGTGGTCTCGTCGGCCACGAGCGTCACGCGCATCCCATGCGGATCCGTCAGGGGCAGGACGTCGGTGCCGAAGCGCTGCTCGATCGTCGAGACCGTGGCGCCGTACTTCTCGAGCCGCTCACCCCAGAACGCGAGGCTGCCGTCCGGCACTTCGAGCGCGACCTCCACCGCGAGACCGTGGCCGATCACCGGCGGCGCCATCTGTTCCCACGGAAAGAACGTGAGGTCGCTGCCGGGGGTGCCGGCGGCGTCGGCGTAGAACAGATGGTAGGTGCCGGGATCGTCCTGGTTGACGCTCTTCTTGACGAGCCGCATGCCGAGGACGCCGGCGTAGAAGTCCACGTTCTCCTGGGCGTTGCCGGAGATCGCCGTGATGTGATGGAGGCCTTTCACAGGGCGCATCCCTTGAGTATATGGAGGCGCCGGGTCAACGCCCAACTTCTCAACTCCCAACTCCCAACTTCTCAACTCCCAACTTGTCAAGCTCACGGCCCGCGCGTGGGGAACTGGACGTTGGGAGTTGGGTAGTTGGGTAGTTGGGAGTTGACAGCCTTCAGGCATCCGGTTACAGTCTGTAACGTGACGATCAGTAACAGGCCACTCACCGACCTGCAGCAGGCCATCGTGGACTTCATCTGGAAGGCGGGCCCCTCCACCGCCGAGCAGATCCGCGAAGGGCTCGCGCCGAAATACGAACTCAAGGATTCCACGATCCGGACGCTGTTGCGGCGGCTCGAGGACCGCGACTACCTGACCCATACCGTGGACGGCAAGGTGTTCGTCTACCGCGCGTCGGTGCCGCCGCGCAGCCTCGCGGCGCGGTCCGTCCAGCAGATCATCGAGCGCTTCTGGTCCGGGTCGGCCGAGCAGTTTCTCGCCGGCATGGTGGACGAGAAGGTCCTCACGCCCGCGCAGATCCGCAAGCTCGCCAGCAAGGTCAAGGACCGCAAGTAGGAGGCTGTGATGTTCACCCTCGCCGCCGACATCTCACTTCGCATCCTCGCCGCAGCCGCCGCGGTCGGTCTCGTCCTCGTGGTGCTGCGCGTGCGCTCCGGAGCCGCGCGCCATGCCGCCTGGTCGGCGGTGCTGCTGGCGATGCTGACGATGCCCCTGCTGATGGCGATCGTTCCGCGAGTCGAAGTGCCGGTGCCCTCCACGCTGGCGCTGGACTTCGGAGCGATCGCCGGCGAGCCGGCGCCGTATGAGGCGGTCGTGACGCCGATCGACTCCGAGCTCGCCGAATTCGAGGGTTCCCTCGCCACCACAAGCCCGGCCCTCGAAGCGCAGCGGACTCTGCCACGTCTCCCCTTCGACTGGCGGACCGCGGCGATCACCCTGTACGGCGCTGGCCTGGTCTTCTTTTTTGTCCGGCTCGCCGGCGGCTGGATCGTCGCCCGTCGTCTCGTCGCCGGCGCCGCGCGGACCGACGTCAAGAACCGTGCTCCCGTTTACGAGTCCGCGGCGATCGCGACCCCGCTCACGACCGGTGTTTTCTCGCCGTCCGTGCTGCTGCCGCTCGCGTGGCGCGGGTGGCCGGTCGACAAGCTCGCGGCCGTGCTCGCGCACGAGAACGCGCACATCGCGCGCCGTGACGCGCTCGTCGCCTTCCTGGCGCACGCCAACCGCGCGATCTTCTGGTTCCACCCGCTCGCCTGGTGGCTGGAACGCACGCTGGCGGTCACGGCCGAGCATGCCTGCGACGAAACCGCGGCGCGCGAAGTCGGCCAGCCGCGCCGCTATGCCGAAGTGCTGCTCGACATGGCCGAAGCCGTCCAGCGGCGCGGGCACCGCGTGTCGTGGCAGACGATTGGCGTCGATGGCTCGGGCCTGCTCGGCACGCGCATCGACCGGCTATTGAAGGGAGATGTGATGGCTCGGATGTCAGGCGTGCAGCGTACGGCGGTCGCGGTCGGGTGCGCCGCGGTACTGGCCCTCGCAGTCGCGTGCCGCCAGCAGGTCGCGCCCCTCCAGCCGGATCCGGAGGTCGCCAGGCAGCTCGAAGCGCAGGCCGTCAGGACGAAGGAGTTCTATGCCACGCGGGACATGACGCCGGCACAGGCCGATGTGCTCGAGGCTCGGATCGCGAAGGATCCCAACGATTGGGACGCCCGTAAGCAGCTCGTGACCTACTACACCGCCGGACGCGCGGTCCCGTGGGAGAAGAAGGTCCCCGGTCTTCGTCGCCACGCGCTATGGCTCATCGAGCATCATCCTGAGCACGAGATCCCGCCGCCCTCCCTGTCCCCGCAGTACGATCCCGAAGGGTTCGCGCAGGCTGTCCGTCTCTGGGAAGGGCACTTGAGCAGGCCGGACGCCTCCCCATTCCTCGTCTACCGGGCCGCGCGCTTCTTCACACCGCACGACAAGCCGCGCGCCGAACAGCTGATCCTCCGCGGTCTGGCCATGGACCCCGAATCCGCGGCGTTGAAGGCGAAGATGCCGCCCAACGTCGGCGGGTATCAGTGGGATTACCAGCTTGGGTCGCTGTATGGCGCCGCGCTGATGGGTTCACGGAACCCGCTGACTCGCACCTACGACGAGGAGCAATCCAGGAGTCCCTTTGCGATGGAAGTCAGGAAGAAGCTCGACGAGTCTCAGGACGCGGCGCTCCTGGGACGGGTCGGCTCGCATCTGTTGTCCGCAGCATCACGTGAGCCCGCGGTGGCGGCGATGAACGACCTGGGCCGCCGCTACGCGGAGCGTGCGTTGATGCTGAAGCCCGATCTCGAATCGGCGCGCAGAAGTCTCCAGAGGGCCGAGCAGCGCGAACGGCACTTCCGGCTCCAGCAGGCGATGCGCGAAGGCGCGCTCGTGTCTGACGCGGATCGGGTCGCGTTCCTGGCGGCGAAGGCGCAATTGGCGTACTCGATGGCGGACGCAACCTGGCATTTCAGGAGGGATGACGGGAAGGCCGTCGCGACGGCGGAAGAACGCCTGGCCGAGGCGAAGTCTACTGCTGCGGAAGCGCTGAAACTCGCCGCCACAGACCCGGCGAACCCAGAGTACTCCGAGACCGTGACGTCAGTGCATCAAACCCTGGGGCTCGTCGCGCTGCGGGAAGGCAAGCGCGCCGAAGCCGTCCGTCATCTGCAGGCGAGCGCGGAGGTGCCGGCGATCCCCGAGAGCGCCGACATCGGGAACGTGACCTGGCTGCGGCTGACGAACTATCTGCTGAAGGACGGCGAGCGCGAAAGCGTGATCGCGTTCCTCGAGGCCTACGCAAAGGTCCGCCCGGCACAGCGCGACCGCCTGCTCGAGGACGCCGCAGCGATCAGGGCCGGCCGGATGCCGCGGTCGTTTCAGACGATGTTCGCGCGGCCGTGACCCGCGCGCCCTCCCCGCCTTCGACGCAGCCACGCTGATCGCGGCACCGGCATTACTCGCTGTGGTGCTGATCGCCTGCTACATCCCCGCGCGCCGCGCCTCGCGCGTCGACCCGATGGTGGCGCTGCGGGATCTGTGACGGGTCCGGAATGCGGGGCGCGGGATGCGGGGCGCGGGATGCGCCCGACCTGAAGGTCGGGCCTACAAGGGCGCACAAAGTAGCAACACCTCGTAGGCCCGACCTTTAGGTCGGGCGTGACTGATAGGTCGGGCGTGGCTGAAGCTACCGCGGTGCGGACGATGGGGGCACGAGCCCCTTCAGGCGCATATAGGTGACGACGTTGCCGTAGTGCTCGAAGTCGTGCGCGATGTTGAAGGCCAGCGGATACCCGGCGCCCACTTCGCGCTGTCCTGACTTCACCATCTCGGTCAGTCCCGCGTCGGCCAGGTCGTAGGCGGAATCGCAGAACGCGAACGACTCCTTGACCGCTGCCACGAGTGCCGCCTTGCCCGTCACCGTCTTCTCGATGTCGGCCTTGTTCGGATTCGCGGTCTTCTTCGGCGCGGCGCAAAAGGTGTAGTTGGCATTCGCGATGTGGCCGAGCAGTTCGCCGAAGCTGCGGACCTCCGGCGTCGGCTTGAAGGCGTAGTGCTCCTCCGGCATCGCCTCGGCCGCGGCCACGATATACCCCTTCACCGTCGTGTAGAGATTCTTGATCCCCGCGGACGCGGTCATCGGCGGCGGCGCCGGCTTGGCGGCCTCCTGCGCACCCGCAGAGGACGGGAGAACCAGGGCGGAGAGAACGAGCGCGGCAGATATGGTTTTCGGCATGCCGGAAGGATGCGCGAGCCGCCCGGGCCAGTCAACCGGCAGCTGCCGCCCTGGCAAAGGTGCCGCCCGACCTTCAGGTCGGGCGTGATCCTGCTGCGGGCACTCAGGACCGCGGCCACCCACAACTGCGTTAGACTGCGTGGAAATCGCGGAGGCACAGATGTCATTGATTCGCCAGGGACTCGCCACGGCCATGCTGGCCGCTCTTTCCATC
>JBBECO010000092.1:15517-23872 GCA_040881785.1 Vicinamibacterales bacterium
GATGTCATTGATTCGCCAGGGACTCGCCACGGCCATGCTGGCCGCTCTTTCCATCGGTTTTGCCGGAGCGCAGCAGGCCCAGCCTCCGGCCCCGCCACAGCCCGCGGCACAGGCGGCCGAACCGCCGCCCGACGATGTGCGGACGCTGGTCGGACGCCTCGACCTCGAGAAGTACAAAGCCACGATCAAGGGGCTGACGCAGTTCGGCGACCGCCGCGAAGGCACCGAACGCAATCGCAAGGCTGTGGACTGGATCGAAGCACAGCTCAAGAGTTACGGCTGTGAGACGGCGCGCATCTCGTACGACCCCGCGAATCCGCGCGGTCTCACCGCCGAGGAAATCGAGAAGGAGCGGGCGGGACGTGCCGGGCGCGGCGGCCAGGGGCGCGGCGGCCGTGGACGCGGCGGCGCGGCGACACCACCTCGCACACCGGCAGGCACGCCGGAAGACCCCGTGCGGCGCGGCGCCGGCCGCAAGGGCTTCGGCGGGCCGACCGGCGTGAACAACGATCCGATGCGGCAGCCGGATGAAGCGCTCCGCGCGCTGAACATGGGCCCGATCATCCCCGGCCCCGTGGACCTGGTCTACTGCACGAAGTGGGGGGCCACCCGCCCCGCCGAGATGTACATCGTCGGCGGGCACATGGACGGCATCGGCTACGGCCAGGCGGCCAACGACGACGGGTCCGGAACCGCGCTCGTGATGGAGCTCGCCCGCATTTTCAACGAACCGGGGGTCGTGACCGATGTCTCCATCCGCTTCGCGCTGTGGAATGGCGAGGAGGGTGGACTCAAAGGGGCGCACGCGTACGTCGCGCAGCGGCAGGCCCTGCAGGGAAAAGAGGATCCGGCCGGATCGGGGAAGTACCCGGAACCGAAGTGGCTCGGCATGGTCCAGCACGACATGATGATGTTCGACCACGGCATGCCCGGGCCCGACGGCAAGCTGAATCCCGAACAACGCCGCGAAGCGGACGTCAACATCGAGTTCCAGGAGAACTCGAAGATGATCGCCGAGTCACAGAAGATGGCGTGGTTCTTCCGGAGCGCGAACGAACGCTACGCCACCGACTACCCCGCCACCGTCGGCAACCACATGCAGAGCACCGACTCGGTGCCGTTCCAGGACATCATCCCGGCGATCTCATTGCGCGAGAACGAACGCCGCGACCACGTCGGCTTCGGCTGGGACCCGAACTGGCACCAGCCCACCGACGTCTACACGACCTACAGCGACAAGGACTTCCGCCTGGGCCTCAACGCCGCGCAGACGACGCTGGCGGCGATCGGGCAGTTGGCAGGAGCGAAGCTGGTCAAGAAGTAACGCCCGCAAGGGAATCGGGCGGGAAGAGGCGGGGCCCGGAGCGCATCACCCGAGTCGAGAGATGGCGACTACGCGGTCACCCGGATGTTGTCGTGCAGGAATTCCGGCGCTACATCAGCGCCATTCGGCCAGACCAGCGTGTGAAACTCGGGGTGCAGCTCGAAATTGCGAAACAGTGCAGGGTCGTGCAGCGGCTCGAAGATCGGCCCGTTCAGCACCGCGCGCAGGTCGATCTCGCCCTGCGTGCCATCGCGGAATCTAAGCCAGACGACGTGCCCGCTGACGTAGCGCGCTTCCATCACGTGGTAATCCATGGTGATCACTCCAGTGGGTTGATTCGTTCGAGGGGCTGGCCCTGACGCGCGCGATGCCAGTTCTCCAAGAGTTCCTGCTTGTGGAGAGCGGCCCACTCGATCACCAGTTTCAGAGCCCGAGGCGGAAACTGGCCGTGAACGCGGCCGGTCTCGATCTCCACGCTGACTTCATGGCTCCCATACACCGCATGAAAGTGCGGCACGCCGTGTTCGCTGTAAAACATGCCGATGACCATGCCGAGGAAGCGTGAGATCTCGGGCATCTTCGTACGACCTGCCGCGATTATACATAGTCGTCACTTCGTCGGACCGGACGAGCGGCCTGGATCGCGACCTTGCCTCCGCACGTTGTGCATGACGAGACTCAGAAGGACACGCGGATCCGCGTGCTCCGCGTCCCCGTGCTGTTCGTGTTCCGTGATCTCCGTCATCTCCAAGCGACGGGCGTCAGGGGCGCCGCCGCAGCCGCGCGAGCAAATCCTGCAGGTCCGCGGGCAGCGGCGCCTCGAAGCGCAGCTCGCGCTCGTCGGATGGATGATCGAAGCCGAGGCGGAAGGCGTGCAGCGCCTGCCGGCCGAACGGGATCGGCCTGAGCGTGTCCGGACCGTAGACGTAACGCGCCTCCCCCACCAGCGTGTGCCCCCGCAGGCGCGCCTGGATCCTGATCTGGTTGCGCCGGCCCGTGCGCAGCCGCACCTCGATCAGCGACGCGTCGCGGAAGCGTTCGACGACGTGGTACTCCGAGATGGCTTCCATCCCCCTGGGATCACGCGGATGGGTTTCCTTCTGGATCAGCGCCTTGGTATCCCAGACGAGCGTGTCGCGCCACGTGCCCGAGGCGGGTGACGGCCGGCCGTAGACGACCGCGAGATACACGCGCTCCGGTTCACGACGGGCGAACTGGGCCTTGAGACGCCGCTGTGCTTCGGCGTCCTTCGCAAAGACGACGAGGCCCGACGTGTCCTGGTCGATCCGATGGACGACGAACGGACGCCGCTTGCCGTGCGACCGAAAGCGGTCTTCGAGCTGCTCGTAGACGGAAGGGACCTCGGTCTTACGCTCCAGCGGCACCGACAGGATGCCGGCCGGCTTGTTCACCACCAGCAGGGCATCGTCTTCGAAGATCACGTCGACGTCGCCGACCGGTCCAATTCGCGGTTTGCGGCGCGCGCTGCCGGGACGATCCATCCAGACCCGAACGGCGTCGCCCGTCGTGAGTCGGCGAGCGGCAGCGGTCAGCGCGACCTCCTCGCCGTTGACGTAGACCTTTCCACGTTCGAGCGCGGCCACCGCCCGCGCACGCGAGCCGAGTCGTCCCGCGGCCGCAAGAAACTTGTCGAGCCGCACACCCACGTCTTCTTCGGCGGCCGTCCACTCGCTATCTGACACAGGGTCATTCAAACACATACACGGATTACACGGATGCCACGGATGCCACGGAACGGCGTCGTCCGGCCGGGCGCGCTTCGCGCGTGCCGGGATGACGCGGCGCCAAATGCAAGCCGGCAGCATCCCCGATCGGCTTCCATTGTGGCGCCGCGCGGCATCCATCCGTTTGATCCGTGAAATCCGTGTTAAGAAGTCCCTACCGATGACACCGGCGCTCGTCTCGCTCCTCGCCCTCCTTGCGGCGATCACCATCTCCTTCGCCTCACGCCTCAATGTCGGGATCGCCGCGATTCCACTGGCCTGGGCGGTGGGGATCTACGCCGGGCAGGCTCCCGAGGCGGTGATCGGTGGTTTCCCGTCGTCACTCTTCGTCACGCTGGCGGGGGTGACGCTGCTGTTCGCCCTGGCGGAAAGCAACGGGACGATCGGGAACCTCGCGGCGCGCCTCGCGGCGCTGGCCAGGGGACGGTCCCGGCTGCTGCCGCTGACCGTGTTCCTGATCGCCTGCGCCATCTCGACCTTCGGTCCTGGCGCCATTCCCGCCACCGCGCTCGTGGCGCCGCTCGCCTTCGCCATGGCGGCGCCGGCCGCGATCCCGCCCTTCCTCACGGCGCTGATGGTCGCCAACGGCGCCAACGCCGGCAACCTGTCGCCCCTGAGCGCGGTCGGCATCATCGCGAACACGCGCATGGCATCGGTCGGCCTCGGCGGACACGAGCTGATGGTCTGGGCCGCCAACTTCATCGCGCACGCCCTCGTTGCGGGTATCGCCTACGCGCTGCTCGTGGGCGGCGTCCCGCGCCGTCCGGTCATCGACACCTCGGTGCCCACCGCGGTGCTCGATCGGCGCCAGTGGCTCACGATCGGGATCGTCACGGGCTGGATCCTGGCCGTTGTCCTCTTCGCGGCGCCGCTCGGCCTCGCCGCCTTTGCCGCCTCCGCACTACTCGTCGCGGCGCGCGCCGCCGACGAAACCGGCGCACTCCGCAACATGCCGTGGTCGGCGATCATCATGGTCTGTGGCGTGACGATGCTCGTGACGACGGCCGAGCGGGCGGGCGGGATGCAGCTGTTCACGAGCCTGCTGGCGACACTGGCGACGCCGTCCACGCTGAACGGCGTGATCGCGTTCGTGACCGGGGCCATCTCGACGGCGAGCAGTACATCGGGTGTCGTGCTCCCGACCTTCCTGCCGATGGCGCCGGGCCTTGTGCAGCAGGTCGGCGGCGGGGATCCGCTCGCCGTCGCGCTGAGCATCAACGTGGGGGCGTCGCTGGTGGATGTCTCGCCGCTCTCGACGATCGGCGCCATCTGCGTGGCGGCGATCGCAAGCGCGGAGGCCGCACGGGATCTTTTCAAAAAGATGCTGATCTGGGGCGTCTCGATGACGCTCGTCGGCGCGGCGCTCTGCCAGCTGTTCGCCGGCTGGTTCGCGCGGCTGTAGCAGGCCGCTGAAAAACATTCGGCCTGAATGGAAGGATGCGTTCTTCAGCATCGTGCGATAGGGCGCCGCGCTCAGCCCCCCGGCCTCTTGCGGATCGTGCGCGTGACACGCCCGACGGGACGGCCGTCCACGCTCACCACGGCGCGAAGCACGTAGTCCCCCGGCCGCAGCGCGGCAATGGGAAGCGCACCGGTCGCCACGCGCCTGCCAGGGCCTTGCGACGTCACCCGCGCCTGGCCGGTGACGATCGCACGCGAATCCGCCTCGTGGCCGATCTCCAGCCGCACGATCACCGGCGCGGCCTCGCCATAGATCTCGAAATAGGCCTCCGCCGCCTGGTCGGCCCCGAAGACGAGCGTCGGCTGGAACGCGCCGTTGGCGGAAATCCCCACCGCGAGGGCACTCAACTCGAGCGGCGCCGCCTCGGTGAGTTGCGCGAGGAACGCGTACTCGGCCTTGCCCCGGCGGCCGGCGCTGTCGATCGCCGCGACCCGCAGGCGGTAGGGGCCCGGCGCCGCGGCGCCGGCCGTGACGATGGGGACGCCGGCCAGTGCCGACCGGTCGGCCGTCCACTGGACGACGAGGCGATTGCGCTGGTCCACCAGGCCAAAAACGGCCTGGGCGATCGCCACGCCCGGCTCTGCGGGCTCGAGCACCGCGTGGATATTGACCGTGCCAGGTTGCCCGGACGACGCAAACGCGCTGATCCGCAGGGGCAGCTCGCGGTAGGCGATCGCGTTGCGGATCATGGCCGCCGGCGTCACGCTCACGGCCTTCCCGTCGATGCGGGGAATGTGCACGTCGGGGTTCGTCCGTACGCGGGTGTTCGCGCGCGCGACCGTCACTGCTACGCGGTGCATGGCGTCGTTGCGGTCGCCGGGAGCGGGATCGAAGGTGGCCACGTAGTAACCCGACAGCCCGCCCGCGCGATTCACGAGCGTGGTGTCGTCAGGCCCGACAACCTGGATGAACTCACCGCCGCTGACGCCCGCCAGGCTTTCGAGACCGGCGCGATCCGCGTCGCTGCCGGCGAACAGGCCCGTGCGCTGGCCGCTGGAGTCCTGCGCGGTCCGGTCCATCCGCAGGTCGTCGGGCCGTACCACGAACAGGTGCGCCCGCGCGCGGCTGGCGGCGGTCGCCACGTCCTGGAAGTCCGCCGTCTGGATCTCGCACGGTCCGGGCGGACCGGTCATCGGCGCGTCTCGCCGCGGGTTCAGGATGCCCGACGACACGATGACGACGACCTTCGGTCCGCCGAGCGGGGTCATCCCCTCGAGGAGTTCCCGCATCGCGTTGAGCAGCAGCCGGGAGCGGCACGAGCGCTCCTGCTCGAGCGGCGCCCGCAGGCCGCTGCCGATGAATTTCTTCAGCGCGTCGGTCACCCGGTGGTGACGGGTCGTGAAGTCGATTTCGACGGCGCCGTTCGGCGCGGTGACATACGAGACGCGGTCGCGCGGCCCGAGCGTCTCGATGTAGCGGACGACGGCGTTCACGGCGTTGCGCTCCGAGCCCAGCCGGATCGACTCGTGGTCGAGGACGACCGTGACCCAGCGGCCGTCCGCGCCGGGCGCGTTCGTCCCGAACGGAGGCTCGATGTCATCGGCCGGCGCCGCGTCCGGCGCCCGCTCCCCGTCGTGCAGGGGGATGTAACGAAGCCAGCGAATGCGCCGCGGCTTGCCGTCCACCTCGAGCGACACTTCATCCGCTCGGAGGTCGAAGACCGGGCCGTCGGGTCCGGTCACGAAAAAATCGACCGGCACCGCTTCCCCGGCAGGCGCCGCGGGCTGGGCCATGCCCGAAGTCCCTGCGGCGATCAGCGCCGCCGCCGTCAGGCTCCGGCGGAGGAGAGAGATCATCCCGGGAGCATAACCGCATAATCTAGTGGGCGCATGGCCAAGGCGACCGACGCCGAGATCGACACCCTGTTCCGGCTGCCGCTCGAGGCGTTCACCGCGGCGCGCAACGCGCTGGCGAAAGGGGCGGGTGGGCAGGCACCCGCGATCAAGGCGCTCGGGAAACCGCCGATCGCCGCCTGGGCGGTGAACCAGCTCTATTGGCAGGATCCCGAGCGCTACGAGGCGCTCGTCGAGGCGTCCACCGGGATGCGCAAGACGCATCGGGGGGTGATCGAAGGGCGGAAAGGGGATCTGCGCGCCGCCGGACGCGAGCACGAGGCGGTGCTGGACGCGGCGCTGAAAGCCACGCTCGCGCTGCTGAAGGACGCCGGACAGCCGGCGACCGACACGACCCGGCACGCGATTCTCAACACGCTGCGCGCGCTGCCGTCCGAGGAGCCGCCAGGACGGTTGACGAAGGCGCTGACGCCCGGCGGGTTCGAGATGCTGGCGGGCGTGAGCGCCGCCGCACCCAGCGGGCGCGCGCCGAGGAAGCCACCGGCGGCGGCCTCCACAGCGGCGCCCGCGAAACAGGGTCGCGCGGCGGCCGATGCGAAAGCGGAGCGGGAAGCCGCGAAGGAAAAGGAGCGGCGGGCCGCCGCCGAACGCGCCGTCCGCGAGGCCGACCAGCGCGCGCGCCAGGCGGAGTTCGAAGCCGCACGTGCCACGCGCGACGACACGAAGGCGGAGCGACGGCTCGAAGAAACCCGGGCCGAGCTCGAGGCCGCGCAGCAGGCGTTTGCCGACGCGGAAAATGAGGCCGCGAGGGCGGCCCGCGCCCGGGAGACCGCCGACCGCCGGCTCCGCGATGCCCGCTCCGCCCTGGACGCCGCGAGGGCCCGCACCTGAATCTTTTTCCTCATTTCATGTAGCGAACGTTTCAGGACCATTCGGCACGGAGCCACCTCAGCCGGAGGTCCGGATGACCGGTATTCGCCCCTCGAAACCCGGTTGTATTCAGGTTTCGGCAGTTTCCCGCCTCTTTCGTGAGTTTCGACCTCGGCTATATCAAATCCGCTGGCTGGAGCCTCTCCTTCCACACGTCGGCACATCCCTTGATGTAGAAGCAGCGCACATGGCGATGGCCGAGGTAAAGAGAAACGACCGCAACGAACAGCCACGGCGGAGGAAGACTGCGCCGGCGAGCGCGGCGGAGCTCCGCGAGTGGGTCGTGGACCGTTTCGGCCTCGAGGAATCGCGCGCCAGCGAGCTGCTCGCTGCCATCGACAACGTCGTCGCCGGGCAGCGGCTGCTGCTCGAGGACTCGAAGCACGAAGCCATCCGCGCGATGTCGGAGGGCTTTGCGGCCAAGCTCGATCGCCTCCAGCGCCAGCTGACCGAAAAAGACGTCACCGTCAGCAACATCGCGCGGTACTTCGAGGATGTCGTCGCCGACCTCACGGAGAAGTCCCACCGGGATCCGAAGACCAAGCTGCTCAACTTCGACTGGTTCATGGAGCGTGTCGAGTCGTTCCTGGCCGTGGAACAGCGCGTCCGCTGGTGCGGGGTCGGGGTCGTCGATATCAACAGCTTCAAGTGGTACAACGACACCTGCGGGCACGCGGTAGGTGACCGGGTCATCGAGCGCGTGGCGCGAATCCTGTCGGACCAGATCCGCTCGGAGGATATCCTCGCGCTGGAGCGGGCCGGGGAATCGCGCGATCTGCACGCGCGGTTCGGCGGCGACGAATTCTGCTTCCTGATCCCGGACCTGCCCGGCTGCGTCGAGGCGGTCGAGATCGCCGATCGCTTCAAGAAGGCCGTGGGCTCGCACGACTGGACGCGCGACGACCGCCGGCTGGACGTGCGTCCGGTCCGCGTGGACGTCGGCGTGGTCTGCCTGCGCCTGGGCGACGTGTCGGAGCGCCGCGGCGTCGCGCGCAAGCTCGCCGCCGAGCTCATTCACCGCGCCGACACGCTGATGTACGACGCGAAGGGGCGCCAGGCCGACGTGGTGCACCGCTGCGCCGTCCGCGTGCACGGCGGCGA
>JBBECO010000092.1:23972-32535 GCA_040881785.1 Vicinamibacterales bacterium
CCGTGTGGTGGGTGTAGCTCAGTGGCAGAGCGCCGGACTGTGGCTCCGGAAGTCGCGGGTTCGAACCCCGTCATCCACCCCATTTATTGATCGGCGGGGCCCCTTGGCCGCCGAAGCCGCAGGCGAAGGCGGCTGCACCCCGCCTGGCTCGCTTCACTACGCGGCCGAGACAGGCCGCTCCGTTCCGCTCGCGCCTTGATCCCTGCAATGCTGAAGGTTGAATGCTGAAGTAATCGGGGCCGTGCCCGCCGAAGCGGCTACACAGCGTGGCGAATGATCGGCCCGAGCGCCAGCGAGGGCTGGCAGGCGCTGGGGGTGGGGCCCCAGCGCAAATTAAAGCAAGGATCAGCTAGAATCCCGGTATCACCATTTAGAAGTTCAGGGCCGTCCGATGGCCGGGAGAGATGCCGTGGAGCGTCAGGATGTGGAGCGTATTGCGCGGGCAACGCTGAAAGAGCTGGGTCTGGCGCAGGCGGAGCTGACGGTGGCGCCGGTCGACGGGCAGCCGGGCCAGTGGCGGATCGATATCCACGGCAATCAGCAGGGGCCGGGGACGCTGAAGATCCGGTGTGGCGAGGGGTCGTCGCCGCAGTGGGTCCGCAACCAGATCTTCGATCAGTACACCGCGTAGCGGTGGGGCAGCCCATAAAGGGCTGCGCTACACGTCTACGCCCAATGCGAGCTCCTTGGTCGTTGCGTAGTTGGTCGTTGCGTAGTTGTCCTAGCGAGCCGCGCGCTTCTTTGCCGGCGGCTTGGCAGCCTTCTGCTCCACCACTTTGGCGGTCTTCTTCTTCCCCGTGCTGACGCGATCGAGGCTCTGGCGCAGCGCGTCCATCAGGTTGACCACCTTCGGCGGCGTCTCCTCGGCCGTGGCGACGACCTCTTCGCCGGCGATCTTGGCGTCGATGATCCGCTGCAGTTCTTCCTGATACTCGTCGCGGTACTCCTCGAGGTTCAGCGCCCCCTCGAAGTTGCCGATGACCTGCTTGGCGAGCTTGATCTCGTCCGGCTTCACCTTTGACGGCACGGTCGTCAGCTCGTCGATCGCGTCCATGCTCCGTATTTCCTTCGCGTGGCGCATCGTGTACATCACGAGCCCGTTCTCGCGCGGCTGGACGGCGACGAGATATTCACGCCCGTAGAGGGCCAGCTTGCCGATCCCGGCCTTGCCCTTCATCCCCTCGCGCATGACCGCAAACGCTTCGCTCGCCATGTTGCCGTCGGGCGCCAGGTAGTACGGCCGCTCGACGTAGATCGGATCGATGGCGGTGGCGTCGGTGAACTGCACCAGGTCGATGACGCGGGTGGACTCCGGCCGCACCTTCGAGATGTCGTCCTCGTCCATGACGACGTAGCGGCCCTTTTCGAATTCGTAGCCCTTGACGATCTCGGAGTTCGGCACTTCGCGGTCGCAGTGCGGGCACCAGCGCTTCTGCTGGATGCGCGTCTGACACTCGGCGTGCAGCTGGTTGAAGCTGATCGTCGCGGCGGAATCCGTGGCCGGGAACACCCGGACCGGGATGTTCACCAGGCTGATCTTCAGAAACCCCTTCCATGTCGGACGCGCGGCCATATGCAGCTCCAGTTATAGCTATCAGCTGTCAGCTGTCAGCTCCTAGCTTATCGGCACATCCAGGGCATTCCCAACACGACTGCGCGGCATTGCACAATCTTGCAACGGGCTACCATTGTCGGGTGCACTGGAAAGAAGATCCCGCCAAGGTCCGCCCCATGCTGGCCACCCTGGCCGAACCGCCGCTGACCGGCGCCGGACTGGTCTTCGAACCCAAATACGACGGCATCCGCGCGCTGGTTCATGTCGCGCCGCGGCGGGGCGGCGCCGACGTGCGTCTCTGGTCGCGCCTCGGCAACGACAAGACCGCGCAGTTTCCGTCGATCGTCCGTGCCCTCGAGCGCTGGGGGGCCGCGCTCGGGGGACCTGTTCTGCTCGACGGCGAGATCGTCGCCCTGGTGGACGGCAAGCCGGCGGGCTTCCAGCGGCTGCAGGGGCGCATCCATCTCACGAGCGCGCGCGACGTCGAATCGTCCGAGAAATCCCAACCCGCCGCGCTGATCGCGTTCGACATCCTCCGCGACGGCGATGAGGACGTGCGCGGCCTGCCGCTCACCGGGCGCCGGGCGCGCCTCGAGAAGGTCCTGCGCAAGGCGACGCGCACGCGCACCGGCGCGCAGCCGATCCGGATCAGCGAGCAGATCGCCGCCGACGGCCGCGCGCTGCACGCACGCGCCACGCGCGAAGGCTGGGAAGGGCTCATCGTGAAAGAGGCGCGCGCGCCGTATCAGTCGGGACGACGCAGCCCGGCGTGGCGCAAGCTGAAGGTCGTCCGCCAGCAGGAATTCGTCATCGGCGGCTGGACCGAGCCGCGCCAGACCCGCCAGCACTTCGGCGCGCTGCTGCTCGGCGTGCAGGACGAAGACTCCCCCGGCGCGCTGCGATACGTCGGGCACACCGGAACCGGGTTCAACCAGAAGGAGCTCGCGCGCGTCTCGGCGCTGCTGAAGGCGCGCGAGACCCGGGTCTCGCCGTTCGCCGGGCGGATCCGTACGAACGAGCCCGCGCACTGGGTGACGCCGGAGCTCGTCGCCGAGATCCGTTTCACGGAGTGGACCAACGATCAGAAGCTTCGCCACCCCGTCTACCTGGGATTGAGAGATGACAAGAGAGCCGCGGACGTCGTGAAAGAAGCGCCCGCGGCCCGAGCGAGCGGCCGGAGGGAAGCGGCGCGAAGCACCGCCCGCGAGCGAGAAGCGCGTGGGGGTGGGGCCCCACGCGCCCTAAAACATGCCGACAAATCTCCGAACAACGCTGTAGTTGATCAACTGCGCGCCCTTGAAGACGCGCGCAAGGACGGCACGCTGGAGCTGCCCGGCGGCCTCCGGCTCCCCGTCACCAATCTCGCCAAGCCCTTCTGGCCGAAGCTGAAGCTCACCAAAGGGGACCTGCTCCGCTATTACGCGGAAGTGGCGCCGTTTATCCTCCCTGCCGTTGCGGATCGTCCGCTGGTGATGAAGCGCTTCCCCAACGGCATCGACGGCAAGGCGTTCTATCAGCAGCGGTCCCGACAGGAGCATCCCCCCGCGGGCGTGCGTATCGAGACCATCGCCGACGACATCGATCCCATCTCGGAGCCCGACGCACGGCGGTTCATCGGCGGCGCGCTCATCACGCTGCTCTACATGACGCAGATCGCGGCGATCTCGCAGGACCCCTGGTTCTCGCGCGTGCAGTCGCCGCTCGACGCCGACTACGTGGCGATCGACCTCGATCCCGGCGAGGGGACGACGTTCCCCACCGTGCTCGAGGTCGCGCGGCTCGTGCACGACGAGCTGGCCCTGTTGAAGGTGCCGTCGGTGCCGAAGACGTCCGGCTCGAGCGGCCTGCACATCTACATCCCGCTGGCGCCGGGCACCACCTACGAGTCGGGGATGCTGTTCTGCCAGATCGTCGCGACCGTCATCGCCTCGCGGCATCCGAAGATCGCCACGGTCGAGCGAACCGTCCGCGCGCGCCGCAAGGGAACCGTCTACGTCGACTACCTCCAGAACATCCTCGGTAAGACGCTCGCCACCGCCTACAGCGCGCGCGCGAGCGACTACGCCGGCGTCTCGACGCCGCTCGGGTGGAAGGAAGTATTCGAGGACATCGACCCGCGCGACTTCACGATCGTGAACGCGCCCGCGCGCTTCAAGAAAGTTGGGGATCTCTGGGCAACGCTGCGGACCTCCAAGCCCGCGGACCTGGAGGCGGTGTTCAGGAAGTATGCCCGTTAGACGCCAGCAAGCCGCCTGCCACGCCGATCGCCTATGATCGACCGATGGGCAAGAACAAGGGACGCGCACCGGCCGAGGTCGCCCGGTCCTTCGGCGTCGGACAGCTCGACCGGCATCTCTTCATTTGTTTGGGCCCGGATTGCGTGGATCGCGACCGCGGAGACGAGACCTGGAAGTACCTCAAGAAGCGGATGAAAGAGCTCGACATCGCCGGCGCGAACGGCCCGTGCTACCGCACGAAGTGCGCGTGCCTGAGGATCTGCACCGAGGGGCCGATCTGTGTGGTGTATCCGGAAGGAACCTGGTATCGAAACGTCACACCGGACAACGCCGAACGCATCATCCAGGAACACCTGATCGGTGGGAAGGTCGTCAAGGACCTGTGCTTCGCGGAGAACCCGCTGACAGGCTGAACGGGAACGTCCCGACCCCGGCCATTTGACATTTCGTCGCAACTGTCCTACTGTCCTATGACAGTTCGATGAAATTCCACCTCAACTTCAAGTCCGGCAAGGCGGTCTACCTCCAGTTGGTGGACCAGGTGCGCACGGCAGCCGCCTCGGGCGCGGTCCAGGCCGGAGAAGCGCTCCCCTCCATCCGCCCGCTGGCCGAGGAGCTGCGCGTCAACCGGAACACCGTCGCGAAGGCGTACGCCGAGCTCGAAAGTCAGGGGATCATCGAGACCCTGGCCGGCAAGGGCTGCTTCGTGCGCGCGGCGGACTCGCCGCTTCGAAAAGACGTACGGCGCAGGCTGGTCGCCGAGCGGATCGACGATGCCGTCACGCACGCCCATCACCTCCAGGTCGACAAGTCCGATTTCCTCCGCCTGGCCGAAGAGCGCTACGACGCCTTCGACCGCAAGCGGGCCTTCCATGCAGTGAGCGACGTATGAGCCAGCAACCTCTCGCGATCGGCGTTCGGGATCTCGTCCGGCGCTTCGGCCATACCGATGCCGTCGACGGCCTCAGCCTCCAGGTGCGTCCGGGCCGCTGCTACGGCTTCTTCGGCCGCAACGGCGCCGGCAAGACGACGACCATCAAGTGCCTGCTCAACCTGCTCCGACCCACGAGCGGCGAGGCGCGCGTGTTCGGCCTCGACCCCGCCGCGCACGAAGTCGAGGTGAAGTCGCGGCTCACCTACGTGCCTGATCACGTGGCGTTCTATCCCTGGATGACGGTGCGGCAGGCGCTCGATTACTTCGCGTCGTTCCGGCCGCGGTGGAACGCGGGTATCGAGGCCGAGCTGCTGAAGCAGTTCCGCATCGACGTCCGCCAGAACACCACGCATCTGTCGAAGGGCCAGCGGACGCAGGTCGCCCTGATCGCCGCCATCTGCCCGGAACCGGAGCTGCTCGTCCTCGACGAGCCCACCTCGGGCCTCGACCCTATCGTCCGCCGCGAGTTCATCCAGACCGTGATCGGCGCGTATCAGGATGGAGATCCCGGGCGGCGCACCGTCTTCGTCTCCACCCACCTGATCTCGGAGTTCGAGGGCCTGATCGACGAGTTCACGATCATCGACAAGGGACGCGAGGTGCTGACGCTCGACGCCGACACGGCCCGCGAGCGCTACCACCGGGTCCACGCGCGGTTCGCGGACGAACGGCCCGCGCCCGACCTCGCCGGCTCGCGCGTGGTCACTCGCCGGGGCCGGGAGATCGAAGTCCTCGCCGAGGGCAACCTCGCCGACGTCCTCGGACGGCTGCGCGCGCACGCGCCCGAATCGCTGACGACCGAGGCGTTGAGTCTCGAGGAGATCTTCGTCTCCACGCTCCAGCCGCACGGGGCCGCGGTATGACGACGGCCGCGCTCACGCACTCGGTCGCGAAGGAACTCCGGGCGCTGTTGCCGGCGTGGACCGTGTGCGCGGCGATCATTGCAGCAACGGGCCTGTTGCAGTTTTCCACTTTCACGCCGCTGGGGCTGCTCGTGTACGGGCTCGGCTCGGTCGGGCTCGGCGCCCAGTTGATGGGACAGGAGTACGCCCATCGCACGCTCGGGTTGCTGCTCTCTCAGCCGCTGTCGCGCCGATCGCTCCTGCTCCTCAAGCTCGGCGTCCTGACGGCAGTCCTCGCGGCACTGACCGTCATCGCGTGGACGGCACTGGATTCATCCGCGAAGCAGGAGCTCGAGGGCGGCGGTCTCGCGCTGATCCTGCTGAGCGCCCTGTGCGTGGCCCCGTTCCTGACGATGCTGACGCGGAGTGCGGTTGCGGGGATGGTCTTCACGGTCGCGCTCCCAGGTATCTTGCTGACTCTCATCAACCTCGCTGACTTCTGGACAGGCGGGGCGGGAGCCTGGGGAAGAGACGGGTTCCGGCAGGCGATGTTCTGGCGTGGGATGTTCGTGATCGTCGCGGCCGCGGCCACCGGAAGCTGGTGGATGTTCATGCGGCTCGAAGCGATCGAGGGGCGCGGGCAGGATCTCCGTCTGCCCCGCTGGCTGTCGTGGCCGCCTGGTGCCACGGCGGCGACCGTACCGATGCGACGACGCCACCCGATGATCCAGCTGGTGCGCAAAGAGCTGCACCTCCATCAGATGGCGTTTGTCATGGCGGGCATCTCCGCGTTGATGATGGGGGCGGCCGTTCTCGGGCGGTATGCCGGATCGGACGCGTCGGAGGTCTTCATCCCCCTCGGCATCGTGTACATGGCCGCGATGCCGTTCCTGATCGGGTCCATGGCGAGCGCGGAAGAGCGGCAGTTCGGTACGCTGGAGTGGCACCTGCTGCTGCCGGTCGGCGCCGGAACGCAGTGGCGCGTGAAGGCGGGGGTGGCGATCGCGCTGGCGCTCGCGCTCGGCGCAGGCCTGCCGGCCCTCATGTTGTGGATATTGAACGTCCCGGGCGGGTCCCGCCCCTGGCCGACCGTGGCGGCCGCACTCGTGCTCGCCACCAGCCTGAGTCTGTATGTGTCGTCGTTGACGACCACGGGGATTCGAGCCCTGCTGACGTCGTTCGGCGTGGCCATGGGCTGCATCATGTTGACGCCATGGCTCCTCATGGGAGTCGAGCGCCTGCTTCGCTACACGGATAGACCCCTGGCGCCGTGGTGGTATGTCAGTGAGTGGGTCTGGTTCGGGGGCATGAGCCTGGCGGCAGGCCTGGCCTCATTGGTGCTGCTCTATTTCGCGTCGACAAACCACCGAACCGCCGAAAGACCGCGCGTCCAGTTGCGCCGGCAGGTGGGCTGGATGGCGGCGATGGCCGTGGTGGTCGTCGTCGGACTGGCATTCCTCGGCGTCCACTAGCTGTTTACTCGGATCCATCCGCGCGACCGACCGACACATCGCTGCCGTCGGTGCCGCGTGCGACACGCACCAGCCACGGATTGCAGCAGACCTCGCAGTCCTGCACGAATGTGCCGCGGACGTCCTCTTCGATCTGGATCTCGAGCTCCTCGCCGCAGTACGGACAGGAAACGAGGAATTCGTCCAAGCGCTACTCGCCATCCAGCGGATGGAGGTTCCACGCGACGACGTCCTGGCGGCGCGCGAAGTGCAGCAGCGGCGCCATCGACGGGAGGCGGATCCCGACCGCGTCGGCCATCGTGTTCACGGTGATCTCGGCCTCCGCCGCCTGGAGCGGCCACGGCGGATGATGGATATCGACACGGTGCGCGTGAAACGACGGGTCCACGGTGAAGAGGCAGTAGCGTTCGGTCAGGAAGTACTCCAGCGAACCTTCAGCCGGGATCTCTGGCGGTCCGACAGCCCGGTATTTCACAACGAGTTCTGCCGGCGGTGCATCGGCGCTTTTACGCCGGCTCTGATAGTGGATCCAGCCGTCCTCCTCCTCGACGTCCATATCAGCCGTGAAGTACGGCAGATACGCCATCGCCCGCGCCACGCCGACGGCGACGGGATTGGCGGCATCCAGGCTGAAGAAGTACACCCCCGCGCGGCCGCCGGCGCGCACGTAGGTGCGTACGTTGAGTTCGGCGAACGCCGAGATCCACGGCAGCGCGGGGATGCCGCGCGGCGCGACGTTCGACATGCGGAACGGGACGATGCCGACCCAGGCCTGGCCGTCGTGACGATCGATCTCGAAGCCGGCGGGGACGTGTGGGCGGAGGGCGTCGGCGTCCACCGGCCAGTGCGCGAACAGCAGGTCGTGCCAGCTCTGCGACATGAGCCAGGGCACGTCGGGCATCGGCCACGGGCGGTGGGCGGTGTCGTTGAGGATGTCGGGGTTGAAGTCGTGCTGTGTCGGATCCATCAATCAGTCCAGGAATCGATCGCGCCATTCCGGGCGCGGAAGCGGGCAGGCATCGAAACGTCCGAAGAGCCGGTAGCGGCGCCGTGCGACGGCCGCGTAGAGCGCGTCGGCAAGGCCTGGCGGGATGAGGCGCGCGATGGCCGTCAACGGGCGCCAGCCGGCGCCCAGCTCCCCCGCCGCGTGGAGGACGGCGCGGGAGCGGGTCAACAGCCGCGCGTCTGCCGACGGCCATCCGGCGAGCACAACGACCGTGTTGAGGTCTGCCGGGTCGTGCCCCCTCGGGACGAGCTCGCGCCGTGCGAGCGCCCCCTGCAGCGGCGCAAACCGCAGCCGGTCTTGCCGATCACGTGCCAGCAGAAACCGGACGAATCGGTCGCACAGGCCGCACACGCCGTCATAGAAGACGAGGGTCATGTTGCTGAATCCCCGAGCGGACGCTATCATTGGCTCTCGGCTAATACGACGTCCGCCGCGGCAGTGCTGCGCCCGTAGCTCAGCTGGATAGAGCGCCGGGCTTCGAACCCGTAGGTCGGGGGTTCAAGTCCCTCCGGGCGCA
>JBBECO010000093.1:0-3019 GCA_040881785.1 Vicinamibacterales bacterium
GTTGCGCTGCGGATGCGTGTAGCGCCACAGCACCTTCTTGCCCGTCAGGTCCACCGCCAGCACCTCGTTCTCGTAGGTGCCGTAATAGGCGCGCCCGTTGAGGATGGCGGGGGAGGCGCCCGTGTACGCACCCGACGACAGCGTCAGCACTTCCTTGCCGTCCGCGACGCGGATCCCGCGCAGGATCTCGTCGCAGCCCGTGATGTAGGCGATGCCGTCCACCACGGCCGGCGTGGCGTGGACGTAACCCTCGGTCTGCACCTTCCAGGCGAGCTTGCCGTCTTTCGCGCCGAGCGCGTACAGGTTCGCGTCGTACGAGCCGATCAGGACCTTGTCGCCGACGACGACGGGCGACGATTTCACTTCGCTCCCGGTCTTGAACGTCCACACGCCCTTCCCGGTCTTCGCATCGACCGCGTGGACGACGCCCGCGAGATCGCCGATGTAGACGATCCCGTTGGCGACGGCTGGCGACGATTCGCCGATGCCGTCGGCCGAGCCCTGGTACTTCCACTTGCCCTTGCCGTCCGCGAGGTTCACCGCGTGCAGCTCGCCGGTCGCCGAGCCGACGTACACGACGCCGTCCACGATCGCGGCCGATGAATCGATCGCATCGCCCGCGTCGTAGGTCCACTGCACCTTCGGCTGCGCCGGCAGCGCCGCCGCCGTCGTCCCGACCAGATTGGATGACCCGCGGAACTGCGGCCAGGAGGCCGCAGGCGCCTGCGCAGCGACGATCCCGACCGTCAGCGTGGCAGCCAGGGCCAGCACGGCGGCCGGCTTGATCACTTGGACTCCGAAAGGGCCACGAGCTGGTTGCGGTTCACGATGAACAGCGTGCCGTTGGCCGGAACGGCGGTCGAGTACACCGAGCTGCCCATGTTGTTCTCGGCGATCAGCTTCATCGTGCGGTCGGCGTTCAGGATCGTGACGTCACCGTCCTCGTCACCGAGATACACCTTGCCGTCGATGACCATCGGCGAGCCCCAGATGGCGGCGAACAGGTCGTGCTTCCAGAGCTGTGTGCCGGTCTTCGCATCCAGGGCGTGGAGGAAGCCGCTGAAATCCGGGTAGAACAGGATGCCGTTGTAGAGCGCGCCGGTGGAGATCGAGCGCCGGATGTCACCGTAGTGCCAGATCTGGCCGCTGTTCGGGTTCGGCTCGACCTTGTCACCCGTGGTGATGACCGGCGTGATGTCGCCGCGCTTGGTCGCGTCGATCGCATACAGATGCCCGGTGCCCTCGCCATGCTCGGGGTCCTGCCCGTTGGCGATGTAGACGATGTTGTCGACGATGATCGGCGTGCTGATCACTTCGTTGCGCGTCTTCGGCCAGACCGAGTCTTTCGGGTTCAGGTCGAATTCCCACAGCCGCTTGCCGGTCTTGATGTCGAACCCGCGGACGTAGCCATCGCCCTGGCCGACCACCACCTGCATGACGCCGCCGATGCTGCCGACCGCGGGCGAGGACCACTGCCCGTGGAGGACGTTCTCACCGACGCCCTGGTCTTCCCAGGCCAGCTTGCCGGTCGTCTTGTCGATCGCGATCAGCGAGGGGGCCCGCGGGGACGGCACGTTCACGTGGCTCTCGTCCTGGCCGTTCGACGTGCTCACGAAGATCATGTTCTCGAACGACACGGGCGACGAGTTCGCCATGTTGTGCTGCATGACGCCGAGCTCTTCCATCATGTCGTAGCGCCACAGGATGTCGGCATCCGTCTCGCGCGTCAGCTTCTCGTCCTTGTAGGGCCCGTCGTTCGTGCCGTCGCGGAAGCCGTCGAGGTCCACCGCCATGACTTCGCCGCGGTTCGAGACGTAGTAGACGATGCCGTTCTCGACAAGCGGGGAGGAGCAGATGCCCTGGAACGGCCAGTCGTTGGCGCGCCCGGCGGCCAGCTTGTCGTGCACGGCCTGCCACATGAACTGGCCGTCCGACTCGCGGAAGGCCATGACGATCCCCTTGTCACCCTTGACGTTCGGGTCCTTCATCACCTCGTTGTTGGTCCCGACGAGGACGTAGCCGCCCGAGACGACGGGATTGCCGTAGGTCTGCGAGCCCAGCTCCGCCATCCACTTCACGTTCTTCTTCGACTTCAGGTCCCACGTCGTCGGGAGCCCCTTCATCGACGAGACCATGTTGCGGTCGGGCGTGCCGCCCCACATCGGCCACTCGGGACCGGGTTCGGAAAATGCGCCGGCCGCCATCGAGCCGGCGGCAAGGACGAATACCGCGAGGAGTGTTTTCTTCATGTTCCTGCCTGAGACGCCCGACCTGAAGGTCGGGCCTACTTGTTCGGATAGATCTTGATGTTGTCGTAATACACTTCGGACCCGCCCTTCGGATCCGCATTCGGCACGTCGGCGTAGAGGCCCGGGCTGCCTTTCAGGCTGCCGATGGGATCCACGCGTTCGATCGTCCATTCCGCCGGTTCCGGCTGCCCCTTCGGCCATACCTTCCCGCGTGCGCGGACGTTGTGGCCCTCGAGGGCCTGGACCTCCAGCTTCATGACGTACCAGGTGTCCTTCGTCCACGCGAACTCCTTCTTCACGGTTCGCTGGATCTCCGGCTGCCACGGCTGCAGTTCCAGCCGCTGGTGGTTGCCGAACAGCACCATCTCGTACCGCTGCGCGACGATCCCCACGTCCGACATGACGCGCCGGATGTCTTTCGAGCGGACCTCGGCTTCGATCGTGTAGTTGCTGAGATCGGACGGTCCGAAGAACGGCCGCGTGCGCTTCGCGAAGGCGAACGGGTTGTTGGCCAGCTTCACGAGGACCTTGCCGCCTTCTTCGTCGCGGACGGCGAACTTACCCGTCGCGTTGATCCAGTGGGACGGCACCGCACCGTCCTCGAAGTCGAACGTCCACGGCAGGTCGGGGATGACGCGGATCCGCGATTCACCGGTCACGCCGCCTACGGTGGCCTTGACCAGACCCGCCTGGGCACCCGCCGCCGGGTCGGCAGTGAACTTTCCACCGGCGAGCGTGCCCTTCAGATTGTCAGCCGCCCAGGTGGCGTC
>JBBECO010000093.1:3119-5127 GCA_040881785.1 Vicinamibacterales bacterium
TCCGGCGCGCCCTTCGGGCCGATCGCATAGAGTGCGTCCATCGACGTGACGTACACCCGGCCGCGCGCGACGATCGGCGAGGCGATGATCAGTTCGGATTTCTCCGGCGTCCCCAGCCAGTCCTGGTCGAGGATCTCGGCCTTCGTGGCCGTGGGGCGAATGATGAAGAACTTGCCGCCGGCGTTGCCGGAGTTCTCGGTGCCGATATAGAGCTTGCCGTCCGCAAAGACGGGCGAGGCCTTGGCGATCGTGCCGAGCAGCTCCCGCCACACGGGCTGGCCGGTCTTCAGGTCCACCGCGATGAGCACGCCGCCGTTGTCCACGACGTACACCCGCTCGCCGTCGCTCACGGGCGAGGCGTAGCCGGCCTGCACGCCACGCGTGAGCCACCGCGCGTCCTTGTCGGCCAGCTCCCCCTTCGAGGCCATCGGCACCGCCGCGATCATCCCCATCTCGCTCGTCCCGACGTTCTCTTCGCTGTGCGTCACGATGATGTCGTTGCCGACGCCGAGGGCGGCCGTGTTGAGGCCGCGCTGGCTGACCTTCCAGCTCCAGATCTTCTCGCCGGTGTTGATCTTCAGCGCGTGCATCGCACCGTCGCTGCCGCCGGAGAAGAACGTCCGCACACCGTTGACGTCGGCGATGAACGGATTCGCATAAATCGTATCGGTCGGGCGGCCTTCCGGTGCCACGACGTAAATGGTCCGGCCGGTGGCCTTATCGAACGACAGGAACCTGTGTGCGCCGCCCGCCGACGCCCCCCACATGAAGGTGAGGCCGCTGACGATGACCTGGTCACCATCGACGATGGGCGATGACATGCGGCCGCCGTGGGTGGTCCACATGCCGAACTCCTCGGCGAGCGAACGTTCCCACAACAGCGTGCCGTCCGCGGAGAGCGACATCAGCAGTCCGCCGCCGCTGATCGCGAAGACGTTGCCCGTCGCCGGATCCACCACCGGCGACGACCAGGCGATCCGATGGGCCGGGACGTCGCTCGTAAAGATGTTGTAACGGTGTTCCCAGAGCTGCTTGCCGGTGTCGGCGTTGAAGCAGATGACGCGCTCCTGGAGGGTCGGGCCCGCACCCGAGGCGGTCTGCAGATAGAGGTGGTCGCCGAAGACCACCGGGGCCGAGCGGCCCCCGATCGGGACACGCCACGCCAGGTTCTCGCCGGCCGGCGACCACTGCTCCGGCAGGCCAGTCTCGGTGGACGAGCCCGTCCGCGCCGGCCCGCGCCAGTCCGGCCAGTCGGCGCCATTCAGGACGGCGGCGGCCGACACGAGGAGGGCCGCAGCGACCCACACACGAATCCCACGCGAGATGCTCAATGACATAGGCGTCCTCAAGGATAACACCCGCATTTGACGAGAAATTGCCGAGCCCGGCCGGCGGGCGCGGTCCGTCCCACGGGAGGGCCGGTTCGTCCGCCGCAGAGCTTGGTTCGTCCCCCGCGACCATTTGTCCGGGTCGGGACGTCTATAATCGGTCGTCCGCTCACCGTGAACATACCCCCTGACCGAGGAGTCCGTTTCATGCGCCGTCTTGCGCCGATCACCCTGTCACTCACGCTTGCGCTCGGCGGGGCGGTAGCCGCCGAAAACTGGCCACAGTGGCGCGGCCCCAACGGTCAGGGCATTTCGACCGAAACGGCGCTCCCGACCGAGTGGGCGCCCGACCGGAACGTCGCCTGGAAGACGCCGCTCGCGCACGGGTATTCCTCGCCGGTCATCTGGGGCGACCGCATTTACCTGACGGCGGCCATCGAGGGAGAGGTCGTGCCGGGTGTCATCCCCGAGTCGGTGCGCATCAAAATGGCGCATCCCGATTCGGTCGCCGGCGACCGGAAGCACACGCTGAAAGTGCTCGCGCTCGACGTTGGAACGGGGAAGCTCGTGTGGGAACGCACCGCGTACGACGGGCCTGTCTTCGACGCGCGCCACCGCCGCAGCACGTTCGCCGGTCCGTCCGCGATCACCGACGGCACGATGGTGTTCGCCTACTTCGG
>JBBECO010000094.1:0-2359 GCA_040881785.1 Vicinamibacterales bacterium
GGGGGGTTGCGCTAACCGCCCCTACACAGAAACATAAATGGCCACACTACCGGAACTCTTGAACGCGCTCGTGAGCCTCAACGGCTCCGACCTGCACATCACGACCAACACGCCGCCGCAGGTGCGCGTGCACGGCAAGCTCCAGGCGCTGGACCTCCCCGTCCTCGGACCCGCGGAAACCAAGGGGCTCGCCTACAGCGTGTTGACCGACGCCCAGAAGAAGCGGTTCGAGGAGTCGCTCGAACTGGACTTCTCGTTCGGCATTCGCGGTCTGGCCCGCTTCCGCTGCAACGTCTTCAATCAGCGCGGCGCCGTCGCGGCGGTGTACCGGGTCATTCCCGAAACGATCCGTACGTTCGACGAGCTCGGGTTGCCGCCCGTGCTCGCGACACTGGCGGACCGGCCGCGCGGCCTGGTGCTGGTGACGGGGCCTACCGGCAGCGGCAAGTCCACGACGCTCGCCGCCATGATCGACAAGATCAACACGGAGCGGCGGGAGCACATCCTCACGATCGAAGACCCGATCGAGTACATCCACCAGCACAAGGGATGTCTGGTCAACCAGCGCGAGGTGCACAGCGACACGCACGGGTTCGCGGGCGCGTTGCGTGCCGCGCTGCGCGAGGATCCCGACATCGTCCTCATCGGCGAGCTGCGCGACCTCGAAACGATCGAGTCCGCGCTGCGGATCGCCGAAACCGGGCACCTGACCTTCGCCACGCTCCACACGAACTCGGCGGCCCAGACGATCAACCGCATCATCGACGTCTTCCCGGCGCACCAGCAGGGGCAGATCCGCACGCAGCTGTCGCTCGTGCTCGAAGGGATCGTCTGCCAGGCGCTGCTGCCGAAGGCCGACGGCACCGGCCGGGTGATGTCGCTCGAGATCCTGGTGCCCAACCCTGCGATCCGGAATCTCATCCGCGACGACAAGGTCCACCAGATCTACTCGACGATGCAGACCGGCCAGGAAAAGATGGGGATGCAGACGATGAATCAGTCGCTGGTGACGCTGTACCAGCGGCGGCTGATCACCCTGGAGGCGGCGATGAACACCTCGTCGATGAAGGACGAACTCGAGCAGATGATTGCCCGCGGTGCGGGTGTCGTGCCGGGCGCGGGCATGAATCGCCCGGGCATGCCGCAGCGACCGACCGCCAGATAACACGGGGACCCACACATGCCGACATTTGCCTACTCAGGAAGAACCCGCGCCGGCCAGACCGTGACCGGTGAGCGCGTGGCCGACACGATGGACGCCGCCGTCGCCGCGCTGCGGCGCGAGCAGATCATGGTGACCCGGATCGACCAGGCCAGGGCCAAGGCGGCGGCGGCGAAGAAGGCCGGCAAGGGGGGCGCCAAGGTCCCTTCGAAAAACCTGGCCATCTTCACGCGCCAGTTCTCCGTCATGATCGACGCCGGCCTGCCGCTGGTGCAGTGTCTCGAGATTCTCGGCAAGCAGGAGCCGCACAAGGGGTTTTCGGCCGTCATCCTCAAGACGCGCGAGGATGTCGAAGCCGGCGCGGCCCTCGCCGACGCGATGAAGAAGCACCCGAAGACCTTCGACTCGCTGTTCTGCAACATGATCGCGGCCGGCGAGGCGGGCGGTATTCTCGACACCATCCTGAAACGGCTGGCGGTCTACATCGAAAAGTCCGTCAAGCTCAAAGGCGAGGTGAAGTCGGCGATGATCTACCCGGTCGCCGTCATCGCCATCGCGACGATCGTCGTCGGCGCGATCCTCTGGAAGGTCATTCCGACGTTCGCGGTCCTGTTCGCCGGCCTGGGGGCCGAGCTGCCGATGCCGACACGCGTCGTCATTCAGCTCAGCAACGGCCTTGTCTCGTACGGCTGGATCCTGATTGTCGGACTGGGGCTGATCGGCTGGGGGATCAAGGCCTACTACGGCACCGAGCGGGGCCGGCGCGTGCTCGACGCCTTGCTGCTGAAGACGCCCATTCTCGGCAACATCCTGCGCAAGGTGGCGGTGGCCCGCTTCTGCCGCACGCTGTCGACGTTGATGGCCTCGGGCGTCCCGATTCTGGACGGCCTCGACATCACGGCGCGGACGGCCGGCAACGCCATCATCGAAGACGCCATCCAGGTCACCCGGACGAGCATCGAGCGCGGCGAGACGATCTCGGGGCCGCTGCGCGAGACGGGTGTCTTTCCCTCCATGGTCGTGCAGATGATCAACGTCGGCGAGACCACCGGCGCGCTCGACGCGATGCTCTCGAAGATCGCGGATTTCTACGAGGAAGAAGTGGACACCGCGGTCGCGGGCCTGCTGACGCTCATGGAGCCGGTCATGATCGCGGTCCTCGGCGTGGTCGTCGGCGGCATCGTCATCGCGATGTAT
>JBBECO010000094.1:2459-5118 GCA_040881785.1 Vicinamibacterales bacterium
CTCTGGCTGATCGCCGGCCGCGCCGGTGTGGTCACGGTGCTGCTCGGGTCGGGCACGCTGATCAAGCTCGCGTCGCCCGAGACGCTGCCGATCGACACCGAGGCGTTCTTCGCGCTGATCGGCCTCACGTACGCGCTCACGATGATCTACCTGGGGCTGCTGACGCACATCGAGCGGCACCGGTGGCTCATCGATCTGCAGCTGGCCGGGGACGCGCTGGTCGTCTCGGCGATCGTCTACCTCACGGGAGGGATCAACAGCTATTTCTCGTCGCTCTACACGCTGCCGATCATCGCGGCGACCGTCGTGGACTCACGGCGGGGCGGTTTGATGGTGGGGATCCTCAGCTGCGTGTTTTACGCCGGCATGGTCGTGGCCCAGTACACCGGTGTTCCGGGCTTCGAGCTGGTCCCCACCGGGCAGCTTCCGGCCGTCAAGCTGGCGTTGTATACGGTCGGTCTGAATCTGTTCGGTTTCGCGGCGATCGCCGGGCTGACCGGCTACCTGGCCGAGGGGCTGCGGCAGGCGGACATTCAGCTGCAGCGCGCCTCCGACCAGATCGAGGACCTGCAGGCGTTCAGCCGGCATGTCATCGACAGTCTGACGAGCGGACTGACGACGACCGATGGCGACGGCCGCATCCTGACGTTCAACCGCGCCGCCACGGCCATCACCGGCATTGCGGCGGACGCCGCCATCGGCCGGGACGCGGTCGAGGTCCTCTCCCTGCCGGCCTCGTTTCGGGAGGTGTTCGGCGCGCGTGCTCCGGGCATCGTGATGCCGCGTCTGGAGCTGAACTTCGTCCGTGCCGACGGTCGCCAGATCGAGCTCGGCCTCAGCACGGCGCCGCTCCTCACTCCCCGCGGGGCGACGGGGTTCCTGCTCACGTTCCAGGACGTCACGGAGGCGCGGAAGGAGGAACGGGAAGCGCGGATCCAGCAGCGGCTGGCGGCGGTCGGCGAGATGGCGGCCGGGATCGCGCACGAGATCCGCAACCCGCTGGCCTCGATGGCGGGCTCGATCCAGATCCTGCGCCAGGATCTGCCGCTCAATCCCGAGCAGTCGCAGTTGATGGACATCGTGCTGCGCGAGTCGGATCGGCTCAACGACACGATCCGCAGCTTCCTGGCTTACGCGCGTCCGCAGCGGGAGGCGAACGCCCGCGTCGACGTCGGCCGCGTGCTGACAGACGCCGGACGGCTGCTCGAGAACAGCCCCGAGCTGAATCCGGGACACCGGATCGTCGTGGCTCCCTCCGGCGGGCCGGTCTGGCTCGACGCCGACGAAAACCAGATCCGGCAGATCGTCTGGAATCTCGCAAGCAACGGCCTGCGGGCGATGCCGAACGGCGGTCAGCTGACGCTGGCGGCGCGCCGGCGTGCCATTGTGCCGGACGCGGACGAGGACACGGCCGGTGACGCGATCGAGGAAGTGGTGATCGAGGTCCGCGACGAGGGCAGCGGCATCGCGCCCGAGGCGCTCGACGGGATCTTCCAGCCGTTCCGCGCCGGGTTCGTGCGCGGCACGGGTCTGGGGCTGTCGATCGTCCAGCGCATCGTCGCCGAGTACGGCGGAGAGATCGAAGTCACGTCGGCGCGCGGCAGCGGCACGTGCGTGCTCGTGCGGTTCCCGGCCGTCGCGCACGACGCCGGCGTGACGGCGGCGGAGAAGGTCCAGTAATGACAGAACGGAATGCAGAGGCCGCCGCGGCGGCGCTTGCGGCGCCTCCTTCGGCACGGGTCCTCGTGGTCGATGACGAGCCGTCGATGCGGCAGATGCTGTCGTTCGCCCTGCGGCGCGAGGGCTATGACGTGACGACCGCCGAGGACGGCCGGACGGCGCTGCAGGCGCTCGAGGACGGCGTCTTCGACATCGTGATCACCGACGTGCGGATGCCGGAGCTCTCGGGCGTCGATCTGCTGCGGGAGGCGAGACGCCTCGACCCGTCGGTGAGCGTCATCATGATGACCGCCTACGGCTCGAAGGAGACCGTGCTCGAGGCGCTGCGGCTCGGGGCGACCGACTACGTGGAGAAGACGCCGAACCTGCGCGACGAGCTGTCGCTGCGTGTCCGCAAGGAGCTCGACCGCAAGCGGCTGCAGCAGGAGAACGTGCTGCTGAAGCGGACGCTGCGAACCGCGCACCAGTTCTCGAACATGATCGGCGCCAGCGATGCGATGGTCGCCATCTTCCAGCTCGTCGAGACGATCGCGCCGACCAACAGCACCGTGCTGATCGCGGGGGAGTCGGGCACCGGCAAGGAGCTGGTGGCGCGCGCCATCCATTTCAATTCGCTCCGGAAGGACCACCCGTTCGTCGCGCTCAACTGCGGCGCGCTGTCGGAGACGCTGCTCGACTCGGAGCTGTTCGGCCACGTGCGCGGCGCCTACACGGGGGCCGACACGAACAAGAAGGGGCTGATCGAGGTCGCCGAGAAGGGGACGATCTTCCTGGACGAGATCGGGGAAATGAGTCCGCTCGTCCAGGTCAAGGTGCTGCGCGTGCTGCAGGAGCGCAAGTTCCGGCGGCTCGGAGGCACCGACGAAGTCGATGCCGACATCCGCTTCATTGCGGCCACCAATCGCGACCTGTCGAAGCTGGTCGCCGAGGGACAGTTCCGCGAGGATCTGTTCTACCGCATCAACGTCATCCCGGTGCG
>JBBECO010000095.1:0-4944 GCA_040881785.1 Vicinamibacterales bacterium
GGGCGCCGGGGCAGGCGCCGGGGGTGGGGCCCCGGCGCCCTTGAGTGATGTGGGGCCCCACGCGCACCAATTAATGCTGACAAAGGCCGTTCTGTTTGCTCTGGCGCTGATACCAGCCGCCCATCTCACCTACGGACTCCTCCAGGGGACGCTCGGGGCGAACCCCGCAGAGGCCTTGCAGCTCGGCACCGGCATCTGGGCGCTGCGCTTTCTGGTCATCACACTCGCGGTGACGCCGATCCGCCGGCTGACGACGTGGAACGGCGTGATCCAGTTCCGGCGCATGCTCGGGCTGTTTGCGTTCTTCTACGCCGTCCTGCACCTCCTCACCTACGTCGTCCTCGATCGCTACTTCGACGTTGCGGGGATCTGGGAGGACGTTGCGAAGCGTCCGTTCATCACCGCCGGCATGGTCGCGTTCGTGGCGATGCTCCCGCTGGCGATCACGTCCACGAAAGGGTGGATCCGCCGGCTGGGGCGGCGCTGGCAGGTCCTGCATCGCCTCATTTACGTGAGCGCGCTCGCGGCAGCGGTCCATTACCTGTGGAAGGTCAAGGTGATGTGGGGGTCGCCGGTCTACTACGCGGCGATCATCGTCGTTCTGCTGCTGTTCCGGGTAGCCTGGCAGCTGAAGCGACGTAGTCAAAAACATCTGCAACCTGCTGCAAGCTAAGGTCTTTGGCGGGTTTTGGCGTCCCGTCCGCCGCTCGGAATGCCCTTTCACCCCCGAAACTGGCCAATTGCCTGAAAAGTGCAAACCCTGCCGGAAGACTGTGGCTACCCTAGGGCCATGCACAAGCCGATCAAATACGTCGAAAAGGGACTGACCTACGCGGCCAAGGGGGCCTGGGGCGTCTTCAGCACGCTGAACCGCATCAAGCCCGGCGAGGCGTTCACCCCGGCGTGGTCCGATCTGCCGCTTCAGAAGTCTCACCAGAAGGTGAAGCCGCCGCTCGGCTGGCCGCGCGAGACCGACTCGCTGTGCCCGGTCTGCGTGCGCGAGACGCGCCAGGAGATCGTGGACGGGAAGAAGGACTACAAGATCCTGCTCACCGAAAAGGTCGGCGAGATCAAGGCGCAGATCATCGAGCGTGACGGCAAGATCCTGATGGTGAAGGACTGCCCGCTGCACGGCCATTTCGAAGACGTGATGGCGATCGATCCGGCGTTCTTCAAGCACCTCGAAGAGGTGTTCCCGGGCAGCGACGTCCGGGCGCACGCCGACGAGACGCTGCACAACCACGGCACCAGCACGATCGAGTACGGCCGCGGCGCGGTGCTCACGATCGACCTGACCAACCGCTGCAACATGATGTGCGACCCGTGCTTCATGGACGCGAACCAGGTCGGCTTCGTGCACGAGCTGGGCTGGGACGACATCAAGACGCTGCTCGACAACGCCATCTCGATCAAGCCGCGGCGCCAGATGTCGGTGCAGTTCTCGGGCGGCGAGCCGACGATCTCGCCGTACTTCCTCGACGCCGTCCGCTACGCGCGCACGGTCGGCTACACCTCGGTGCAGGCGGCGACCAACGGGATCGAGTTCGCCAAGAAGCCCGAGCTCGCGAAACAGGCGGCCGAGGCCGGCCTGCGCTACGCCTACCTGCAGTTCGACGGCATCGGCAACGCCGCCAACTCGCATCGGCTCGTCGGCAACCTGTTCGACGTGAAGCTGCGTGCGATCGAGAACCTGTACAACGCGGGGGTCGACATCGTGCCGGTCGTGACGATCGTCAACGGCGTGAACAACGAGCAGGTCGGCCGGATCATCCAGTTCGCGCTCGACAACCCGAAGAAGATCAACTTCCTGTCGTTCCAGCCGGTGTCGTTCACGGGGCGCGACGAGGAAGTGACGCCGGAACGCCGCGCGGCGCAGCGGTACACGCTGTCGCACCTGGCGCACGACGTGAAGAACCAGATGGGGATCGGCGAGCCGCTCCGCGACTGGTTCCCGATCTCCTTCGTCGGCACCTTCACCGACTGGGCCGACATCGTCCATGGGCCCACGGCGGAGTGGGGCAACCTGACCTGCGGGTGTCACCCGAACTGCGGCATCGGCATGGCGCTGATGGTGGACAAGGAGACGAAAGAGTCGGTGCCGGTGACCGCCTTCCTCGACGCCGAGCAGCTCGCGAAAGACGTGCGGCAGGTCAACGACGCGTCACGCGGGAAGTACCTCTCGATGTTCGGCATGGTGCTGGCGCTGCTGAAGAACTACGACCCGCTCAAGACGCCGACGCATTTCAAGATCTCGGACCTCTTCAAGAAGTTCGACAAGACGTTCGGCGCGACCGGACGGGACTACGGCAAGGTGACGGCGGACCGGACGATCGAGGACATCCGCCTGCGCCGGTCCGACCGGTGGAACTTCCTCTTCATCGCGGGGATGTGGTTCCAGGATCTCTTCAACTACGACTTCCGCCGCACGGAACGCTGCATCATCCCCTATGCGACGCAGGAAGGGGAGATCTCGTTCTGCGCCTACAACACGGGCATCGGCTGGCGGAACATCATCGAGAAGATGCACATGACGGCCACGCTCACGAAGTGGTACGAGGAACACGGCCGGCATGAGATCTACGCCGGGGGCAAGACGGTCGCGCTCGAGGCGACCGACCACAGCCTGATCCTCGATCCGGTGGCCGTGGCGGCCGGCAAGCAGACCGACCTCGACCAGGCCGGCATCGCCAAGACCGCGCGCGAAGAGAAGCTGCGCGCGCGCGCCGCGAAGAAGGTGGATCCGGAACAGGAGCGGATGGCCGAGCTCTATCGGCAGCACGTGCTGAAAGAACAGCCGACGCTCAAGATCCAGGGCCTGGGCGGGACGCAGAAGCCCGCCGTGCAGGAGGTCCTGCACGACAAACAGAAGTAGGCCCGACCTCGTAGGCCCGACCTTCAGGTCGGGCGCCGGGCGTAAGCCAGGGTCGGGCCTGGGGTGAAGGCCGCGCGGACATCTGTCTGCGCGGCCTTGTCACTTACAGGGGTTCACGCGGCGCCTTCACGATTGAGCTGAGAGGGCGTTGCTTCGACGACGGTGTGACAGCGTTGAGGCGTGACAGGGATTTTACGAATTCCGCCTTAGCGCCCTCAGCGTCCTTTGCGGTGAGCTTCTGACAGCGGGACAGCGGAGCGCCAGCTTTCCGCCTGCCTCGCGGCTAGCTGCCCGACCGGGCCCGATACACCGCGTAGGCCACGATGATCGCCATGATGACCAGGACGGCCCGGGCTGCTCCCATCATCTTCGTGTTCGCGACATGGCGTGTGCCTTTCGCCTTGATGCCGGTGACGGCGGCCGCGGCGGTGACGATGGCGACGAGAATGAGCCAGGAGAGCCAGGTCATGGCACTGAGCTTACTCGTTCCAGCCTCTGAGGCAGCCCGTAAAGGGCTGCGCTACACCCATCCTCGCTGCGGGCATGGATGTGACCAACGGTTTGGCCCTTTGTCTCTGCGTCCTTGGCGCCCTTTGCGGTGAGATCCGTTAGATCCGTGTCATCCGTGTTTGAGATACGCGCGCGTCAATACACCGCGCGCTGCCGCGGCGGACGGCCGGCCAGCTTGAACATGGGATCCGGTTCGATCTGTTCCTCGACCAGGTCCGCCATGTACTGACCGACGGCAGGGCCGTGTTTGAAGCCGTGGCCGGAGCCGCCGCCCGCGATCCACACGTGGTCGTAACCGGGGAGGCGGTCCAGCAGGAAGTGCCCGTCGGTGGTGTTCTCGTACTGGCACACGCGCGTCTCGAGTAGCGGTGCATCCGCGAGCGCGGGCAGATGACGTTGCAGTACCTCTCGTGCCCGCGCAACGGAGGCCGCATCGACCGACCGGTCCATCGTTTCCGGATCGGCGCGCACACCATGTGCATCGAACGCGATCTTCACGCCACGGTGCTCGAGATCCGGCAGCCCGTAAATTCCCTCGTCGAAAGCAACCCACGCCGGCAGATGTGAGGAATCGAAGCGTTCGTCCCCGGACGGCGCGCCGAAGAAAAAAACCTCCTGCCTGGTGGGAACGATGACGTCGCCGAGAAGAGCGGGGAAGAGGAAGGGGAGCCAGGCCCCCGCGGCGAAGATCACCGTGTCCCCCTCAGCCTCCTGAATCAGCGTGTCCGCATCAACGCGTCCGGTCACGATCCGCACGCCATCGTCGCGCAGCGTCCTGGCGAGCGTCTGCACGGCCCGCCGCGCAAACAGCGCGCCCGCGTCGGGTTCGAAGAGGGCCTCACCTGTCGCGGCGAAGTGGAGCTGCGGAAACCGGCGGCGCAAGGCGTCCGCCGCGATCCACTCCGAGCGGACGCCCTCAGCCTGCAGCGTTGCGGCCGTGTCAGCCAGCCAGCTCCGGTCCCGCGCGAGAAAGAGCGCGCCCGTCTTCACGAAGAGACGCTGCGCGGCACGATCTTCGAGCGCGAGCCAGGCGGGCAGTGATTCGCGTGCCCACCGGGTGTAAACAGTCAGGCTGCCGTAGCCCGCGCGGATGATACGGGTCTCACCGCCGGAGCTCGCGCGGCTGTTGCCCGGCCCGTGCTGGTCGATCACGGTGACCTTCCAGCCGCGCTGGTGCAGCGCATGCCCGATCCATACGCCGAAGACCCCCGCCCCTACGATCGTCGCTCTCTGCACGCATCCGCCTCACGGCGGATGGTAAATGGGAAATGGGAAATGGTAAAGGAACCGGCGCCGGGCGTGCGGCCCGCGCGTTGCAGGGTTATTCCCGGGAGCGTGTGTCGAATGAACGAGGACGTCCAGGTTCCGGCTGCAGATGAGCTGACGCAGGAGGAGAAGCGTCAGATCGTCATCCGGATGGCATTCGGCGGCAGCGAGGAGCGCTACGGGGCGTTCGTGGACACCGTGCGCCGGGCGGTGCCGCCGGGAACGTGTGTCGTGCTGCGCGGAAGCGCGGTCACGGGTGTCCGATGGAAGGACCAGGCGCCGTTCGACAGCGACGG
>JBBECO010000096.1:0-2018 GCA_040881785.1 Vicinamibacterales bacterium
CTGTCGGGGATCGGCCTCGCGCTCGTCGTGGGCGGCAGCGCCGGTCTGCTCGCGCTCGGCTGCGTCGTCTTTCCCACGCAGGCGGCGGCGGCCTTCACAGGATTCGCGCGTGCGCTGGATACAGAGGGCGATGCGTCGGCCGGGGAATTCATGCTGCGGACCCTGCCGGAGGGGGCCGTCCCCGTCGTGGTCCTGTCGCTGGTGACGGCCGTCCTTCTGTGGATCGCCACCAGGTCCTTCGCTCGGGCGGGCATCGCCCGGTATATCCTCGCCCTGCTGATCGTCGGGGACCTGCTCGTCCGCGCCTGGGGCATCAATCCCGTATTCGATCCACGTTACCTCGCCGAGCCGGCGTGGATCTCGCACACGAGGGCCGATCCGCACTCGCGGGTGTACGTCGGGGGCAAGCAAAACGGCGCGCTCACGACTCTAGACATCGACGCCTCGCGTGGGTACCTGAACGCCCCCGGTCTCACCGGATCGGCCAGCCGCGCTGCGCTGAGCACCCAGGCGGCCTACTATCCCTCGGCCTGGAAGACGCGCGAGATGCTGTCCTTCGACCTGGCCGTCCTCTGGCCGCGCGTCCACGCGAAAATCAACGAGCGCCTGATGACCAGCTCTCGTCAGGTGCGCGACCGGTTTCTCGACCGCACGGGGGTCCGCTATCGGATCCTTCCCGAACGACAGGCGGGCGGGCGTCAGCCGATCGTGCCGATCCCGCAGTTCTTCGAGTCATTCCTGTTCGACTGGGGCGACGTCACACCGCGCGCGGCGGTGGTGTCCGACGTGCGCGTCGTGCCGGAGGTGCGCGACCAGGTGGAGGCGTTGTTCGAGCCCGGCTGGGACAGCCGTACGACCGCGCTCGTCGAGCGGCTGCCGGAGGCCGCCGGCGAATCCGGACCGCCGGTCACACCCGTCGCGAGGTTCGTCGCCGACACCTCGAACCGGGTCGTCGTCGAGGCCGGGGCCGCGGCCGGTGGGGGATATCTCGTCCTGCTCGACTCGTATTCGCCGGATTGGCGCGTGACGGTGGATGGGCAGCCGGCAGCGATGGTCCGGGCCAACGGCCTGTTCCGCGCCGTCCGGCTGAACCCCGGCCGCCACCTCGTCGAGTTCACCTACCGCCCACAGGCGCTGGTCTGGGGCGCCGCGGTCTCAGGGCTGGCCCTGTTGGTCACGTTTGGCCTGCTGGCCTGGGGCGGGCGCAGACGCCGTCCAGCCGAGGGTGTCAGATGAGCTCACTCAGGGGTATCAGAATTACCGTGTTGAACAGATGAGCAGTTATGTCCCTATTTAATTACGTATGGGGTATACTATCTGGGACATGGCGCGCACAAGGCCGCCCTTCTCGCGAACTACCAAGCTGCAGCGGTTGTTCGAGCTCGCCGCCGGGCAGGCCGGCTATTTCACGGCTGTTCAGGCCCGCGAGCTCGGCTACAGCCCTCGCAGCCTCGTACATCATGTCAGCGTCGGGCATCTCGAACGTGTAAGCCGTGGCTTCTACCGGCTTGTCGGAGTGCCCGCAAGTTCCTACGAAGACGTCGTCGCGGCCTGGCTCAGGTTCGCGTCGCGTAGAGGTGTGGTGTCACACGACACTGCGCTTGCACTATACGAATTGGCGCCGTCCCGCTCGCGCGAGATCCACCTCACATTGCCTCGCGAGCGCCGCCCACGCAACCGACAAGCGTCAAGCGCCGTCAGTCTGCACACGACGACGGTACCGCTGCGGCGAGAGGAGGTCGCAAGTCGTTTCGGCGTGCAGGTCACCTCTCCTGCCCGGACCATCGTCGATGTCGCGGATATCGGCAGTGACCCCAGCGTGGTCCTCGAAGCGACGTCTCGCGCACTTGCCACAGGTCTCGTGTCAGCGAACGAACTGCACACGGCGGTGAGGCGCCGCTCGGCGCGTGTTCGGCAGCTTATCGAACGGGCGATTGAGGAGGCCGACAACCGTGCGTGAGTACGCCACTCCCGCCGGCTTTCGCGCTGCGGTCGAGGCCACGTTGCGCGAGAAGGCA
>JBBECO010000096.1:2118-4936 GCA_040881785.1 Vicinamibacterales bacterium
CCGGGCGCAGTACAACTGACCAGCAACCATGACACCACGGCAACGCAATCTGCTGCTGGCCTTCGCCGCGCTGGGGCTCGGGGCCTCCGTCATCTCGAGCTACGTGCACTACCAGCTGCTCACCGTGCCCAGCTACAACAGCTTCTGCGACGTGAATCCCACGGTGAGCTGCACGCAGGCCTACTTGAGCCGCTACGGCAGCTTCATGGGCGTGCCGGTCGCGGTCGGCGGGGTGATCTTCTTCACGATCGCGGCGCTGCTGGCGGGCGTGGCGGGGCGGCCGGCTTCCCCGGCGCGGGAGAATGCGGCCGGGTACATTTTCGCGCTGTCGACGGTCGGCCTGGCCTTCGCGCTGTATCTCGCGTGGGCGTCTTATGTCGTTCTGAAGGTGTTCTGCATCCTCTGCGCGATCACGTACGTCTCGGTCATCGCGCTGTTCATCGTTTCCGGTGGAGCTATGACTTTCCCCATGATGACCCTGCCACGCCGCGCCGCCCGCGACCTGCAAACGCTCGTCTCGAGCCCTGTGGCGCTCGTGCTGCTGCTGGCGATTGTGGCGGGCAGCGGCGCGCTGATTGCCTCGTTCCCGGATGAAGCCTCCGCGCGCGCGGCGCAGGCCCAGGAGGCCGCGACCTATCAGCCGCTGCCGGCGGCGGAACGGGACCAGCTCGAAGCCTGGTGGAACGTCCAGCCGCTCGAGAACCTGCCGGTCGTCCCGTCGGCCGGCACGAAGGTGCTGGTCGTGAAGTTCAGCGACTACATGTGCCCCTCGTGCGGCGCCGCGCACCAGGCCCTCAAGCCGGTCCTGGCGAGGCATCAGGGGCATGGCGTCGAGTTCGTGATGAAGCACTATCCGCTCGAACCCGAGTGCAACATCCATACGCCGGGCATGAACCACTACGGCTCGTGCGAAGCGGCGGCGGCGTACGAGATGGCCAAGGGCACGCCGAACCTCGCGAAGCTGGACGACTGGTTCTTCGACAACCAGCAGGCGCTGACAAAGGACGTCGTCCGGCAGGCCGCCCTCGAGCACGCCGGGATCAACGACTTCGACGCGCGGTACGACGAGGCGCTGAAGGCGGTCCGCGCGGACGTGGGGCTCGGGGCGCTGATGAAGGTCACCTCGACGCCGACGATTTTCATCAACGGCCGCCGAATCCCGGGCGGCGCCTATCCGCCGGCCGTCTACGACGGCATCATCGAGATCGAGCTCGCGAAAGCCAAGTGAAGCGCCTGCGGCCTGAGCGAGGCGCCGGAGGGTAGTCCGCCGGAGGCGGACCGCCGAGCGAGAGCGAGCGGGGGTGGGGCCCCGCGAGCACTGATTAGTGCCGATCGGTAACCGGTGATCGGTTGTCGGTGGATCGGTAGATCGTAGGGGCGGTTCGCGAACCGCCCCGTGACGGTACACCGGTAAATCATGCAGCCAGCGATTCTCATCGAAGAACTCACCAAGGAATTTGCCATCGGCTTCTGGCGTCCGCGCCCGTATCGGGCGCTCGACCGCCTGACGCTGGCGATCGACAGCGGCGAGGTGTTCGGCTTTCTCGGTCCGAACGGCGCCGGCAAGACCACCACGCTCAAGCTGCTCATGCAGCTGATCTTCCCGACCTCGGGACGCGCCGAGATTCTCGGCCGGCCGATCGGCGACGTGGCGACCCGGCGCCGCATCGGCTACCTGCCGGAAAATCCGTCGTTCTACGACCACCTCACGGCCGAAGAGCTGATGACCTACTTCGCGCAGCTCCTCGGCGTCCCGGCGAGCGATCGCACGCGCCGCGTGAGCGACCTTCTCGACAAAGTCGGGCTCGGACGCGAGCGGCGGTTCCAGCTCCGGAAGTTCTCCAAGGGCATGATCCAGCGCGTGGGGATCGCGCAGGCGCTGCTCAACGATCCGGAGGTCATCTTTCTCGACGAGCCGATGTCGGGGCTCGATCCGCTGGGACGACGGGATGTGCGCGCGCTGATCCTGGACCTGCGGGACCAGGGACGCACGGTGTTTTTCAGCTCGCACATCCTGGCGGATGCCGAGGCGCTCTGCAGCCGTGTGGCCGTGGTGGCCGCCGGACGGCTGGCGGCGACCGGACGGCTGAACGAGCTGGCGGAATTCCGGATCCGCGGCTGGGAGCTGGTGGTGGCGAACCTGTCGCCCGCGGCCCTCGAGTCGCTGCGCCCGGCCGCCACGCGCGTGATCGAGATCGGCACCGGCCGCTACACGATCGACCTGCCGCTGTCGGAGACGCCCGAACAGGTGCTGCCGGCGATCGCGGCCGCCGGCGCCTCGGTCGTCTCGCTCAACCCGCTGCGCGAGACGCTCGAGGACTTTTTCATCCAGCGGGTTGCCGAGGCGGGCGCGGAGGCGCGCGGCGAGGCCGCGGCGGGTGGCCATGCGGGCCGTTAGGTACATCGCCGTCAACGTCTTTCGCGAGTCGGTCCGCGACCGCGTCCCGTACAACCTCGTCCTCTTCGCCCTGCTGCTGATCGGCGCGTCGTACCTGCTCGGGCAGCTCACCGCCGGTCAGGACGTGAAGATCATCAAGGACCTCGGCCTGGCGGCCATCTCGATCTTCGGCCTGTTCATCGCCATCTTCATCGGCATCGGGCTGGTCTCGAAGGAAGTCGAGCGGCGCAGCATCTACGCGCTGCTGGCCAAGCCGATCAGCCGGCCGCAGTTCATCGCCGGGAAGTACGCGGGGCTGACGTTGACGCTGCTCGTCAATGTCGCGGTGATGACGGCGGCGCTCTACGCGGTACTGGCCTACATGACGTGGGTCACGCCTCCACACATCAAGGCCGGCTGGGAGGCGCCTGGTGTGGACCC
>JBBECO010000097.1:0-4822 GCA_040881785.1 Vicinamibacterales bacterium
AGGCGGTGTGGTCGGGCGTCTGGCCGAAGGCGGTGTGGTCGGGCGCCTTGCCGAACGCGGTCCGGTCGGGCGCCTTGCCGAAGGCGGTCCGGTCGGGCGCCAGGTAGCTGGCGCGACCGCGACGCGGAGCCGTCGCGAGGCCCCTGTCAAAGCCTTGCGGCTCCGGTTCAGTCCCGAGCCGCGCGGACCTGCTTTTTCGGTGTGCCTTTGCCTCGGCGGGTGCGGCTCGCGGGCTGCAGCGCCCGGTTGGACAACCCCCCCGTATCTCTGACAGCGCGGGTCGTGTTCAAGACACCCCGAAGGGCAGCGTTGACCGCCTGTTCTGTCGGGAACGCTTCGGCCACTTCCGGTTCGAGGAGGACGATGTTCGTTCCTTCTCTGGCTCGCTGGTAGTACTTGCCCCTAACCCCGCCACTCATTGAGGCGAAGTCGTACTCCGAGCGCATGTCCAGGTCCTCCGGGTTACGTCGCTTCTTCATAGAACCGTCGCTCGCGCCGGGTGGCTTCCCGCGCGCTGATTATGCGCATCTGGTCGTGCGCGTCTGTGTGAACGACAACAAGCACCCGTGCCAGGGCAGACATGCCGATTGTCACAAAGCGCTTTTCGGAGTCCGAGTGCTCGTCGTCTGCGAAGGTTGTGGCAAGAGGATCATCGAACACGGTGGCGGCTTCCCGGAAATCGACTCCGTGTTTCGCGAGATTGCTGGCCGCCTTCTTCGGATCCCAGCCGAACGTCACGAGCACAGTATACGAGCTACGCTCCGGACCGGCTCGGCTGCCTGTCGGGTGATACCATCCTCGAGGGATGCCGTTTCGTGAAATCGTCGGCCACGATCACCTCAAGGCACTGATCGCGCGCGCCGCGGTCCGCGGCACGCTGCCGCCCAGCCTGATCTTTGCGGGACCCTCCGGCGTCGGCAAGGCGATGGTCGCGCTGGCGCTCGCGCAGCTCGTGAACTGCCTGGACCCTCGGACCCTCGGACCCTCGGACCTTTCGGACGCTTGTGGTGAGTGTAAGTCGTGCCGCCGCATCGCGCGCGACGTGCATGCGGACGTGCTGCGCATCGCGCCTGGGGAGACGGGCTCCATCAAGATCGAGCAGATCCGCGAGGCGATCGAGCGCGCCGCCTATCGCCCCTTCGAAGGACGCCGCCGCGTCGTGATCATCGACCAGGCGGAGCAGATGGGCGACAACGCGCAGGACGCGATCCTCAAGACGCTCGAGGAGCCGCCGAACGCCTCCACCTTCATCCTTGTCACCGACGCGCCCGACCTGCTCGTGCAGACGATCCGCTCGCGCTGCCAGCGCCTGCGCTTCGGACGGCTGTCGCCGGGGGACGTTGCCGAGGTCCTGATGGTGAGCCACGGCTATACCGAGGCTGACGCGCGTGCGGCGGCGTCGCTCTCGGACGGCAGCGTCGGCAAGGCGCTCGAGGAAGGATCAGAGGATTTCGTCGAAGCGCGCGGCGCGGCGCTGAATCTCCTCGAGACCGTCGCCGACCATCCGCCGCCGGCGCGCCGCATCACGGGATCCATGGGGCTCCCGGGCGCGACGAGAGGCAAGGCCGACCGCGACGCGCTGGGTCAGTGTCTGCGCGCGCTCTCGTCCATCCTGCGGGACCTCGGCGCGCTCGGCGCGCAGGCCGACGATCGCGCGCTCGCCAACGCGGATCTCAGACCGACGCTCGAACGCCTGCTGCGCGCGTTCGACGCCGACCGCACGCTCCGCGCCTTCGCGGCCACCGATCGCGCCCTGAACGCCCTCGACCGCAACGCCAGCCCGAAGATCGTCGCCGACTGGCTCGCGTTCCAGCTGTAGGCCCGACCTTGAGGTCGGGCGCCGTCCGGCTGTGCGCGCAGGGCGCTGGTCAGCAGGGACGCACGCTCGCGGCTCCCGCTTCGCTGGCGTGGAAAATCGGGCCCTCCGTCGCGTGTCCTTACGGAGCGTCCTCGGCTGGGGTTTGCCGGGCGCCGGACTGGGATCAGTTTCAGTAGCGGGGTTTGCCGATCCGCAGTGGCGAAACGGGGCCTCGGACGATTGGGACGCCTCCGGACCCGATTTACTTACTTTCGCCCTCACGCCGCTCAAGGTCGCTCGCGAGCGTGCATCCCTGCTGCCTGACGCGCGAGACGCGCACGGAACTCTGCGGTGGCGGTGCGGCGGGTCCATGTCAGGTCCGAGCGCCATTAGGCCAGCCCGCTGCGTCAGTTCGAAAAACGGTATGCAGGCGTCCCGGTCGGCGGAGGCAGGGATTCGCCACTGGCGTCAGGAGCCGCCTGATGCCGACCCTGATCCTCATCAAGCGCACGGCCAACCCGAGCCGACGCCGCATCGTGAGGCGCGCGCCGGAATACCGTTTTTCCGGGCGTAGGCCGAGGCGCCTCGGAGCTGATATGGACCCGCCGCGTACCTGCCACCGCCAGCGAAGCGGTCGCTCGCGAGCCTGCGTCCCTGCTGCCCCGCGCCTCACGCGCCAAGGTCTATGCTGCGGGGACTCCAACACAGAGTAAAGTGCAGGTAGTCGTCCCCGGCGCGCACGCCGTTAATACAACTCGCGATTCTGTAATCGCATGTCCGATAAATCCGTTCGCCCCTTCGTGAGCGTCAGGTTCTCGCCGATCGGGCGTACGTACACGTTCCTCGTGCCGGAGCTCGATCTCGACAACCTCTCCGGCCAGGGGCCCGCCGCCCCCGGGGACCAGGTGGTCGTCCAGACCGACGCGGGACCCGCGGTCGGCACCGTGACACGCCCCATACCGGCGATGGGGGATCGAAAGCCGGCGGGGCCGGGCGCGAACGTCATCCGCCGTGCCACAAAGGACGACGTGGTGGCGCGGTTGAAGCACGAGCGGCGCGAGCTCGAGGCGCAGCGGGTGTGCGTGCTGAAGATCCGGGAGCGGAACCTTCCGATGAAGCTCGCGCGCGTCGAGCAGCTGTTCGACGGCTCGCGCCTCATCTTCTATTACACGGCCGAAGGGCGCGTGGACTTCCGGGATCTCGTGCGCGATCTCGCCGGACACTTCCGGACGCGCATCGAGATGCGGCAGATCGGCGTCCGCGACGAGGCGAAGCTGCTCGGCGGCTACGGCTCCTGCGGCCGTCCGCTGTGCTGCACCACCTGGCTCACCTCGTTCGAGCCGGTATCGATCAAGATGGCGAAGCAGCAGAACCTCAGCCTCAATCCCTCGAAGCTCTCCGGCATGTGCGGACGGCTGAAGTGCTGCCTGCGCTACGAGCTGCCGAACGGCAAGGGCGTGAAGCATGGCGGCTGCGCGGACGAGGGAGGCGGCTGCGGCAATCCGTCCGGACCCGGATGCGGCTCCTGCGGATCCGGCGGCTGCGGGTCGTGCAAGCGATGACGACGCGGAAGCCACGCATCGCGATCACCGCCGGGGATCCCGCGGGGATCGGTCCCGAGATCGCGCGGATCGCGTCCGAGGCGCCGGTCGTCACCGCGATCTGCGATCCGGTGATCTACGGTCCGAGCACGGCAGAGGAGCTCGCGCCATTCAAGCGCGGACACGTGAGCGCCGAAGCCGGCCGCGCGGCGTACGACGCCATCCTCAAGGCCGTCAACGACGCCATCGACAGGAAGGTGGACGGGATCGCGACGGCGCCGATCAACAAGGCCGCGTTCGCCGCCGCGGGGCTGCCGTGGAAGGGGCACACCGACCTGCTGGCCCACCTCACCGGCGCGCGGCGCGGCGTCATGATGTTTCACACCGCCGCGCTCCGGGTGATCCTCGCCACCGTGCACATCCCGCTGGCCGACGTGCCCGCCGCCATCACGCAGCCGCTGATCGAGGATCTCGTGGACCTTGCCGCCCGCGAGCTGCCGCGCTTTGGCGTCGCCGCGCCGCGCATCGGCGTCGCCGGACTCAATCCGCACGCCGGCGAGCATGGACTCATCGGCCGCGAGGACGACGCGGTGCTGCGGCCCGCGGTGGCGGCATGCGCCGCGCGTGGGATCGACGTCAGCGGTCCGTTCCCGGCCGACACGATCTTCGTCCGCGCGACCCGCGGCGAGTTCGACGTGGTGATTGCGTGCTACCACGACCAGGGACTGATCCCGGTGAAGCTGGCGGCGTTCGGCAAGGCCGTCAACGTCACGCTCGGCCTGCCGATCATCCGGACGTCGGTGGACCACGGCACCGCGTTCGACATCGCCGGCACCGGCGCCGCGGATCCCTCGAGCATGATCGAAGCGGTGAGACTGGCGGCGAAGCTCGCACATGGCTAGAGAGAAAACCGAGCGCGAAGCCGCGCAGAAGAACATCGCCGAGAACCGCAAGGCGTTCCACGACTATCACATCATCGAGACGTTCGAGGCGGGGATCGTGCTCGTCGGCACCGAGGTGAAGGCGATCCGCGAGGGGAGCGCGAACCTGCGCGACAGCTTCGCGCGCCTCGAGGACGGCCAGGTGTGGCTCTACAACGTCCACATCAATGCATATAGCCACCGCGGCTACTCGAGTCACGAGCCCACGCGCAAGCGCAAGCTGCTGCTGCACCGCCGCGAGATCCGCAAGCTGATCGGGAAGACCACCGAGAAGGGCCTCACGCTCGTCCCGACGCGCCTGTACTTCCACAACGGCCACGTGAAGGTCGCGCTCGCGCTCGCCAAGGGCAAGCAGGCCCACGACAAGCGCGAGACCATCAAGCGCCGCGAGGCCGATCGCGAAACGCGTGCGGCGGTCAAAGAGCGCCAGCGGTAGGCCCGACCTGTAGGCCCGACCTGTAGGCCCGACCTTTAGGCCCGACCTTTAGGTCGGGCGCCTGGCCGACGCCGCGATCGGTTAGCTCGCGCAACGCGCGGGGCAG
>JBBECO010000098.1:0-4813 GCA_040881785.1 Vicinamibacterales bacterium
GTTTCTCCGCAGCGAGGCGCGGAACGCCTCCACCGGCTGCGTATTGAGCACGTCCCCCGCTTCCAGCCACGCCCGCCGCGCCGTCAGCGCGCCCCATCGGAGCGCGCCCAGACCGGCGGGGGAATGCGCATCCGAGTCGATCACGAGCTTCACGCCGCGCTCCCTGGCGAGGCGCGCCTTCCCATCGTCCAGATCGAGCCGATCCACCTGGCTGTTGATCTCCAGCGCGACGCCGGCGGCCGCAGCGGCGGCGCAGACCTGCTCCAGATGGATCCGGTAGCCGTCCCGCTTGAGGATCAGCCGCCCCGTCGGATGCCCGATGATATCCACATACGGGTTCGAAATGGCGCGGAGCATCCGATCGGTCATCTGCGCTTCGTCCAGCGTGAACGCCGAGTGGATCGAGGCAATCACGATGTCGAGCTGCGCGAGGCAGTCGTCGGCGAGATCCATCGTGCCGTCGGCACGAATGTCGCACTCGATTCCCGCAAGTACTGTGATGCCGTCGAGGCGGTCGTTGAGCGCCCGGATCTGCGCAGCGTGCGCGAGCGCGCGATGCTCGTCGAGGCCGTTGGCCATCGCCAGCGCCTGGCTGTGGTCCGTGATCGCGATGTACTCGAGACCGACCGCCTGTGCGGCCAGCGCCATGGTCTCGGCGTCCGCGCGGCCGTCGGTCGTGGTCGTGTGCATGTGCAAATCGCCGCGCAGGTCTTCGAGCGTGAGCAGACGCGGCAGCGCATGGGCGGCGGCCGCGGCGATCTCACCGCGATGCTCGCGCAGCTCCGGCGGTACGAAGTCGAGATCGAGCGCCGCGTAGATCCCCGCCTCGTCGGCCCCGGCGACGAGCGTGTTGTCGTCGACGCGGAACAATCCATATTCGTTCAGCTTGAACCCGCGCTGGATCGCCCGGTCGCGCAGCGCGATGTTGTGGGTCTTGGATCCCGTGAAGTACTGGAGTGCCGCGCCGAGGCTGTCGCGCGGCACGACCCGCAGGTCGGCCTGGAAGCCGCCCCAGATGAGGACGCTCGACTTGGTCTCCCCGCGCGCGAGCACACGTTCGACCAGCTTGTAACCCGTGAAGGCGTCCATGAGGGACGGCGGGGCGCCGGCTGCCAGGACGTCGATGTCGCCGCAGGTCTCGCAGCCGCGGCGCAGGCTGCCGACCGGCGCGATGACGGCGTCGGGCGCGTGCTCGCGGAGTGTTGCGACGAGCGATGCCGCCACGTCGAACGCTTCGGCCATGAGCCGCCGTCCGGTGAAGCGCCGGCGCGCCTCGAGCGCCTTCAGGATCTGCGCCTCTTTCTTCGCGCCCATGCCCTTCAGCGCCCGGATGCGGCCGTCCTTTGCCGCCTGCTCGAGGTCCTCCAGTGTCCTGATTCCGAGTGCGTGGTAGAGGAGGGCGACGGTCTTCGGCCCCACGCCCTGGAGGTGCAGGAGGTCGAGGACAGTCGGCGGGAACTCCTGAAGCAGCTCCTGGTGATAGCGGGCGCTGCCCGTCTCGATGAGCTCGGCGATCTTCCCCGCGAGGTCCTTGCCGATCCCGGGGATCGCGCGCAGCTCGCCGGCCGGCATGGCGGCCACCGGTGTCTCGAGATGCACGAGGGCGTCAGCAGCGTTACGGTATGCGCGGATCTTGAAGGGATTCTCGTTCTTGATCTCGAGGAGGTCACCGATCTCGGCGAGGACCCGGGCGATGGCGAGGTTATTCACCAGCGGCGACAGGCGGGGCGTCCACGCGGCTTTCGACCCGCAAGCCTTCCGTCTCGATCTGGAAATCCAGCAGCCGCGCACCGTGGCCGGCGAGGGCTTCCCGAATGGCCGGCACCGCTTCGGGCTCACCGATGCAGAACAGGCATCCGCCACCTCCGGCGCCGCAGACCTTGCCGCCGGCCGCGCCGGCATCGGCGGCAGCCGAGAGCATCCGGTCGATGGCCGGCGTCGTGACGCCCGGCGCGAGCCCCTTACGGTTCTCCCACTCCTCGGCGACGTGGCGCCCGACCGCCGGCCAGTCGCGGGCTTCGAGCGCCCGGCGCATCCGTCCCGCGATTTCGCTGATCCCCTGGAATCGGCGCCGGACGTCCACATCGCCGTCGATGTGGCGCTTCATCATGTCCCAGTTGTTGATGCCGGAGTTCCGCGAGGCGTTGGTGTACGCCAGCACGAGCCGGGATTGCAGCTCGCGCGCATCCACCGGCATCGCCACCCGCCGGATGCCATCGACCGCCAGTTCCACGGCGGAGATGCCGCCGTACATCGCGGGACGATAGTCCTGCACGCCGGTCGGCACGTCGATGACTTGCGCTTCGACGTTCTGCGCGATCTGCATCAGCAGATCGTCGCTCAACGGACGGTCGCACCAGGCGGCGAGCGCGCCGCACACCGCGATGTTGAGGGCCGACGATCCCGCGATGCCGGCGCCGAACGGAGAATCAGACCGCGTGCGGAGCTCGAGCCCTTCGGCCTGGAAGAAATGCAGCAGGTGGCCGAGCAGCCTCAGGTCATGTCCGTCGCGCAGCTCGGACCAGTGATCCGCCTCGACCCGCATGCCCGTGTCGTCGGAGACGATGCCGATGCGTGTGTCGGCGCGGGGCCGGATGGAGCAGTAGGCGCGCAGGCTGAGGGCGGCGTTCAGCGTCTGGGCCGGCTGGTGAAACAGGTACAGCGGCCAGATGTCGAGCGTGCCGCCCGCCAGGTCGATCCGCGTGGGTGCGGATGATTCGATGAGCACGCCAAATCATAACTGGGAGTGCGATAATTCTGTCCGCGTGTCCTCAAAAGAATTCCGGCGTCATGCCGGCCAGCTCGCGATCGCAGGCTTTGCCGGCCAGTCCATTCCGCACGACCTGAAGCTGCTGGCCCGTGAGTTCGACCTCGGCGGCGTGATTTTCTTCGCGCGGAACATCGACTCGCCGGATCAGGTCGCGGAGCTGTCGCGCGAGGCGCAGGAGCTCGGGCGCGAGCTGCCGCTGTGGGTCAGCGTGGACCAGGAAGGGGGGCGCGTCGCACGCCTCAAGACGCCGTTTACGACCTGGCCGCCGATGGCGACGCTTGGGCGGAGCGCCGACGAGAAGCTGGCCGAGCGGTTTGCCAGGGCACTGGCGGCCGAGCTGAAGGCCGTCGGCATCTCGATGGATTACACCCCGGTGCTGGACGTCCTGACCAATCCCGCCAATCCTGTCATCGGTGACAGGTCGCTGGCGGATCGGGCGGAGGAGGTCGCGCGCCTCGGCTCCACGATCATCCGGACACTCCAGGGAGAGGGGATCGCGGCCAGCGGCAAGCACTTCCCCGGACACGGCGATACGAGCGTGGATTCCCACTTCGAGCTGCCGCTGATCGAGCACGCGCCCGACCGGCTGGACGCCGTCGAGCTTGTGCCGTTCAAGGCGGCGATTGCCGCAGGCGTCGCGTCGATCATGACGGCGCACATCCTGATCCCGGCGCTCGATCCGGATCGTCCGGCGACGTTGTCGCGCCGGATCGTCACCGAGCTGCTGAAGGAGGAGCTGGGCTACGACGGGCTGGTCCTCTCCGACGACCTCGAGATGAAGGCGATCAGCGGCCGCTACGGTATTCCGGAAGCGACCGTCATGGCGATCGGCGCGGGCTGCGACGCCGTCCTGATGTGCGGGGCGGACCAGGCGGTGCAGTTCGAGGCGCTGGAGTCGGTCATTCGCGCGGTCGAGGACGGCAGCCTGCCGTTGAAGCGCGCGGAAGACGCCCTGGCACGCCACCGTCGCGTCAAGGAGCGCTTTCTGGCGACGCGCCGCGCGCCGCTCACCGGTGCGGCCCTGCGCGCCGTCCTGGGGCGCGACGAGCACCAGGCCGTGGCCGACGAGATGGCCCGCTTTGTCTGACGTCATTCGCAGGCCGCGCGCGCTCCGCGCGGGTGACCGCGTGGCCGTCGTCGCGCCGGCGAGCCCCTTCGACCGCGATGAATTCGAGCGGGGCCTGGTCGAGCTGAGAACCCTCGGGTTCGAGCCGGTCTACCAGCCCTCCGTGTTCGCGCGCGAGGGCTACATGGCGGGCTCCGCGCAGGTTCGTGCCGACGCGCTGATGGAGGCGTGGAGGGATCCCTCGATCGCCGCGATCGTCGCCGCGCGCGGCGGCTACGGCAGCGTGCATCTGCTGCCGCTGCTCGACCGCTCGGTGTTCGATGGTCCGCCGAAGGCGTTCATCGGCTACAGCGACAACACGTCGCTGATGACGTGGCTGACTGTGACCTGCGGGATTGTCACGTTCCACGGTCCGATGATCGAGGGGCGCTTCGCGCGCGGCGCCGAGGGGTATGACCGGGACACGTTCGAACGCTGCCTGAGGACGGCCGCGCCGGCAGGTGCGATAACGCATCCGTCCATCGAGGTGATCAAGGGCGGCTCGGCGTCCGGCATGCTGATCGGGGGCACGATGACGCAGCTCGCGGCGTCGCTCGGCACCCCCTACGCTTTCGAGCCGCCTGAGGGCTGCGTGTTGTTTCTCGACGAGGTGGGGGAGCGGCCCTACCGCGTCGATCGGATCTACACGCAGTTACGGCTCGCGGGCATCATCGATCGGGCGAGCGCGCTGGTGTTCAACGAGCTCCCGCGCTGCACCGAGCCGTCCGGCACGTCAACCGTCCGCGAGCTCGCCGCGGCGTTGACGCAGGACTTCCACGGCCCGGTCCTGTTCGGCCTGCCGTCCGGCCATACCGACGGTCCGACGCTGACCCTGCCGTTCGGGGTGACGGCACGGGTCGAAGCAGAATCCTCGCCGACCCTATTCATCGAAGACTCTGCAGTCCTCTAACCGACTGCCACTATTCGTCCCGTCATTC
>JBBECO010000099.1:0-4720 GCA_040881785.1 Vicinamibacterales bacterium
CGACACGTCGACACAACAATCTCGCGGGTGTCACCGTCTAAGCTTCCCATGGAAGCTTTCGTCCGGGATCTCAAGCACTCGCTGCGCATGTTCGCGCAGAGCCCCGCGTTCACGCTGGCGGCCGTCGCCGCGCTCACGCTGGGCATCGCCGCCAACACCGCCATCTTCTCCGTCGTCAACGCCGTTCTGTTGAAGCCGGTCGCCATCCCGGACGCGGCCCGCGTCGTCGTCTTCATGAACGTCTCGCCCAACGGCACGGGGCCGGCGGCCTCCCCCGCCAAGTTCGCGCACTACCGCCGGCAGGACCAGGTCGTCGAGCACGTGTCGGCCTTCAATACCGGCATCATGAACCTCACCGGCGGGGGATTTCCGGAGCAACTGCGGTCCGGACGCGTGTCCGCCGATTTCTTCAAACTGACCGGCGCCCCCTTCGTCGTCGGGCGACCGTTCCTCCCGGAGGAAGACACCCCGAACGGTCCGCGGGTGGCCGTCATTTCGAAGCGGTTGTGGGAGTCGCGCTTCAACGCCGACCCGAACATCACCGGCAAGAGCGTCTCGCTCGGTGACGAGCCCTACACCGTGGTCGGCGTGCTCGGTGATTTCGACTTCCGCGAATTCGGACCCACGCCGCAGGTCTGGGTCCTGTTCCAATTCGATCCGAACACCAACGACCAGGGGCATTACTTCCAGGCGCTCGGCCGGCTGAAGCCAGGCGTTTCCCTCGAACAGGCCGACGCGCGACTCCAGGCGTCGGCCGCGGACTTCCGCGCGACGTTCCCCACAGCGCTCGGCCCGCAGAACACCTTCGGGGTCCGCGCCGTCCAGGACGTCATCGTCGGCCCGCAGACGAAGCAGTCGCTGCTGATCTACGGCGGCGCCGTCAGCTTCGTGCTGCTGATCGCGTGCGCGAACGTGGCGAACCTGCTGCTCGTCCGCGCGACCGGACGCCGCCGCGAGATCGCGATCCGCGCGGCGATCGGCGGATCGCGCGGCCGTATCATCCGCCAGCTCCTCACCGAGAGCGTCGTCCTCTCGCTCGCCGGCGGCGCGCTGGGGCTGTTCGTAGGCTGGCTCGGCATCCGGGCGCTGCTGTCGGTGAACACCGCGGGTCTGCCGCGCGTGGGCGAAAACGGCGCGCTCGTCGGGCTCGACTGGACGGTCGTGGCGTTCACGACGGCCGTCTCGCTGGCCACCGGCATCCTTTTCGGACTGATCCCCGCGCTGCACAGTTCAAAATCCGATCTGACGACGACGCTGAAAGAGAGCGCGGGGCGCTCCGGCACGGGTTTCCGTCAGAACAAGGTGCGCTCGCTGCTGGTCGTCGTCGAAGTCGCGCTCGCGCTCGTGCTGCTGATCGGCTCGGCGCTGCTGATCCGCACCGCGGTGGCGCTCGGCCGGGTGGATCCCGGGTTCGATACGCACAACGTCCTGACCCTCAGGATGTCGCTCAAGGGGGCCAAGTACGAGCAGGCGGAAGCCGTCGAGCAGGTCGTTCGCAACGGCGTCGAGCAGCTGAAAGCTATTCCGGGCGTGGTCGAAGCCAGTGCCACGTGCTGCGTCCCGCTTCAGGGAGGTTACGGCCTGCCCTTCCGCATTGTCGGCCGCCCGCTGGCCGCCGACGCCCAGGGCCCGTTCCATGGAGGCGGCGGGTGGATGACGGTGTCACCCGGATATTTCGAGGTCTTCAAGATCCCGGTGAAGCGGGGGCGGACCTTCAACGCGCGCGACACCGGCGCGGCGACACCGGTCGTGGTCATCAACGAAGCGATGGCCCGGCAGTACTGGCCGGACGGCGATCCCCTGTCGGACCGCCTGCTGATCGGCAAGGGGGTCATGCGCGAGTTCGCAACTGAAACGGATCGGCAGGTCATCGGCATCGTCGGCGACATCAGGAGCGGCGGTCTCGACAGCGAGCCGACACCACAGATGTGGGTTCCGCAGGCGCAGGTCCCCGACGCCGCCAACGCGCTCAACGTGGGCCTGTCGCCGATCTCGTGGATCGTGCGCACGCAGGTGCCGCCGCAGCAGTTGAGCGCCGCGATCCAGGACTCACTGCAACAATCCACCGGCCTGCCGGTGGCAAACGTCCGGTCGATGGATGAGATCGTCGCGCTGTCGCTGTCGCGACAGAAGTTCAACATGTGGGTGATGTCGGTTTTCGGCGCCTGCGCGCTCCTGCTGGCGGCGATCGGGATTTACGGCCTGATGGCGTACTCGGTCGAACAGCGCACCCAGGAGATCGGCATTCGACTGGCCCTTGGGGCGCAGGTCTCCCAGGTGAGACGCATGGTGGTGGCGCAGGGGATGGCGCTGGCGCTCGTGGGGATCGCCATCGGTCTCGGCGCGGCATTCGGGCTCGCCCGTCTCATCACCTCGTTCCTGTTTGGTGTCACGGCAAATGACCCGCTGGTGTTCGGCGGCGTCCCGGCGCTGCTCGGCGTGGTGGCGTTTCTGGCTGTATGGATACCGGCGCGCCGCGCGAGCCAGGTGGATCCGCTGACGGCGCTGCGCTACGAGTGATGTTTCGACCTGTGCAGAACAGCACAGACAGGTGACGGGATGGGGGATATAATCCGCCCCCCATGGACACCAATACGCTCATCATCGTGATCCTTCTGGTCCTGCTGCTTGGCGGAGGCGGTGTGTTCTATCGCCGGAGGCGCTAGGGCGGACAGGGCTGCGTCGTTTCCGGCCGAACGCTATTCGAACCGCAGGGCCTCGATGGGCTCGGTGGCGGCCGCTTTCGTGGCCGGGTACCATCCGAAGAAGATCCCGATGGCCGCCGAGAACCCGAACGCAAGCAGCGAGGCATTGAGGGACGTCAGGGTGGGCCACCCCAGGACCTGCGTGACGCCCTCTGAGAGCACGTAGCCGAGGCCGATCCCGAGCAGTCCGCCGGTGACACTCAGGATCACGGCCTCGGTGAGGAACTGCAGCCGCACGTCGCGACCCCGGGCCCCCACGGCCACGCGAATCCCGATCTCACGCGTCCGCTCGGTGACCGACACGAGCATGATGTTCATGACGCCGATCCCACCCACGAGGAGCGAAACCGCCGCAATGCCGCTGAGGAGCGCCGTCATCGTGCGGGTCGTGCGCGTGCGGACGGCGATCATCTCTTCAAGGGTCCGCACGCGGAAGTCATCGGGGTCGCCCGGCGCGATGCCGTGCCGCACGCGCAGCAGGTCAGTCACGGCCGTGCCGACCGCGGTGACCTGTTCGGCAGACGCCGCCGAGATGTGAATGGTTCGCAGGTAGTCGACACCCAGCAGCCGCTTCTGGACGGTCGTGTAGGGGGCGAACACCGCATCGTCCTGGTCGTCGCCGCCGGACGACTGCCCTTTCGGCGCCAGCACGCCCACGATCGTGAAGGGGTGAATCCCGATGCGGACCTGGCGGCCGACCGGGTTGACGTGGGGCTCGAACAGCGCGTCGCGCACGATGGTGCCGATCACGGCCAGCTTCTCGTCCCCCGCGACGTCACCCGGGCCGAAGAATGACCCCGCCAGCATCGGCCACGACCGGATCATCGGCAGATCGGCGCCGACACCTTCCACATTAGCGGACCAGTTCTCGCCGGCGCTCACGAGCTGCTGGCGGCTGCGAACGCCGGGGCTGACGTAGGCGACGCCGTGCAGCGAACGAATGGCTTCGGCGTCCTCGGGGGTCAGAGTGCTCGATGACCCCATGCCCAGGCGCACGCCACCCGACGTCCAGTTCCCCGCGCTGACAATGACCAGGTTGGTGCCGGCCCCCTCGACTTCTTCCTCGATCGTCGCGCGTGCGCCCTGGCCGAGTGACACGATCGTGATGACGGCGGCCACACCGATAATCAGGCCGAGTGCGGTAAGGCACGTGCGCATGAGGCTGCGGCGCAGTGCGAGCAGGGCAATTCGAATGACGACGTCAAATCTCATAGGCGGGCAGCTGACTCCTTCGAGTGGTCTACTCCGCCCGCGCGCAGGATGTTTATCCCCTGTGTACCCTAGCTGGCCTCTCGAATGGGGTATCGATCAGCTCAGGCCGACGTCCTTCTGTAGCTTTCGGTAATAGGTGCCCTGCATCTGCTCGAGATCGCGCTTGACCAGGTTCAGGCCGTGGACGCACTGTTCGAAGTGATACGCGAGGCGGCTGAACAGCGGCGCCTCTTCGCGGTACTCGTACATGTTGAACAGCGAAACGATCCGGTAGGACTCCTTCCCAGCGGCGACGTAGTCGACGAAGGTGTCGACCGACAGCGGCTTCAGCCTCGGCAGCGAGGCAACCGCCTCGGGGAAGAGGCCCGTGTAGAACAGAGTGAAGTCTCCCACGTGGCGCCGCACCGCGCGCTCGCGGTCGAACGACGGCGCGTCGAGATGCGGATTCGACTCAATGAGCATCTCCGCGACGTCGTCGAGCCGTTCTCCGCGGGCATTGCGGATCTTGTACATGTTCTCGACATGCGTAAAGTCCGTGAGCAGCCCGCTCACGTAGTCGGCCATCTCGGCGTCATCGAGCTGAGCGCCGCGTCTGAAGTTGCCGCGAACGAGATGTTGAAACAGCGTCCGCAGCGGGTGCGTCGGGGATATCCGCGTGGCGTCGTCTCTCATGGGGACACGTTATACAAGAGCCGTGCCTCGACTGGAAGCCTTATCCGTGCGGACAATACGCGGATTCGGCGCGGCTCGCACTCAAGGCCCTGCCGTCAGTTGACAACCATAGATGACACCTTTGTTATCCA
>JBBECO010000100.1:0-4217 GCA_040881785.1 Vicinamibacterales bacterium
CGTTTCGCGCTGACCAGCGGCGCTCCCGTCGCCACGGCGCCGTCTGGTCCAGCGCGATGTTAGCCCGCACTTGAATTGGGCGCGAACTCTCGCCACGATGGCAGCTGACTCTCTGGTTCGTGGTGCACTGTGAACTGTTTCGCGTCGACGCGGGCAAAAAGAGCCGTCGGCATTTCAACACGAGCAAACGGATTGTGGTAGATGCGAAGCCTGTTCGGGGAGCCTGCGCGCCCCAACACGCCCACCGCACTGAGCGAAGTGTTTTGGGAGCGTGTGACTGCACGCGAGCCACCGGCGGACACCCGGGAGACGGAAGGTGGCGCGCTTCGATCTTCCGGCCAAGAGACCGTATATGTCGTTTGGCCGAACATGGCGTCAAGGATCTCGTCGGCGTTGCCGTGCTCATGCAACGGCACATTGTTGCACAGCAGAACCATCGTGGGGACTCCGCTGATAGCGGCGGCTTGGAGTTGTCGCGAGACGTGTTTCAACTTGCCCCGCACACGGTTCGGGATCCAATAGCTGGCAGGCTGTTTCGCTCTGATCTCGGCAAGCACCCGGCGGTCCTCAGGATTCATGTCGATTTGTTTGACCTCTACGACGATTCGTCGTCCCGAGAGCACGATTTCGAAATCTGGCGTAGGTTCCGATGCGACCGAGATTCGGCGGTACTCGACCTTGCTGTCGATCAGATACTGTTCGAATTGGTTTTCCGCGAATTGCCCCGTCGTCATGTCTTTCGTTGTCGGGCTAACGTGTAGTAACCCGCAGGAGCGGACGCCTCCGGCAGCATAAACAACAGACGGGCGGAGCATCCGGTCCCGCAAACCACACGGTGGCCGCCGTTTACACGAAGCAGCATCGTCGGGCGCGCAGGGTTAGACCGGTCTACGTAGTCGGATATCCAGCAGCCGTCCGTCAGCCCAGATCGTCGAACGAGCTTCTCACTCCTCGCCCTCCCTTGTTCAGCACGTGCACGTAGATCATCGTCGTGCGCACGTCGCGGTGGCCGAGCAGGTCGTGGATGATCCGGATGTCCTAGCGGACATCCAGCAGGCCGTGGCTGGCGTTTGCAGTGTGAACCGTGTTGCACGTGGCCGCCTTCGAGGGGCCTTCCTCCGCCAAGGCTATGGCGGGCCAAGCCGTGGCCGCCCGCGTTGAGCCGTGGCCGGTGTTTGCCGTGTTGAACCGTGTTGCACCGTGGCCGGTGTTTGCCCGTGTTGAACCGTGGCCCGTGTTTGCCGTGTTGAACCGTGTTGAACCCGCCTTCGCCAAGGCTACGGCGGGCCAGGCCGTGGCCGGCGTTTGCAGTGTTGAACCGTGTTGCAGCCGCCTTCGCCAAGGCTACGGCGGGCCAGGCCGTGGCCGGTATTTGACCGTGTTGAGCCCCGCCTTCGCCAAGGCTTCGGCGCGGCAGGCTGTGGCCTGGGTTACACTGCCTCGTCCCACTGCCGGCCCTGACCTCCTGGCGGCGGCGGGCGCATCACCTTCCATTCCGAGGAGCACGACATGTTTCACGCAGCCCACCGCGCTGTGCGCGCGGCCATCGGTGTGTCGACGATCGCCGTGGCCATCGCCTACGCCCCGCCCATCCAGGCGCAGAAGCCCACGTCCGACGCCTCGGCGCGGCAGAGCCCGAACTACGAGCTGGCCGCCGCATGGACGGCGCAGAAGGTCTCGCGCATGGTGTTCGACACCAGCGTGACGCCGCGGTGGCTCGAGACGAGCGACCGCTTCTGGTACAGCTACAACACGCGCGCGGGGCGCCGCTTCATGCTGGTGGACCCGGTCAAGAAAACCAAGGGTCCGCTCTTCGACCACGCGAAGATGGCCGCCGCGCTGACGATGATCACGCGGATCCCCTACGACGCGCAGCACCTGCCGTTCTCGCAGGTGCGCTTCGTCAAGAACGACGCGGCCTTCGAATTCGACGTGCAGGTCCCGCGCGACGCGGTGATCCCGACGACCAAACCGAAGGCGATCACGACCGATCAGCAGGGCGGGCTCGACGAACAGACCGACGAGCACGACATGGACGAGGACCCGCTGCTGCAGCAGGGGCAGCGCGGCCAGGGCGGGCAGCGCGGGTCGGGGGATGGGGCCGGACGGGGCGCCGCGTCCACACGTCCGCGAACGCTGAAATTCGAATACGACATGGCCACCGCGAAGGTCGCGCTGATCGAGGACTCTCCTGAAGAACCACGCCGCCCCACGTGGGCGTCGCTCTCACCGGACGGCAAGACGATCCTCTTCGCGCGCAATCACAACCTCTACATGATGGACGCGGAGAACTTCGCCAAGGCGCAGAAGAGCGCGACCGACAAGACCATCGTCGAGCACCAGCTCACGACCGACGGCGAAGAGCACTACAGCTTCGGCGGCGGCCGTGGCGGCGGCCGCGGGAACCAGCAGCAACAGCAACAGCAGCAGGACGAGCAGGAGCAGGGCCAGCAGCAGGAGGAACAGGGCGAGGACGCCAAGAACATCCGCACCCGCGCCGGCAACGTCGTCTGGGCTCCCGACTCGAGCAAGTTCGCGCTCGTGCGCCGCGACGCGCGGAAGGTCAAGGACCTCTGGGTCATCAACACGCTGGCAAGTCCGCGGCCGACGCTCGAAACCTATCGCTACGCGATGCCGGGCGAGGAGAACATCGCGCAGACGGAAATGTGGGTGTTCGACGTGGCCTCGAAACAGCGCGTGAAGGTCAAGGCCGAACGCTTCAAGGACCAGACGATGTCGATTGCCACCGCGCCCGCGCCGTCGGTGCGGCGCGATCCGCGGAATCCGCTCGTGCCGCAGTGGCTCAGCCCGTCATCCGACACGATCTACTTCACGCGCCTGAGCCGCGACATGCACAAGCTCGATGTCTGCGTAGCCGATGCCGCGACCGGCGAGGTGACACCGCTCGTCGAGGAGCGGCTGAACACGTACATCGAGAGCCGGCCGCTGCGTCTCACGAACAACGGCCAGGAGCTGGTGTTCTGGTCGGAGCGCGACGGATGGGCCCACTTCTATCTCTACGATGCGAAGACCGGGCAGCTGAAGAATCGGATCACCGAAGGGGAGTTCGTCGCGACCGGCCTCGACAGCATCGACGAGAAGACCCGCGTCATGTACTTCAACGCCGCCGGGCGGGAGAAGGACGAGGACCCCTACTACACGCATTACTACCGCGTGAATCTGGACGGCACGGGGCTGAAGCTGCTCAATCCCGGCAACGCCTCGCACAGCGCGTCCGGCGTGGACTCGATGAAATACTTCGTCAACAACTCGACCCGTATCGACGGCACGCCCGAGTCGGTCCTGTACGACACGCTCGGGAACCTCGTGATGAAACTGGAGGCGCCGGACCTGCAGCCGCTCATGGACGCCGGCTTCAAGTTCCCCGAGCCCTTCACCGTCAAGGCGGACGACGGCGTGACGGACCTGTACGGCGTCATGTACAAGCCGTTCGACTTCGATCCGTCGCGGAAGTACCCGATCATCGCCTACGTCTATCCGGGGCCGCAGACCGAGGGGGTGACCAAGAACTTCAATCCGCGCAGCAACAACATCTCGCTCGCGCAGTTCGGCTTCATCGTCGTCGAGGTGGGCAACCGCGGCGGGCATCCGACGCGGTCGAAGTGGTACCACAACTACGGGTACGGCAACCTGCGCGACTACGGCCTGGCCGACAAGAAGGCGGCGATCGAGCAGCTCGCGATCCGGCATCCCTTCATCGATATCAACCGGGTCGGGATCTGGGGTCACTCGGGCGGCGGGTTCATGTCGGCGGCCGCGATGCTCGTCTATCCGGACTTCTTCAAGGTCGGCTGGTCGGAATCGGGCAACCACGAGAACAACATCTACAACAACACCTGGAGCGAGAAGCACCACGGCATCAAGGAGGTCGAGAAGGACGGCAAGGTGACCTTCGAGTACGACATCGACAAGAACTCGGAGCTCGCGAAGAACCTGAAGGGCAACCTGATGCTGATCACGGGTGACATCGACAACAACGTGCACCCCGGGAATACCTACCGGCTCGCCGACGCGCTGATCAAGGCGAACAAGCGCTTCGACATGTTCGTGCTGCCGGGCGTGCGGCATTCCTTCGCGGCGGTGTCAGGCTACGTGAACTGGCTGCGCGGCGACTACTTCGCGCGGCACCTGCTCGGCGAGGCGTCGAACAACATCGATATCACCGAGCTGAACCGCGAAGCGCAGCAGACAGGAGA
>JBBECO010000100.1:4317-23100 GCA_040881785.1 Vicinamibacterales bacterium
CGTCGAACAACATCGATATCACCGAGCTGAACCGCGAAGCGCAGCAGACAGGAGAGAGGCGCCGCGAGAGGTAGGAAAGACCTTGTAGGCCCGACATTCATGTCGGGCGTGCCGCGAGGGGTGACGGGATCCTTGTCGCGTGCACGCTACACGCCCGACCTGAAGGTCGGGCCTACATTTCCGACCACCGACCACCGATTACCGCGTCAGCTTCAGCAGTGCCACGGGCAGACGATTGAGCACCTGGCCGACGAAGAGCCAGGCCTCGCCGTGGCTTTCCGTGGGCCTGAGCTCTTCGCCGGTCAACACGTTGTGGAACGTCCGGCTCCGCAGCGCCTCGGGGAGAAGGATCCGCGAGGTCTTCCAGCAGTCGCCGCCGAGCGGCACGGGATGCTCCTCGTCCACGAGACTTGCACAGAGTCTCGGCGCCACGGCCAGGACGCTGTCGTCTCCCGACGTCCGCGCGAAGGCGACCACACCTCCCCGCACCGTCGATTCCACCGCCAGCGCCAGGTACTCACCGCCGACGAAGACGTGCGGCATCTCGCGACGAAGATGGAGGCCCGTGGTCGTCACCAGCATCTTGATGCGGCCGTCCTGCCAGTGCTCGAGCAGTGCGGCCGGATCGGCCTTCGCGATCTCCGCGAGCATCCGCTCGCGACGCGCGAAGTCCACCGGCCTGCGGTTGTCCGGATCGACCAGGCTCAAGTCCCACAGCTCCGTCCCCTGGTAGAAATCCGGCACGCCAGGCGAGGCCAGTTTGAGGACGACCTGCGCGAGCGAGTTCACCACGGCCAGCGCGGCCACCCGGCGCTGGAAGGGGGCGAACGCCGGAAGGAACTTCGGGCCGCCCGCGGGGCCGAGGACGCGCCCGACGAACCCGGTCAACGCCTCTTCATATCCCCGGTTCGCCGTCAGCCAGCTCGTATGGCGCTTGGCTTCACGCGCAGCCTTCAGCATGTACGCCGTCATCCGATCGATGAAGTCCTGCGGCGCCGTGTGAGCCACCGGGACGTCGGCCGGCCAGGCGCCGAGCAGCACCTGATAGAGGCGATACTCGTCCGGCCGGTCGGGCGCCGGATCACCGTCCACGAGGCGTCGCTGCGAGCGGTTGATGCGCATCCATCGCGAGGTCTCGCGCCCCCACTCGTCGTGCAATTCCGAGAGGATGTTGATGCGCGCGCGCACGTCCTCGCCGAGCTTCGTATCGTGTGTGGCCGTGGCCAGCATGTCGAACGGCCATTCGCGCGCGCGATGCGCGTTGCTCTCGTGAAACTCCTGGACGGAGCGGCCGAGCCGCGCGGGATCCCCGCCGACTTCGTTCACCGACACGAGCACGTTGTACCGGTAGAAGGCGGTGTCTTCCAGCCCCTTGGCCTGCACCGGTCCGCTGTACTGCTGGAGCTTCATGGCGAACTTCAGCCGCTCCCGCGCCTCGGCGGCGTCAGCGGGCGGATAGCCCAGACGGCGCTCGCCTGACGGACGGTCGGTGGGTTTCTCGTCGCTGCCGCGCGGAAGCACCACTTCGCGAAAGAAGTCGTAGAGCGACGCCTCCATGGCCGGGTTCCTGCGCCGCGCCAGCGCGATCGCCTGCGCGACGACCGCGCGGTCGGCCGGCGTCCACCCGCGCTCGTCGACGTAGGTCCGGTAGACCGGAAAGCACGCCACCACTTCGCGGATGACGTCGCGCAGGCTCTCCATCGTGAAGTCGCGTGACTTCCGGTTGCTCTCGCCGATCCGGTCCAGCATGTGCGCCAGCACGTTCAGCTCGCTCGCCATCGCGGTGCTCATGATCAGCTGCTTGCTGTCATAGAGGACGTCGTCGAAGCCGTCCATGTGCCCGGTGAGCTTGGAGTACGTCCGGCGGAGGCGGCGCCCCTGTGCGGCGTCCACGAACAGACCATTCAGGTCGTTCAGGAAGTCGTATCCGGTCGTGCCGTGGACGGCCCACGGCTTCGGGAGCGTTTCGCCCGCAGAGAGAATCTTCTCGGCCACGACATACGTGGGCGTGGGGTCGCCCGTCGCCCGTGCGGCGAGCTGCTGAAGCCTGTCGAAATATTCCCTCGGATCGAACAGACCATCGGGATGGTCCACGCGGACGCCCTGCACGCTGCCGTCCGCGAGCAGCCGTCCGAGCAGCGCGTGCGTGGCCGCGAAGACCTCGGGCTCCTCGACGCGCAGCCCGGCGAGCGTGTTGATATCGAAGAAGCGGCGGTAGTTGATCTCGTGGGACGCCGTCCGCCAGTGGGAGAGCCGGTACGCCTGGCTCTCGAGCAGCGCATGCAGCGCGTCGAACGAGTCGGGTTCTCCCGGGACGCCGTTGGCCTTCCGGATCGCGTCGGCGAGGTGCCGTCCCACGACGGGTGATTCCTGCACGAGCCTGGACAGCCGCTTCCGCGCGACCTCTTTTTCCCGCTGCCGCTCGACGATGCGCCCGGGATCCTGCTCGGTGTAGGCCGGCATGTGTTCCAGTGAGGCGAGGATGCTCAGAAATTCGTGCACGTGCGGGCTGTCGCCGCCGAGCTCGGCCGTCAGTGGCGCGATCGCCGACCGGTAGATGCGCGGAGACTGCCGGGGGTTGACCGGCAGCCTGTGGTCGAAATACCGCAGCGCCAGGGCGCCGTCCCGGAACTCCAGCTGCATCTCCCCGCGTTCGAGCACGTGCCCGTACTGGTCCCCGAGGATCGGCAGCAGCAGCTTGGCGTGGAGCTCCGCCTTCACGGGTGCCCAGTCGATGTCGAAGAACTTCGCCGTGGGGGAGCTGGGGCCGTTCTCGAGCACGTCGGTCCACCAGGCGTTGCCGCCCGCACCGATCCCCATGTGATTCGGGACGAAGTCCACGATGTGGCCGAGCCCGTGGGCGGCCACCGCCTCGACGAACCGCCGGTGCGCGGCCTCGCCGCCCAGCTCGGGATTGATCTCGTTGTGATTGCAGACGTCGTAGCCGTGGGTGCTGCCGGCGGCGGCGGTGAAGTACGGCGACGTGTAGATGGCATCGACGCCAAGCCTCGAGAGGTACGGCACGGCACCGGCGGCATCCGTCAGAGGAAAGCCGTGATGGACCTGGAGGCGATAGGTCGAGACCGGCACGTACCGTGGACGCGTCGGGATGTCGCTCATGACTCCTGCAGAATGACAGCTCCGGGGCGCTGAAAGCGAATCACCGTGCGCCCCCCCTCGGACGTGATGTCGATCGGCGCAGGATCCTGCGCGAATTCGGCATGCTCGGTGTCGAGCACGGGGTGCAACCTCCCGGCCTCGAGCCCCATCGCGGCCGCCGCGGCGCCCAGGTCGGCGGCCCCTGCCGACCTGAACCGGCAGACGACCCAGAACGCCGCCCGGCCGTCGCTCCGCCGCATGACGATCGTCTCATCATCGGGTGCGAACGCCGTGCCGGAGGTGTCGTCGCTGCCCGAGAGCGCGGGGGAGTCGCGGCGCATCGCGAGCAGCGCCCGGTAGAGGGCCAGCGATCGCTCGTGGACGCCGGCGCCGAGCTCGTCCCACCGCAGCCGGCTGTTGCGGAAGGTCTCTTCCGCCTGGGGATCCGGGATGCGCTCGGCGGCGTCAGGATCGGCGAACTGGGGGAACCCGGCGAACTCGCGGCGTCGTCCCACCGTGACCAGCCGTCCCAGGCCGGGCTCGAGGTCCGTGAAGAACTGGAACGGCGTGGAGGCGGCCCATTCCTGTCCCATGAACAGCAGCGGCGTCATCGGCACCGTCAGCAGGAGCACGCTCGCGGCGCGCCAGACCTCGGGCGGAATCTCGTGATGCAGCCGCTCGCCGAGGGCACGGTTGCCGATCTGGTCGTGGTTCTGCAGGCAGACGATGAACCGGTACATCGGCACGCGGCCCGGATCGGTGCCGCGCGGCCCCTTCATGTGCGCGGAGTGGGCGCCCGCGTACAGCCAGCCCTGACGGATGATCGTCGCCAGCTCTCCCGCGCTGCCGGCGAAATCGGCGTAATACGAATCCTGATCGCCCGCCGTCATCCGGCGGACGACGTGGTGGAAGTCGTCGGCCCAGACGCCGTCGAGCCCCCAGCCGCCGAGACGGCGATCTTCCACCATCGGCGCCAGGTTTCGATGATCCTCGGCGTGGACGACGATCGGGCGCCCGGCGACCGCCTGCGTCACCGCGGCGATCTCTTCGACGATCGTCGGGGGATGGTCTTCGATGAGCGCGTGCGTGGCGTCGAGCCGAAGCCCGTCCACGTGATACTCGCGGACCCAGTGCGCGGCGTTGTCGAGAATGAACTGGCGGACCAGGTGCGCGTCGAGGTTGATGGCGTCGCCCCACGGTGTCGTGTGCCTGCCGGTGAGATACCCGGGGCTGAAGCGTGGGAGATAGGCGCCTTCCGGGCCGAGATGGTTGTAGACCACGTCGAGCATGACCGAGAGCCCGTGCCGGTGGGCGGCATCGACCAGTCGCCGGAGATCGTCGGGTGTGCCGTAGGCGCGTGACGGCGCAAAGAGCGACACGCCGTCATAGCCCCAGTTGCGGCGGCCGGGGAAGTCGGCGACCGGCATCAGTTCGACGGTGGTCACGCCGAGATCTCGAAGGTAGGGCAGACGCCGCTCGGCGCCGGCAAACGTGCCGGCCTCGCTGAAGGCGCCGACGTGCAGCTCGTAGACGATCAGGTCGCGCGCGGGTCTGGTGCGCCAGCGGTGATCGCTCCAGGCAAAGGCCGAGGGATCGACGACCTGTGACGCGCCGTGCACGCCGTCGGGCTGGAACCGCGACGCGGGATCGGGCAGGGGAGGCGACCCGTCGAGGATGTAGGCGTAGCGGTCGCCGGCGGCCGCTCCCTTGATCCAGGTCTCACGCACGCCGTTCCCGGCGTCCGCGAGCGGATGCAGGCCGGCGGCGCCGCCGTCGTGCAGCTGCAACCGGACGTCCTGCGCGCCCGACGCCCAGACGCGGAAGCGCACGCCGTCCTGCGACGGGACGGCGCCGAAGAAGGCCGGCGCCCGCCGTGCGTCTGGAGAAGCGGCCATCAACTGAGGAGGCGCAGGATCCCGACCAGCGGAATGCGCAGCCAGTCGGGCCGGTGATTGAGCTCGTAGTTCAACTCGTACAGCGACTTTTCCAGGACGAGCAGGCGCAGGAGCTCGTCGCGCTGCGCGTCGTTGGACGGCACGAAGAGCGCGTGCTGCACCGTCGCGAAGTAGCCACGGAGGAACGCGGCGGTCGTCCAGGTTTCCCATACGTCGGCCCAGCGCGCCAGGCGCTCGAAGGCCTCGGGCTGCGCCGCCGTGTAGGTGAAGAGCCCCGCGTGCGCGGCGTAGCTGAACGAGCGCATCATGCCGGCCACGTCTTTGAGCGGCGACTGCTTGGTCCGCCGGAGGGCGATCGGTTTCGAGGGTTCCCCTTCGAAGTCGAGAATGTAGAAGTCCCCTTCGGCCCAGAGCACCTGGCCGAGGTGGTAGTCGCCGTGCACGCGGATCTTCGAGGCGGTGAACTCGAGCGCGGGGATCCCGCGGACACGATCGAGCACGGCGTGCTGGCGCTCCAGCAGCTCGCGCACGCGGTGGATCGTCTGTCCGGGGAGGACGCGCGAGCGGTCGATGGCGACGGCCTGCAGCGCGTGGAAGGCCCGCTGCGCCTCGCCGGCCGCGCTGGCGCCGATGGCGCTGAGATCGTCGGCGGTGAAGGGTTCGGGCGCGAAGCTCGGGTTGCCGACGTCTGAGGCGAGGGCCACGTGCATTTCGCCGGTCCGGCGTCCGAGCTGCTCGGCCGAACCGAGGTAGCCGCCGATCAGCTCCTGCACCGCCGGGGGCGGCGCCGACGCGGCGAGATCGCTGTACGGCTTCGTGCCGCGGATGGCCGCCGGCTGCCGCCGCGACTGGACGGCGTCGAAGAAGCGCCGGACTTCGTCGGTCGCCTGCGTCCAGCCGTCCGCCTGGCTCTCCACGAGCTGCTGCACCATCCCGAGGGTCGAGGGGGCTTCGCCGAAGCCGGCGTGTTCGAAGGCGCCGGCGACCGCCGGCACGCGCGCGAAACCCGCGCGCTCGGTGAGCTGCCGTCCGAGTTCGAAGTCGGGATTGATGCCGCTGTCGAGCCGGCGGAACAGTTTGAGGAAGAGCCGGTCCCCGAGCAGCAGTGACGTGTTGCTCTGTTCGGTGGAGACGCGCCGCGGCGCGAGGTCCCCCTCGCCGCGCACCGCAGGGAACGCCGAGGTCTGCAGGGCGCGGACCTGGCCCATCCGGGTCTTGATCTGTTCCTCCTGCTCGAGCGCCTCGAGCAGCGTCCGCGCGAACCGGTCGTCGAGCGTCGCGTCGAACAGCAGCCCTTTGCGGGCGCCGGTAATGGTGGCGAGGATGGCGTGGCCGGCGCGTTCCTGCAGCCCGCGGACGTCCGCGTGGGAGCAGATCGTCAGCGGCAGGAAGTAGCGGTCGCGGCCGCCGTCGGCGAATTCCACCTCCACGATGGTGAGGAACAGCGGCTGCGGCGCACGGCGCAGCAGCCCCCAGTCGATGAAGCGCGCGGCACGGATCTCGCGGGCCTTGCCGCCGAACCAGCGCTGTCGCTGCAGGAAACCGGCGAGCAGGTCGCGCTCGATCAGCGTGCGGACGTTCCCCTCGAGCAGCGTGTCCCAGGCGACGCCCATGAACAGCGCCGGCGCCTCGTGCACGTCGGCCGGCTCCTCGCGCGGCGCGCGCTCGGTGATCGGCGCCGCGCTCTGCTGCAGGCGGAACCAGTAGAACGCGTAGCCCCCGAGCGTGAGGAAGTACGGCAGCTCGCCGATGCGCGGGAACTCGGTCAGGCCGAGCATCTCGAGCGGCGTCAGCCCCCTGAACCGCGCGAGGTCGAGCTGCACCGGCTGCACGCTGCGCGACAGGTTCGCGACGCACAGGATCGTGTCGTCCTCGTGATGGCGCACGTAGGCCAGGACCTTGCGGTTCTCCGCCGGCAGGAACTCGATCGTGCCGCGGCCGAACACGTGGAACTGCTTGCGCAGGCCGATCATGCGCTTCATCCAGTTGAGCAGGGAGAAGGGGGACCGCTCCTGCGCTTCGACGTTCAGCCCCTGGTAGCCGTAGACCGGATCCATGACCGGCGGCGCGAACAGGCGCGCGGGGTCGGCGCGCGAGAACCCGGCATTCCGGTCGCCGGTCCACTGCATCGGCGTCCGCACGCCGTTGCGGTCGCCGAGATAAATGTTGTCGCCCATGCCGATCTCGTCGCCGTAATAGATGATGGGCGTGCCCGGCATCGACATCAGCAGCCCGTTGAGCAGCTCGATGCGGCGGCGGCTGTTCTCCACCAGCGGCGCCAGGCGCCGCCGGATCCCGACGTTGATCCGCATCTGCGGATCGGCGGCATAGGACTGATACATGTAGTCGCGTTCCTCGTCGGTGACCATTTCGAGCGTCAGCTCGTCGTGGTTTCTGAGGAACATCGCCCACTGGCAGGTCTCGGGGATGTCGGGCGTCTGGCGGAGGATCTCCACGACCGGGTGGCGGTTTTCCTGCCGTAACGCCATGAACATCCGCGGCATCAGCGGGAAATGGAACGCCATGTGGCATTCGTCGCCGTCGCCGAAGTACGGCCGCACGTCGGCCGGCCACTGATTGGCTTCGGCCAGAAGCATCCGGTCGGGGTAGTCCCGATCGAGCTCCGCGCGCATCGCCTTGAGGATGTCGTGCGTCTCGGGCAGGTTCTCGCAGATCGTGCCTTCGCGCTCGATCAGGTAGGGGACGGCGTCGAGGCGGAGCCCGTCCACGCCGCGGTCGAACCAGAAGCGCATGACCCGCACGACCGCGTCGAGCACGGCGGGATTGTCGAAGTTCAGGTCCGGCTGATGGTGGAAGAAGCGGTGCCAGTAATAGGCCTGCGCCGTTTCGTCCCAGCTCCAGTTCGACGCCTCGCTGTCGGTGAAGATGATCCGGACCCCTTCGTACTTCCGGTTCGTGTCGCTCCACACGTAGAAGTCGCGCTCGGGAGAGCCGGCCGGCGCGCGGCGCGCGGCCTGGAACCAGGGATGCTGGTCGGACGTGTGGTTGATGACGAGCTCCGTCACGACGCGGATATGTCGGCGGTGCGCCTCCTCCATGAAACGGTCGAAGTCCGCCAGCGTGCCGTAGCTCGGATGGATGTTCTCGTAATCCGCGATGTCATACCCGTCGTCGCGGAGCGGCGACGGGTAGAACGGCAGGAGCCACAGGCAGTTGATGCCCAGACTTTCGAGGTACTCGAGCTTCGCGGTCAGTCCGGGAAAGTCGCCGACGCCGTCGTTCGTGCTGTCGAAGAACGCGCGGACGTGCGCCTGGTAGATGACGGCGTCCTTGTACCACAGAGGATCGGGCTGTTCGGTGAGCGTCATGGGCGGGCAGGCTCGGCAGACTCGGGGGCCGGCGGGGCCGGCAGCAGCACCGAGAGGATGTGGGCGGGGCGGGCCTGCGGATCGAGCCGCACGTAGTTCCACTCCCCCCGCCAGAAATACCGTTCGAGCGACAGCAGGTCGCTGACCTCGACCGGGCTGTGCGGCCCCAGGCCCCAGTCGGTCAGGGGGAGCTGCACGAAGCCGTGCTGCATGTTGAGGGGGTCCAGATTGACGATGGTCAGTACGACGTCGGCGCCGTCCTCGGAGCGCTTGCTGTAGGCGAGCAGCTGCGGGTTGTCGGTCGCGTGGAACCGCAGCCCCCAGTCGCGCTGGAGCGCGGGGTGCTCGCGCCGGATCTCGTTCACGCGTGCGATGAGCTCCGCCAGGCTGTTCGGGTCGTCCCAGTGCCGGATGCGGATCTGGTACTTCTCCGAATCGAGGTATTCCTCGCTGCCCGGCTTCACCGGGACATTTTCGGCGAGCTCGTAGCCGCTGTAGATGCCGTAGCTGGCCCCCAGGGTCGCGGCCAGGATCAGGCGGATCTGAAAGGCCGGCCGTCCGCCGTGCTGCAGGTACTCGTGCAGGATGTCGGGCGTGTTGGCAAACAGGTTGGGGCGCATGTACTCGCGGACGTCGGTCTGCGTGAGCTCGGTGAAATACTCGGTCAGCTCCGCGCTGGTGTTCCGCCATGTGAAGTACGTGTAGGACTGCGAGAAGCCCGCCTTCGCCAGCCGCGTCATCACCTTGGGCCGCGTGAACGCCTCCGACAGGAAGATCGTGTCGGGATGCTCGCGCCGGATCTCGGCGAGCGCCCACTCCCAGAACCGGAACGGTTTGGTGTGCGGGTTGTCCACGCGGAAGATCTTGACGCCATGGCGGATCCAGAAGGCGATGACCTCTTTCAGCTCGCGCCAGAGCGATGCCCACGCCTCGGACTCGAAGTTGATCGGGTAGATGTCCTGGTATTTCTTCGGCGGATTTTCGGCGTACTTGATGGAGCCGTCGGGCCGGCGTCGAAACCACTCCGGGTGTGCTTTCACGTACGGATGATCCGGCGAGGTCTGATAGGCCAGGTCCAGCGCGATCTCGAGCCCCTGCGCGCGCGCGGACTCGACGAACCGGTCGAAGTCTGCCAGCGTGCCGAGTCCGGGCTCGACGGCCGTGTGCCCCCCTTCATCGCTGCCGATGGCCCAGGGGCTGCCGGGGTCGTCGGGGGAGGATTCGAGCGAGTTGTTCGGTCCCTTTCTGAAACTCCGGCCAATGGGATGGATCGGCGGCAGATACAGCACGTCGAAGCCCATGCCGGCGACGTACGAGAGGCGCTCGGCGGCCTCGTCGAAGGTCGCACTGCGGGTGGGATCGGACCCGGCCGAGCGCGGAAACATTTCGTACCACGCGCCATACCGCGCGCGCACCGGTTCGACCAGCACGGTCAGGACGCGCTCGTACCGCGTGGCGTGGCTGCGGTCCGCCCGCTCCGCCATCCCCCGCTGGAGGTCCGCATCGAGCGCCAGCGCCACCCGCTGCTCGGCGGGGAGCGAGGCGTCCGCGAGCGCCGCGGCACTTTCTGTGAGCGTGCCCGCACCCGCCTTCGCTAAAGCTACGGCGGGCAGGCCCCCTGCGTCAGTTCCCGCACCCTCCTCCGCTGAAGCTACGGCGGGCAGGCCCTCTGCGTGAGTTCCCGCGACGAGTTGGGCGCCTTCGAGCAGCTCGCTCGTGATGTCCTGACCGGCGCCGAACTTCTTCGACAGCTCGTGGCGCCAGGTGCCGAAGCGGTCGATCCATCCCTCGACGGTGTACTCGTATCCACCGAGCGCGGTCACGGTGAACGCGGCCGTCCAGCGGTCGTTGCCGGCCGCCGTCATCGGCACCTCCGTCCAGTCGCGCTCGCCCTGGCGCCGGTGGAGCAGCGCCGCCGCGACGATGTCGTGACCATCCGCGAAGACGTCCGCGCTGACCGCCACCGTCTCGTGCACCGTGCGTTTGATCGGGAAGCGCCCGCCGTCCACCTCGGGATAGACGTGTTCGACGACGACGCGTCGCAGGAGCTGCGGGTCGATGCGTTGCGCCGCGGACGGCGCGGCTTTCTTGCGTGGTGTCGTTCGTTTGAGTGATGTCTTTGTCATAGATATGAGAGTCAGCGCGCCAGCCGCAGGACCGCCATCGACCTCGGCTGCAGCTCGTACTGGTCTCCTGCACGCAGCCTTCGTGCCGGACTCCACGGATCGGCCGTGTCGAGGAGCGCTTCCCAGCCGCCCATCGGCGCGGCCTCCGGGAGCAGGAACGGCTCAGGCGCGGCGCCGGCATTGAAGAGGACCAGGAGCGTATCGCCGACCACGCGCTCGCCGCGCTCGTCGCCGCCGCTGATCATCGGCACGCCCACCGACATCAGCAGCGTGCCGAGGAAGTTACGCCGCTGCCGGGCGCGCAGCGCGGTCACATCGGCGTCGGGCGAGAGCACGGGATCCTGGTGAATGATATCGAAGAACGCGCCAAGTTTATCGACGGCGTGCAACTCACGAGCCAGTGCGCTGGCGAGCCAGTGCGCTGGCGAGATCGAACCTGAATCCGTCGACGTGCATGTCGAGCCGTCCGGCAGGTAGCCGTGCCAGACCATGTCGGTCTGCTCGAGCAGGGGAATCGTGAGCGATTCGACTTCGTCGGCCGCCGAATTGAAGAGGCACAGCTCGACGCGGGTCGCATGCTCGGAGAACAGCGCGAAGTTGACCCCGATGCCGTCCCAGGTGGCCCCGAGCGGATACGGGGCGCCAGGCCAGACACGTAACGATGCGATCGGCACAGAAAAACCTACCACGCTTGTGAGATGTTGCTGTCATGGATGCATCCAACGACCGGGCTCTCGCGGCCTTGCGGAAGTGGGCCGTGCTGCTCGACAGCGCCTTTCAGGTGCCGGGCACGCGCCTGCGCTTCGGCCTGGACCCGGTCGTCGGCCTGCTGCCCGGCGCGGGAGACCTCGTCACGGGGTTCTTTTCGGTGATGATCCTGCTGCACTCGGTGCGGCTGCGGATCCCGAAGGTCGTCGTCGCGCGGATGGTGCTGAACACCGGGCTCGATCTGCTGGTCGGCGCGGTCCCGCTCGCCGGAGACCTCTTCGACGCGGGGTTCAAGGCCAACCTCCGGAACATGGCCCTCCTCGAGCGCCACGCGCGTCCGGGTGTGACTCCGGAGCGGTCCGATTATGTGTTCGTTGGTGTCGCCGTCGCAGTGCTGGTCCTGGCCGCCGTCATCCCGCTTGCGATTGCGTGGTGGCTGCTCTCACAGGTCGCCCTGTGGTAGTGACCCGCCCTCCGTGTCCTCCGTGTACCGAGTACCGACCACCGAGTACCGATTACCGAATCTCGAAGGTCACTCTCCGAGCAGCTCGCCGATCGCCTGGAGGTCTTCGACGCGATCGCAGAGCGCCTTGAGGGCCATCAGTATCGGGACGGCGAGGATCATGCCCCACACGCCCCACACCCAGCTCCAGAACAACAAACCGACGAAAATCGCGACTGGATTCATCTTCGAGGCCCGGCTCATGAGGACGGGCGTCAGCAGCCAGCCTTCGAGGCTCGTGATGACGAGCGCGGCGCCCGACACGTAGGCCGTACGGAGCAGGTCGTCGAACTGCATGAACGCCACCACCGCGAGACCGCCGCTGACGACGATCGGACCGATGTAGGGGATCGAGTTGAAGACGCCGGCGAGCAGCCCCCAGAGCACGTAGTTCTCGAGGCCGAACCACCAGAGCATCGCCCCGGTCGCCACCCCCACGATCAGGCTGGTGACGACCGTCACCCGAAGGAAGCTGCTGATCTGGCTGTTGATCTCGTCCATGATCTGGACGCTGATCTTCTTTTTCGTCAGGGTCGGTCCTGCGATGCTGACGATCTTGCGCTTGAAGAGATCGTCGGTGACGAGCAGGAAGTACACGAGGAACAGGACGATGGCGAACTGCGCGAAGAAGTTCAGGACCCCCCGTCCGCCGGACCAGAGGTAGTCCGAGGCGCGAAACGGCGGCTCGACGACCTGCACGCGCGTCACCTCGTCGGGGGTCGGCACGGGCGTCGCGGCCTTGGCAGCTGTCTTGTCGATCTCCGCCGCCGCGTCCTGCATCTTCTGCAGCAGGCCTTCGTCCCCGGTCCTGCGCGTGTTCGGCCGCATCGATCTCCGGCGGAGTTTCTCGGCGACCGTGGGTAGATTATCGATGATGCGTATGGCGTCGTCGGTCAGCGTATAAGCACCGAAGCCCAGGGCACCGCACAACACCCCGATGATCACGAAGGCGCCGATCACGCGGGGGACGTGGTGCTTGTCCAACGACGTGACCGCCGGCGCCAGGACGTAACTGATGAGGACGGCCAGGACGACCGGGATCAGCACCGGCCGCGCATACTGGAGCATCAGGATCGTCCCCAGCACGGCGATCGTCGTGATGGCAAGGCTCCGGACGTCGACCGGCATGTGGCTGACGAGCGGCGAGCCTTTCTCGACGTCCGTCTCGAACACCGTCGGCTTGGTTTCCGCTGCCTTCTCGTCCTCGGCCATTCCGCATTCTGCCACGGTTCAACACGGGCCACGGTGCAACACGGTTCAACACGGTTCGACTAGAGTCTTCCCGTGCTGGTGTCGGACTTCGACTTCGAGCTGCCTGATGAGCTGATCGCGCAGGAGGCGGCGCCCCGCGGGACGTCGCGGCTGCTCGTCCTGCCTCGTCACGAAGGGGAGCTCAGGGACGCGATGGTCGGTGACCTTCCCGCGTACCTTCGGCCCGGCGACGTCGTCGTGGTCAACGACACGAAGGTGTTCGCGGCGCGGCTGATCGGGCACCGCGAGCCCAGCGGTGGGGCGGTGGAGTGCCTGCTGCTGCGCCGCGTCGACGGGGACGTGTGGGAGGCGCTCATGCACCCGGGGCAGAAGCTCAAGCCCGGCGCGCGCGTGCGCTTCGACGGACCGGCCGGCGTCCTCACCGGAGAGGTACTCGAGCGGCGTTTCTTCGGCAGGCGGACGATCCGTCTGACGAGCGACGGGCGGGCGGACGTGGACGCCCTCGTGGACGCCCTGGGACATGTGCCGCTGCCGCCGTACATCAAGCGGGGCGATACCGTCGAGGATCGCGAGCGGTACCAGACCGTCTTCGCCGCGACGCGGGGATCCGTCGCCGCGCCCACCGCCGGACTCCATTTCACGCGCGGGATCCTCGACGCTCTCGAGGCTCGCGGCGTCGAGCGGCACGAGATCACCCTGCACGTCGGGTATGGCACGTTCAAGCCGGTCCGCACGCCCGACGTGGAATCCCACATCGTCGATCCGGAGCACTACGAGATCCCCACGGCGGCCGCCGAGGCCATCAATCGCGCGCTCGCGGAAGGACGCCGGGTCATTGCCGTCGGCACGACGACGACGCGAGCGCTGGAGGACGCCGCGTCCAGAGGCACCGGACGTGTCGTGGCCGGCGCGGGGGACGCCACGACCTTCATCTATCCCGGCTTCGACTTCAGGGTCGTCCGCGGGCTCGTCACGAACTTCCACCTGCCGAAGTCGTCGCTGCTGATGCTCGTCGCCGCGTTCGCCGGCCGAGAGCGGGTGCTGGCGGCGTACCGTCATGCCGTCGAGCAGCGTTATCGGTTCTACAGCTACGGCGACGCGATGCTGCTCTTGTAGGCCCGGCCTTCAGGCCGGGCGCACGCGTGGTTTGTAGTACTCTCCAGCCCGTGAAATTCCCCTACGAAGAGTTCGACCTGTCGGGCGTCCGCACGTATCCGCTGGCCTCACGCACGAGCAAGGCGAACGCCGCCGACTTCGCGCGCGTGCCGGCTCCCGGCGGCAGTGTCGCGGCCTTCGTCGACGCCCTCCCGGATATCCTCGCCGGCGCGGACTTCAAGGCCGTCGTCGCCGCACTCCGGGCGGCGCACGCGTCTGAACGCGGGCTGGTTTGGGGGCTCGGCGCGCACGTGATCAAGACGGGACTGTCGCCGGTCCTGATCGACCTGATGGAGCGCGGCTACGTCTCGGCGCTCGCGATGAACGGCGCCGGCGTCATTCACGATTTCGAGCTGGCGCTGGCGGGCTCGACCTCCGAAGACGTGGACGAGGCGCTCGGACCGGGACGCTTCGGCATGGCAGAAGAGACCGCCACGCTGCTGAATGCCGCGATCAGCGACGGCGTCGGCCGCGGGCTCGGTCTGGGACAGGCCGTCGTCGCGCGCCTCGCCGAACTGCAGGCGCCGCACGCCGGCGTGAGTCTGCTTGCCGCCGCCGCGCGGCTCGAGATTCCGCTCACCGTGCACGTCGCGATCGGCACCGACATCATTCACATGCATCCCGCCGCCGACGGCGCCGCGATCGGCGAGGGCAGTCTGCGCGATTTCCGTTACTTCGTCTCGAACGTCGCGCGGCTGAAGGGAGGCGTCTACCTGAATTGCGGATCCGCCGTCGTGCTGCCGGAAGTCTTTCTGAAAGCCGTGGCGCTCGTGCGCAATGCGGGCGTGTCGCTCGACGGGCTCACGACCGTGAACATCGATTTCATGCGGATGTACCGTCCCCACACCAACGTCGTCACGCGCCCCGTGGCCGGCATCGGCAAGGGCTATTCGCTCGTCGGCCACCACGAGATCCTGATCCCGTTGATCGCCGCGGCGCTGTGAGGGCAGCCCATAAAGGGCTGCGCTACACCGCCGAAGACGCCACCCCACCGCCTGCCGCCGCCGTCGATCCGGACGTGTAGCGCAGCCCGTTATGGGCTGCCCATGACCCGGACGTGTAGCGCAGCCCGTTATGGGCTGCCGACGATGCGCTATAATTGTCAATTCCCGCCGGTGTAGCTCAGTTGGTTAGAGCACGCGGCTCATATCCGCGTTGTCCGGGGTTCAAGTCCCTGCACCGGCACCATTTTTTTCTTCGCCCACAGTTCCGAATTGTGAATTGTGAATTGTCGCCCGGCGCTGTCAATTCCCAATTCGCAATTCGCAATTTCTCATGAGTCTCCCCGACTCTGTCCTTCGGACCATCCGGCGCCACGACATGCTTCCGCCTGGCGGACGCGTCGTGGTTGCCTTGTCCGGCGGCCCGGATTCCGTCGCGCTGCTGCACATCCTCCGCGAACTGGAGGCCCAGGGTGACCTCGTTGTCGCCGGCGCGGCGCACTTCAATCACGGCCTCCGGGGCGAGGCGTCCGACGGCGACGAGGCGTTTTGCCGCGACCTCACCGCCAGTCTCGGCGTTCCGCTCGAGACGGGCGCGTGCGAGGTGCGGGCGCTCGCCCTGCGCGAGAAGCGCTCGATCGAGGACGCCGCGAGGCGGGTGCGCTACGCGTTCCTGGCGGAGGCGGCCGCGAGGCTCGGCGCTGATGCCGTGGCCATCGGACACAGCCGCGACGACCAGGCCGAGACGTTTCTGCTGCGCCTGATCCGCGGCGCCGGCACGCGTGGCCTCGGGGCCATCCGTCCGAAGGCGGGGCTCTTCGTCCGGCCGCTCATCGACATCTCGCGGGACGCGCTCCGCCAATATGCCGCTGACGGCGGTCTTACCTTTCGGGACGACGCCAGCAACGCGGACGTCGCCGTGCCGCGCAATCGCGTCCGCCATGAGCTGCTCCCCTACCTCGAGCGGGAGTTCTCACCCGGTATCGTCGAGGTGCTGGCGCGCGAGGCGGCGCTGGCCCGCGACGACGACGACCGTCTTGAAGCCGAAGCAATCGATTTGGCCGCTTCTGTCGTCTTAACAGATATCGATCCAGCCACCGGTCGGCCTGTGCCGGGAACGGTGCAGGTCGAGGTGCAGGCGCTCGGATCCCTGCATCCCGCGCTGGCGTCGAGAGTCGCTCGACGGGCCCTGCAGTATGGGGCGGGTGAGCGGTTCGTCGGCTTCGAGCACGTCCACCGCTTTCTCGACTTCGTCCGGTCGGGAGAGCCCGGTAGCGCCATCAGCCTGCCGGGGCAGCAGGCTCGCCATCTCGGCGGGATCGTCCGCCTGGGGCCCGAACCCCCGCGGACGGCACGACACTCGGGGGCGGGGGAGAACCAATTCAGGATTCCGCTGTCTATTCCTGGAGAGGTGCTGCTCAGGCCGCAACAGATGGTCCTGTCGGTCCGGGAATGGTCCGAGGGGTCCGAGGGGTCCGAAGGGTCCGAAGGGTCCGGAAGGTCCGGAGATTTGCAGGCGTTCGTGAGGGGTGCCGCCGGGCCGCTGGCCGTGAGGTCGAGGAAACCAGGGGATCGGTTCCAGCCCCCGGGTCTCGGCGGACGGAGCAAGAAGCTGCAGGACTACCTGGTCGACAGGAAAGTGCCGCGGGCGGACCGCGATTTTCTGCCGCTCGTGGTGGATAGCGACGATCGGATCGTCTGGGTCGTCGGGCATGGTGTGGCCGAGGGGTTTCGCGCTCCGGCCCCCTCACCCGGCGTGATACTCTTGAAAGCAAGGCGTTTAGGAGGCGAAGTTTGAACTCGACCCTCAAAAGTTTGTTGTTCTGGATGCTCCTCGTGGTGCTCGGGGTGCTCATCTGGAATTTCTCATCTACATGGGCTGGTGGGACCGAGCAGAAGATCGCGTTCACCGAGTTCCTCCAGAAAGTCAGCGAGAAACAGGTCGCCTCCGTCAAGATCACGGGCAACGACATCGTCGGCGAGTTCGTGGGTGGAAAGGGTGATGGATCGAAGTTCCGCACCTACGCGCCCGCGGGCCATTACACGGGTCTGGCGAACGAGCTGAGCGCCAATGGCGTCGCCATCGAGGCGGACCGCGAAGCGGCGAGCCCGTGGGCCACGCTGCTCTATTCCTGGGCGCCCATCCTGCTGATGATCGGCTTCTGGATCTTCATCATGCGGCAGATGCAGAGCGGCGGGAACAAGGCCCTGTCGTTCGGCAAAAGCCGGGCGAAGCTCTCCTCGAGCTCGCAGAAGAAGGTGACGTTCAAGGACGTCTCCGGGGTCGATGAGGCCAAGGAGGAGCTCCAGGAACTCATCGAGTTCCTGAAGGAACCGCAGAAGTTCCAGAAGCTCGGCGGACGGATTCCGAAGGGCGTGCTCCTCATGGGCGCGCCGGGCACGGGCAAGACGCTGCTCGCGCGCGCGGTCGCGGGGGAAGCCAACGTGCCGTTCTTCTCGATCTCGGGCTCCGACTTCGTCGAGATGTTCGTCGGCGTTGGCGCCTCTCGCGTCCGCGATCTCTTCGAACAGGGCAAGAAGAACGCCCCCTGTATCGTCTTCATCGACGAGATCGACGCCGTCGGCCGCCATCGTGGCGCCGGTCTCGGCGGCGGTCACGACGAGCGCGAGCAGACCCTGAACCAGCTGCTCGTCGAGATGGACGGCTTCGAGTCGAACGAAGGCGTCATCCTCGTCGCCGCCACCAACCGTCCCGACGTTCTCGATCCCGCGCTGCTGCGTCCGGGCCGTTTCGACCGCCGCATCGTGGTCAACCGTCCCGACGTGAAGGGGCGCGAAGGCATCTTCGCGGTCCACACCAAGAAGATCCCGCTGGCCGACGACGTGAACATCCACGTGATGGCGCGCGGCACCTCCGGCTTCTCGGGCGCCGATATCGCGAACCTGGTCAACGAGGCGGCCCTCAACGCCGCGCGGTACAACCAGAAGGTCGTCCGCATGCAGGACTTCGAGTTCGCGAAGGACAAGGTCCTGATGGGCTCGGAGCGTCGTTCGATGATCATCAACGACGAAGAGAAGAAGGTGACGGCGGTCCACGAGGCCGGCCACGCGCTGCTGGCCGTCCTGCTGCCGCACGCCGACCCGGTCCACAAGGTCACCATCATCCCCCGCGGGATGGCGCTCGGCCTGACGACGATGCTGCCGCTCGAAGACAAGCACAATTACTCGCGCGACTACCTGAACGACCAGATCGCGATCCTGCTCGGCGGCCGTCTCGCCGAAGAGATCACGATGAACGGCGCGATGACGACCGGCGCGGGCAACGATCTCGAGCGCTCGACCGAGATGGCCCGCAAGATGGTGTGCGAGTGGGGCATGAGCGAGGCGATGGGGCCGCTGACCTTCGGCAAGAAGGAAGAGCAGATCTTCCTCGGCCGCGAGATCGCGCAGCACCATGACTACAGCGAGCAGACCGCGGTCTATATCGACCAGGAGATCAAGCGGATCATCAGCACCAACTACGAGAAGGCCCGGGCGATATTGACGGAGCGGAAGGACACGCTGCTCCAGATCGCCGACGCGCTGCTGGCGCGCGAGGTGCTGGACGCCGAGGAGGTCCGCCGGATCGCCGCGGGCGAACCGCTCGAGGAGTACGTGCCGCCGATGTCGGCGCGCGCCCCCGAAGACGGCCCGAAACGGCCCGCCAAGGAGCGGCCGTCGATGGTGCCGCCCATGCAGCCGCTCAACAAGCCGCTGACGCAGGAGTGAATCGCTAATCGCTAATCGCTAATCGCTAATCGCTGATCACTGATCACGAATCGCGAACCTAGGGGCCGTGGGGATAAGATCTTCACG
>JBBECO010000100.1:23200-29949 GCA_040881785.1 Vicinamibacterales bacterium
CTGATCACTGATCACGAATCGCGAACCTAGGGGCCGTGGGGATAAGATCTTCACGGCCCTTTCCATTGATCCGAGCGATTCGTGATTCGTGATTCGTGATTCGTGATTTCCGGTGATTAGCGATTAGCGATTAGCGATTCAGCGATCCAGATGTCCAGACGGAAGCCGTACGACGTTCCCCTGCCCGGCGGCCGGACGATGAAGCTCGGCGAGCGGACACTCGTGATGGGCATTCTCAACATCACGCCTGACTCGTTCTCCGACGGCGGGCTCCACCTCGACGTCGAGCGGGCCGTCGCGGCCGGCCTGCAGATGGTGGCCGACGGGGCTGACATCCTCGACATCGGCGGCGAATCCACGCGCCCGGGGGCCGACTCGGTGGGCGCCGAGGAGGAGATGCGGCGTGTGCTGCCTGTTGTCGAGAGGCTCGCCGCCGGGACCCCCGCGCTGCTCTCCATCGACACCTACAAGGCGACGGTCGCGCGCGAGGCCGCCGCGCGCGGTGCGACGATCATCAACGACATCAGCGGGCTGCAGTTCGATCCCGGCCTCGCGGCCGCTGCCGCCGACACCGGGGCGGCGCTGATCCTGATGCACACGCGCGGACGCTCGCGGCAGATGTACGACCTGGCCGTGTATGGCGATGTCGTGGCCGAGGTGGGCGCGGAACTCCGTGAGGCCATGGACCGGGCCACAGAGGGCGGGGTGCGTCGCGAATCGATCATCCTCGACCCGGGATTCGGATTTGCCAAGCGCGCCGGCCACAGCTATGCGCTGCTCGCGCGCCTGCGGGAGCTCGGCACGCTGGACCGCCCGATTCTGTCGGGTCCGTCCCGAAAGTCCTTCCTGAAAGAGGCGCTTGGCGAACGCCAGCCCGCCGACCGCGAATGGGGCACGGCCGCCGCGGTGGCAGCGTCCATCCTCGGTCACGCGCACATCGTTCGCGTGCACGACGTGCGCGCCATGACCGACGTCGCGCGTGTCGCCGACCGCATCCAGGCAGCCGCCGGGGAGGGTGCTGTCGGCTCGGGTTGACAGTCCTAGCAGGAGTCAATATACTCCTGATCAGGAGATTGCATGGAGCCGCTTCGCTATCCGGTGTCCCGTTACAGGCCGGTCGCGCCGCCGGACCTGACGGCGCGAGCGGAGCGTGAGCGCCTCTCCGGCCCCGGCCTGAAGGCGTTTTTCAACATCGCGGTGCGGTGGAAGATCCGGGACGAGGACGCGCGGGCTCTCCTCGGAGGGGTCACCAACGGTCCGTTCTATGAGATGAAGCGCAACCCGGATCGAGTGCTCGAGGCCGACCGGCTGACGCGGATCTCCTATCTGATCGGCATCTTCAAGGCGCTGCACATCCTGCACGCCGCACCGCTTGCCGATGAGTGGGTGCACCTCCCGAACCAGAACCCGATCTTCGGCGGTCAGACGCCGCTGGCCTACATGATCCGCGGCGGATTGCCCGCGATGCAGACCGTCCGCCGTCTGCTCGACGCGCGCCGCGCGGGATGACCGCGCTTCCACGCGTCACGCTGCTGCGGCAGTTCGACACGCATCGTCTCGTGCCGTCGCGCCACCTCCCGGGGGGCGACAGCGTGCTCGCGGCGATTGCGGAGGACGACGAGCATCTGCAGGCGATCTTCGAGCTCGACGTCGCTACGAACGACCGGCTGGCCGCCCAACAGCAGCATCTTCCGGGGATCGGCCTCGAGGAGCTCGTCTTCGGCGTGCCTCACGCGAATGTCGTCAATGCGGCGTTCTGTCATGCGCATCCGCTCGGCAGCCGGTTCAGCGGCCCGGACCGTGGCGCGTGGTATGCCGCCTTTGCACTCGAAACCTCACAGGCCGAAGTCGGCTTTCACAAGGCGGTGCAGCTTGCTGAGATCGGCCGTTTCGATGACACGGTCACCTACGACGACTTCCTGGCGGACTTCACGGCGGAGCTCCACGACCTGCGGCGTGCGCCCGCCTTCGCCAAGGCTTCGGCGCCCAAGCGCGGCTTTCGCACGTGTCTCGACCCGGCAAGTTACGTGGCCTCGCAGGAGCTTGCCGAGCGGCTCCTGGACACCGGTTCGCTGGGTCTGATCTACCCCAGCGTCCGGCGTGCGGGCGGGACGTGTGTGGCCTGCTTCCGGCCCGCTCTCGTGTCGAATGTCCGGAGGGCCGGGACGTATCGGTTCACCTGGAGCGGAACACCGGATCCGGTGGTGACGGAGGAGGAGCCTGACGGTCCGCCAACTCGGTCCGGACCGAGTTGAGGTTCTGACTTCGCCCTCCGCGGCGATCGCTATAATGCAGGCAGTTCACACAGAGGGCGGGACCATGGCCGATTTCAGCGCAACGATCAGGACGCTCGAGCAGCAGCGGAAGGAACTGCTGGACCAGGTGGCCGCCATCGACCGGGCCATCGCGGCTCTGAACGGCAGCGACAAGCCGTATCGCAAACCGTCTCCGGTGACGATCGTCGAGCCGGCGGTCGCGATGCGGCGGCCGGCGGTGAAGAAACGCCGGTTCGCGCTGTCGGAGGAGCACAAGCGCAAGCTCGTCGAAGGGCGCAAGCGCGCCAGGGAAGCGCGGCTTGTCCCCGCGCCGGCGGCCGAGGCAACGGCTGCGCCTGTCGCCGCCTGGACGGGCGACGGGCTGCCGCGGCTGGTGAAGCGCGACGCCGAGTCCTGAGGGCGGGCTGCCGCGCCGTCCTCGCCTTCGACGGTCCGTCAGGGGTGCGCGTTCGCGGCGAATCCACACACAGCCTGAGCGGCTGGAACATCCTGTCTGTTTAGAATGATGATCGACGCGACGCGGCCTGGCCGCGTCTGCGTCGCACCGCTTCAATGGGGCCGGTGATGTTCATCACCGGAAACTTATATGTAGAAGTAAGACTAGCAGGAATTATTTCAGCTTCAATGGGGCCGGTGATGTTCATCACCGGAAACAGCGCACCGGAACCGACTGCGGAACATGCCGACGCGCTTCAATGGGGCCGGTGATGTTCATCACCGGAAACGTGGACCTGGCGAAGCGGTTTAGTCGTCAACGGCTCGCTTCAATGGGGCCGGTGATGTTCATCACCGGAAACCAGCATCACCAGGAAGGAGATCATCCACGACGTGTTGCTTCAATGGGGCCGGTGATGTTCATCACCGGAAACGCCTCGTCGGAACCTTCCATCCATGCCGCGGCGATCGCTTCAATGGGGCCGGTGATGTTCATCACCGGAAACGCCTCGCTGGCATCATCGGGCGAGCCGGGCGGGGCCCGCTTCAATGGGGCCGGTGATGTTCATCACCGGAAACGTTTCGCATGTATCAGCGGGACAAGCACGGACGGGTGCTTCAATGGGGCCGGTGATGTTCATCACCGGAAACCTATCAAGGGGCGCCCGTCCGGATCGTTCTGCGCGAGCTTCAATGGGGCCGGTGATGTTCATCACCGGAAACCACGTCGAACTCCATATGATCGTCGGATCTCTGAACGCTTCAATGGGGCCGGTGATGTTCATCACCGGAAACGTGTGCTCTACGTCAACGTCAGTCGGGCACATTGCGCTTCAATGGGGCCGGTGATGTTCATCACCGGAAACTCCGAAGGTCTGATATGGAAAGCACACGACGTAGGAGCTTCAATGGGGCCGGTGATGTTCATCACCGGAAACAGGGAGCGCCATCACGCGACGCGGTTCCTTGCGCTGGCTTCAATGGGGCCGGTGATGTTCATCACCGGAAACTTCAACTTCGCACGCATTTCCTCCACGCCCTTCAGCTTGCTTCAATGGGGCCGGTGATGTTCATCACCGGAAACGTCATCGGAGGTGTGGTGGACCAATCGCAGTTCACGCTTCAATGGGGCCGGTGATGTTCATCACCGGAAACGCCCAGTATCACGACGTCACGGCGCTTGGCCGCGTTTAGCTTCAATGGGGCCGGTGATGTTCATCACCGGAAACAGCGCCGCTCGTAAGTATCCAGTTGTCAAAGAGTTGCGTCAACCGTTGCGAGCGCCGCCGCGAGTTTGCTGAATCCGCTGTCATGTCTCCTGCCACGCGCCGTCCTAAGTCCCCCAGCGTCAACGCGTTAACCACCAGCGAGCGCTGTCCGGTCTTTCCGGCTCACCGCGCCGCTCGCGGCGCTCATCGCGTCTCGAACCCCGGATAATGCGGCAGTTCCCCCGTCACGACCCGCGCGAGCAGCCGCGTCTGCAGCTCCAGGATCCGGCGGTAGCTCACCCGGTAGCCGAAGAGCGGATGCGTCACCAGATTGTCCATCCGCTGCTCGTATGCGCGCAAGAGGCCTTTTCGGCCCGACGGCGTCATCGTGACCGCACGCCCCGCCTGAATGAAGTCCTTCGGCGTCACCATCCGCGTGTTGACCGCCGACAGCACCACCGAGTCGGCGATCAGCGGACGGAAGCCTTCCATCAGATCCAGCGCGAGCGCCGGCCGCCCGAACCGAGGCTGATGGTAGAAGCCGATGAAGGGATCGAAGCCGACGGCGTGACAGACGATCGTGAGGTCCTTCGCCAGCAGGCTGTACGCGAACGACAGCAGCGCATTGAGCGGATCGCGCGGCGGACGCCGGTTGCGCTGTTCGAACTCGAACGCCGGGAGCTCGTCCCCCTCCTCGGGCTTGAGCATGCCCGAGAACTGCTCGAAATAGAGCCGCGCGGCCGTGCCCTCGACGCCCAGCAGCGATTCCAGACTCGAGACCTCGAGCGCATGCTCCGCCAGCGACTTCAGGCGCGCCAGCACGGTTCGCGACGGCTCGACATGGTTCCGCTGCAGCAGCGTCCGCTGGTTGCGGATCTTCGTCGCGACGATATCGCGCGCGAATGCGAGCGTGAACGCCGGATCGTCGCCGCGGCGGACCTGCGCGATCCGCAGGAACACGTTCTTGAGCCCCATGCCGGACGTCATCCCGGCGAACCAGCCGCCGTGGCTGAAGTGCGCCACCGGCTTCTCGGCCCAGCACAGCGCCTGCAGCGCCGGCCCGGTCACCGTCACGGCGCCGAACACGTTGACCTGGGAGATGTCGTGCATCCGGACTTCCTGGATCAGCTGTTTCTTATCCCTCACCTGCAGCACATCGTCTGATTTACCGACCGTGAGGGCAAAGCCGGTCACGTACAGCGGACGAAGATCGTCGCGCGCGGGGACGAGCCGGCGGATCTCCGGTTCGTCCGGCGAAGACTCGATCGGACGATCCTGGGACGATTCCGCCTCGGCGCCGAATAGCGACGGCTGGCTTTCGGGTGACTCCGGCTCGAGCCCCATCGCGCGGCGGGTCTCGTCGGGCAGGCAGATGCCGACGAGCGAGCAGCGGGGACACTTCGGACTGTCGACGAGCGGCGGCGGAATCCGTCCGGATGCCGCGATGGCGCGCGCCGCGCCCAGTGCGTCCAGCGTCTCAGTCACCAGCTCTTCATCCACAGGGACGCGGACGCGCTGCTTTGTTTCGTAGTAGTAGGCGACGGCATCTCGGACGTCATAGCCGTGCTCGCGCAGGACGAGCGCCTGCGCGCACAACTGGACGCGGTCGGCCGGCCAGGCCTCGGGCCCGGCCTCGGTGTCTTTCGGCGCGCCGCGCTTGTAGTCCACCGGCGTGACCGCCGCGCCTTCGCCTTCGATCAGATCGAGCTTCGCGATCAGACCGTGTGTGTCACTCGAGAGGGTGACCGACCGCGCGTGGATCCGTTCGGCGTCCTCCGGCGGGAGCAGCTCGTGCTCCTTCCGGTCGTGCTGCGCATGCCGATGGGCGCCGTCGAGCGTGTCGGCGCTGTGGGCGAAGAGGCCCTCCACCCATTCGTAGAAGAACAGCCGGCGGCAGTAGACGAACTCGTTGAGCATGCGCGCCGGCAGATAGTCGGGCAGCGCCAGCGCGGCGGGCAGGGTCGCGCGTGCCATGCGGAGACGCGTTCGGGAAAGCGACGACGCCGGCGCCGGCTCGATCTGGCTCACGGGGGCCTCCAGATGTCAGTTGATCTCTTTGAGTCCGTCCACGACGATGCAGGGGCTGTCGAATGGGGCGTAGGGCTTGCCGAGCGCGGTGATGACCCGCTCGCCGCGCCCTTCGACCGGGCCGAGATCCACGAAGAGGACCTGGTCGGCCTTGTGGTCGATGATGTCGCTGAGCCGGTGCCGGCAGTGCGCGAGGTCGGCGGCGGTCAGCTGGCATTCGAAGATCGAGTACTGCAGGTGATCGCCGAAGCCGCGCAGGGTCTTGTGGACCTTCGCGAGCCGGCGGTCGTCGCCGCAGATGTCGTAGCAGACCAGATAGGTCTTCCGCATGTTGTGGACGGAAGGAGTTATCGGTCGCTCGGGCGGGGGGCTTCAGTCGGGGAGGCGACTGTGTTCAGCGCAGGCCGTACAGGTAGAGGAGGGCCGCATAGCCGCTCGGCAGCGGCATCGGCGGCTCGTCGAGCGTGGAGTACCGCACGGCCATTTCGAGGAAGAACCTCGCATGAAAGAACGCCTCGAGCATGGGCCGCGTCGTCGCCGTCCAGCTCTTGTTGTCATCCGGCGTGAACTGATGTCCTGTGCCCTGCGCCACGATCTCGGCGAACCAGGGGTTCAGGGGGCGGAGCGGGGCAAGGCTCTGGAGGAGTTTCACGATTGCCTGAGTCGTCCCTTGCAGCGCGTAGAGCTTGTAACTCTGATGGTAGAAGCGATAGACAGGGTCCTCGAAGCCCCAATGGGAGGAGCACTCGTCGAGGCGTACCACCAGTTCGCTCCGGCGTTCCCGGAGCTTCTCGATAAGCGC
>JBBECO010000101.1:0-4704 GCA_040881785.1 Vicinamibacterales bacterium
AAGCTGATCGAGGCCCTCGACGGCGCCGACATGGTGTTCGTCACCACGGGGCTCGGCGGCGGCACCGGCACGGGGGCGGCGCCGGTCATCGCGAGCCTGGCCAGCGAGCTCGGTGCGCTGACGATCGCCGTCGTGACCAAGCCGTTCAAGTTCGAAGGCCGGAAGCGGGCGATCCAGGCCGAACGCGGGCTGGAGGAGCTCCGCGAGTGCGTGGACACGGTGATCACGATCCCGAACGAACGCCTGCTGTCGACGATCGCCCGCACCACCTCCCTGACCGACGCGTTTGCGACGGCGGACGACGTGCTGCGGCAGGCGATTCAGGGCATCTCGGACCTCATCCTCGTGCCGGGCCTGATCAACCTCGACTTCGCCGACGTGAAGACGATCATGTCGGGCATGGGGCTGGCGATCATGGGGACCGGCCTCGCGGAGGGGGAGGATCGCGCGATGATCGCCGCCAGCGCCGCGATTTCGAGTCCGCTGCTGGAAGACGCCTCGGTCAAGGGCGCACGTGGCGTGATCATCAACGTCACGGGCGGCAACGACCTGTCGCTGATCGAAGTCAGCGAGGCGTCGGCCGTCATTCAGGAGGCGGCCCACGAAGAAGCGAACATCATCTTCGGCGCGGTGGTCGATCCGCGGATGGAAGGCCAGGTCAAGATCACCGTCATCGCGACCGGCTTCGACCGCGTCGCGGCGCAGCGAAGCGTCACGGCCTCGGCCGCGGAGACACCCGTGGACCTGCAGTCGTACGCCGCGTGGAAGCAGGAATCGACCGAGAAGATCGCGGCCGCGGGTGGTGGCGGCTCGCGCGTGTCGATGAGCCTCAACCGGCGTCCGATGCTGGACCTTCCGCTGGCGGCGGCCGTGAACGACTCCGACAGGGGCTCCGTCGTTCCGGGCGCCGAGTTCGAGCCGGTGTCGCCGCTGGACGTTCCGGCGTTTCTTCGTCGCCAAAGCGAATAGGCGACTCGGCCACGACCCCCTGCAACCGGACGGTTGCCATCCCGTACTGGTCTGCGGCGTCGTCGGGTCGCCGCAGACGCGCGTGGTAAACTACGTAAATCCACGGCAGGCGCGAGCGGCGCCGTTTCAGCTCGACCGCGCGAACTGTCTCGACGTTTCCGTCGTTTTCCCACGGCATCCCGCGGCCCCGCGTCACCCGGCCGCGCCTATTCAATGAAGCACCTGCATCCCGTCGAGCGCGCGCGAGAGATCCTGTCGCGCGAAGTTGGTTACGTGCGCAAGCCGCACGGCGGCCGCCTTCGTGTCGCGCTGGTGTTCCCGAACACCTATTTCGTCGGGATGTCGAGCCTCGGCTTTCAGACGGTCTACCGTCTGTTCAACGACCTGGACGACGTGGTGTGCGAACGGGCGTTCCTGCCGCCGAAGCAGGAACTGCAGGAACAGCTGGCGAAGGGCACGCCCCTCGTGACGCTCGAGTCGCAGACGCCCGTGAACGATTTCGACGTGATCGCCTTCTCGATCGCCTTCGAGTGGGACTACACGAATCTGGTCACGATGCTGCGGCTGGCGAAGGTGCCGCCGCGTGCCGAGGCCCGGAATGCCCGGCATCCGCTGGTGGTCGTCGGCGGCGCCGTGACCTTCGTGAATCCGGAGCCCCTGGCGCTCTTCGCCGACGTCATCGCGGCGGGGGAAGGGGAGATGCTGATCCCCGATCTGATGCGGAACATCCGGGAGGCCGGCGACCGGCCGGACCTGCTGCGGCGTCTGGCGCAGGAACGCGGGTTCTACATCCCGTCGTTCTACGACGTGCGGTACGCCGACAACGGCTCGATCGCCGCGTTCGAGGCGAAGCCGGGCACGCATGCGCCCCCGGTGGTGAAGAAGGCCGCGGTGAAGACCACCGATCACCTCGATCCGCCGGCCACGTCGATCTTCACGCCCGACACGGAGTTCGGGTCGCGGTTCCTGATCGAGGTCGTCCGCGGCTGCGCGAACCTGTGCCGCTTCTGCTGGGCCGGGTACAACTACCTTCCAGTCAGGGCGTTCTCCGCCGATCGGATCCTCGAGCTCGCGCAGGCGGCCCGGGCGCATTCGGGGAAGGCCGGTCTCGTGTCGATTGCGCTCTGCGACCATCCCGAGATCGAGCGGATTCTCACGGGGCTGCTCGACATGGGCTACTCGATCAGCCCGGCCTCGCTGCGACTCGACGATCTGACGCCGCCGATCATCGACCTGCTGCGGCGGAGCGGCGAGAAGTCGATCACGATCGCCCCTGAAGCCGGGTCGGACCGCCTCCGCCGTGTGATCAACAAGACCGTGACCAACCAGGAGATCCTCGATGCCGCCGAGATGATCTTCGCCGGCGGGATGGACAACCTGAAGCTCTATTACATGATCGGCCTGCCGACCGAACAGGACGAGGACCTCGAGGGGATCCGCGACCTGACGATCCAGATGCGCGAGATCATGGTGAAGCACGGACGCGCGCGCGGCCGGCTCGGACGGATCGTCGGCAGCGTCAACCCGCTGATCCCGAAGCCGGGCACCGCCTACCAGTGGCTGCCGATGGAAGATCCCGCCGTCACCGAGCGGAAGGCCAGGCGCCTGCGACAGATGCTGTCGGGCATCGACAACGTCTACTTCAACATCAAGTCGGAACGTCATTCGTATTACCAGGCGCTGCTGTCGCTCGGCGACAGGCGGGTGGCGCCGACGATCGAGGCCGCCGAGCAGAACGGCGGGAACTGGCGCGCGGCCGTCGCCGAGACGGGCCTCGATGCGTCGTTTTACATTTTCCGCGACCGCTCGGCCGATGCCGTGCTGCCGTGGGACATCATCGACGGCGGCATGAAGGCGTCGTTCTTCAAAGCGGAGTTCGACAAGGGCCTCCGCGAAGAGTGGACGCTGCCGCCGAAACGGCAGAAGGAAAACGCGAAGTTCCTGCCTGTACTCACCTAGCCGGCCGAACCATTGGCGGCCGGCCTAACATGGGAAATGGACTCCCATTTCCCATCCCGTCAGGCCGTCGCCGCTTCGGCGTGATCGGCCTCGAAGGCGGTGTAGGCCTCGAGCACGAGATCGCGGATGCGGTCCTGGCCCGTGGAATCCACCGTCGGCCGCAGCAGCGCGAAGCTGCGCCGCTCCCCGTTGACCGAGTACTGGCGTGCCGGGAAAGTGACGTTCCGGCCGTTGCCCGACTTTCTCTCCCACACGGCAAAGCCGATCAGCTTCAAGCCTTCGAGCGCCCCGCTCGTGAAGTGCAGTTCGGCGTCCGCCAGCTTCCCGACGGGGTTTCCTTTTTCATTCGGCACGATCTTGATCGTCATACGCTCTCCTTCGCAGGTTGTGGACCGCATACCTCTCGAAGGCAAGGCGAATGCCCCGCAGGCGTGGATGGGCGTGTCAGCGGATGCGATTGACGGCGCGCGACTTGGCGCGCGGAGTCGCGGGCGCTCGGGACGCGCAGCCGCGTCCGGCGGGCTGCGGCGTCAACGGGAGGGATCGGGCGCGCCGAGGAGGAGCACCTGTGCCATCGCCAGGGTCTGCGAATGCGTGATCGTGAGCAGCGATTTCTGGACCTGCATCTCGGCGGCGCGCCGCGCGGCACCCCCATGCAACCGCAGTTGCGGCGGCCCCGACAGCCGGAAGACCTCGATGTCCTTCCAGAACACCCCGCGCGAGTGCCCCGTGCCGAGCGCCTTCATGCAGGCTTCCTTCGAGGCGAACCGTGCCGCGAGCGACGGAGCGGGATCTCGGTGCCGCGTACAATACGCGATCTCTCCCTCGGTAAAGACACGGCGGAGGAAGCGGTCGCCGTACCGCGCCACGGCGTCGGCGATGCGCGGAATGTCGGTGGCGTCGAAGCCCAGTCCAATGATGTCCATGCCCGATCCTCAGCCTAGCGGTGGATTCGAATGGGTGCAAGCGCCCTGGGGTCCCGTCCTCCGCTGCCGCGCGCTGCGGCCGTTCGCGGATCATTTCTTTACGACGGCCTCCCTGACGCTCCGCGACGACCTGGAGGAATGGACGGCCGTCGCGGCCTTCGCGGACGTCCCCGTCGACCGGTTGCGCCTGCTGACCCAGGTGCACGGCCGCACGATTGCGAGCAGTCCGTCCGGCGCACCATGGATGCGCCCGGAGGCCGACGGCGTCATCACGGACGATCCCTCCGTGGCGCTCGTGGTCCGCGTGGCCGACTGCGCGCCGATCCTGCTCGCGGATCGCCGGCTTGGCGTCGCGGCCGCCGTCCACGCCGGCTGGCGCAGCACGATACAGCGGATCGTCCCGGCGGCCATCGACGCGCTGCACGGCAGCTACGGAACGGACCCGTCGGATCTTGTCGTGGCCGTGGGACCCTCACTTGGTGTGTGCTGCGGCGAGATGGGTGAGGAGGTCGTAGAGGCCTTCCGCGCCGCGGGGCATGACGGGGCGACGCTGGACCGCTGGTTCGTCCGCACACCGGGAAAACGGCCCCATTTCGACCTCTGGCGGGCCAATCGTGAGCAGCTCGAAGCGTCCGGCGTCCCCCCCTCGGCCATTCATGTGGCCGGGTTGTGCACGCGCACCTATGCCGGCACGTTCCATTCGTACCGCGCCGCAGGGCCGGCCGCGGGACGGATGGCGGCTGTGATCCGAAAAACCGGGCCTGGTTCACGCCCGACCTGAAGGTCGGGCCTACGAGGTCACTGAGCTGCTCGATCCTGTCGCTCGATCACGTAGGCCCGACCTTCAGGT
>JBBECO010000102.1:0-4650 GCA_040881785.1 Vicinamibacterales bacterium
CGAGTCGGTCTCGATCACAGCGCTCGGGACTTCGAGGACCGCTGACGCGCGAACTATCTGCTAAATCCGCACCATCCGGACTTCAAAGCCGTTCGCGCGTCATGGTCCCGCAAGGGTTTGAGTTCGACCTTCGCCTGCTGAAGCGCTGAAGCCTCGCTGTCATATGAGTCAATCTTCGAGGAGACCGAAGAGTCAGAATCGAGGAAGCGCGTTCAACTTGCGCCGAGCCGCCTCGAGAGCGGAGATCCTGGATCGATGAGCGAATACCAGTACTAATCTCTACCCGATCAATCGTCTGGAGCTCGTTGGGTGTGCCTTGTGGATGAGTTGGCTGGGTGTTAGGGACGATGTTCGACACTACCTCGTCCATGCGGCTTGAGGGATCCTTGTGAATCCGCGCTTTCACGTCGCGATCAACGTCGATTCATTCGGCCCGGCCGGACTCGGGCGGCGCGAGCGTCGAGGGCGTGCACCACGTCGTCAACAGCATCGCTGAAGCCCCAGCCCACGTTCTGCGCACGTACCTGGATGCGACCCAGACGGGCTCTCACCTTCGCGCGTGTGTCCGCGTGCAACCTGTCGAACCCCTTCGCCACGGCGTCCAGCCGGATCTGGAGCGAGTCGAAGTAGGCCTCGTCGCCGTAGCCCAGATCTGCGGCTTGCTCCGTTCCCGCCTCCACGAATGTCAGCATGAGGTCGACGGTCCCGGCTGCATCGCCCGTTGAGCGCCGGTACTCGACGATGGCTGCGGCGGCGTCGCGGACGCTGACCCGGCGCTTGCTGAACGGGTCTGGGTATATCGCGTCGGCGACCCGCCGCCGGTACTCCTCGATGGCGCGACTGCCGGGAGTCAGGCGCGAGTGAAGGAAGCGGCGATTCGCGACGCTCGCGGCGTAAAGGTCTCCAAGCAGCGACACGAGGCCCTTGCGGTCGAATGCCTCGAGCCGTGCCTTCACGTCGCTCCACTTCTTGCGCTTATTCTGTTCGGCCATGATCGTTTGGTGCTGTCTCGGTCGCGGACGCGCCTATCGCCGTCGAGACCAGCGGCGGTACGCCGCGACCCACTCGGCGCCCTTCGGTCGCGGGACCGGCAGCCCGAGATCCAACAGTCGTACCTTCTGCCGCTTCCCGCGGCGTCGACAAATGGCGATCAGTTCATCCGCGCCGCTGAGATCGATCTTCTCGACGACCACGGCCTCGCCCAGGACGGTCGCACCAAATGGAAGCGCCAGATGCTCCTCGAGCGCGGTCAGGAAGGCGGTGGCCTGCTCGGATTCGCCGTACGCGTCCACCGTGGCCTCCTCGATCAATGCGTCGAGCCGACGCGGACTCGGAGGCCATGAGCGGGTTGGCCTTCGCCGTTTGGCCGTCTGTCGATTCGAGGCACCGGGCCTGACCACCGGCGCAGGCACGGCAGGCGCCGGCTGACTCAAGGCCTGGCTCCCCAGTCGATCATCGGCAAGCGGGCCGCCGACGACCTCGATGGTGTCCTCCACGATCGCGTTCAGCGTGAAGCCCTCGAACGTCATCATCATTCGGCCGATCTGATCCCAGGTGAACGTTTGGCCATCGACGATGAGAAGCGGGAGCGCACCTTCTGTCTCGGGATCCCACTCTATGACGCCGCTGAGCCGGTGCCCCTGCGTGAGCTGCCATCCGTGTTCGGTCTGCTGGACGTGTCGAACGCTGAGCCCCTGGTGGATTCGCTCGCGCAGGAGCGTGAGCAAGTCCTGGGCGTCCGCCTCGAGATCGCCGAGGATCTCGAACCGATAGCCGCCTCGCGCATCGCGATGCCTGACCTCACGCGCGTACATGGCGTGTCCGGTGCCAACCAGCATCGATCGAATCTCGAACCGGTGCCGCACGCCATCGGCATCCGTGACCACAATAGGCGCGATGGGCGTGTTGTCGAAGTCGACGCCGAGGCGCTCGGCCGACTCCTCGTTGAAACAGCGGGAGCAACGTTCACCCACCTCGGCCACCGAGATTGAATCGTAGGGGCGCAGGGTCTTCCCACACAGGCCGCATCGGCGTCGTTCTTCGTCCCGGTCGTCGTGCTTCATGGCGCCACCCAATGCTCCACCGGCCTCTCGACGAACTCCGGCGAGGCCGGGGAGAATCCCGTGCCCGCCACGCGTTGACGAGAGGTAAAAGCTCGGTTGTCAACTCGAGAGAAAATACCGTCGCTTGGGGTCCTGCGGGCTGGTGCCGACCTCACGAACAAGCCCGCGCTCCACCAGTCGAACCATGCGCGTGCGCGTGGCGCGCGGCGTCAGGCCGATCACCTTCGCGATCTCGCTGGTGACGCGCCCGGTGCCGTCGCTGAGGGTCGCAAGGATGGCCTGCTCCGTCTTGTCGAGCGCGGTGGCGCCGACTTGCTCGAGCCATAGCGTTACCCTGAATCGGGTGCCGATCTCCTCGAGCGTCGGCGGTGCGAGCCCTGCATCGCGGCAGGCAGCGGTCATGCGCTGGATGCCGCTGCCCCACTGCTCGATCAGACCCAGCGTGTGAAAGGTGCGACCGATCACGCGATTCCGCAATCGGGAAATCCCTCGCGGCAGATCTTCCAGCGTGAGCCCGAACGGGAGGAGCCCAGGATTCTCCACCTCGAGCCGGTCGTCGAAGATGGCGAGACGAATGGGCGCGCCTCTCTGCGCGTAGTCCGCATGGACCACGGCGTTCACCACCGCCTCGCGGACCGCAATCGGCGGAATGCTCCAGCGCTCGCGACGGCGGACGGCGCCAATGTCCGCCCCGTGCAAGGCGTGCTTTTCAACAAAGGCGATTGCCTCTTCAACGGCTCGGACCAAATGCGCGCGAATCTCCGTGCCGTCTACGATGCGACTCTTGTCGACGCCGTGGAATCGTCCGGCTTGGATCCACCCGTCCGGGAAGTGCCGCTCGCGGCTTTCGCCAAAAAGAAGCATGCCGCCAACCGTCGGCACATTTCGGCCTTGATGGGTGGTCATCAACCGGAGCGTGTGCAAATCGGTCCGCCGAAGGCGGCGAACTGGTGCGAACGACTCGGAAGCCGCTCTGAAGTCCAACGCTTCCGAGTCCAGTCCCGGCATCGGCTGCTCGTCGTACGCCTCCCCGCGAGCAAAGCGGCGCAGCTCGTCAATGAGTTCACGGTCGGCCCGCCGATTGGTGGACCCCACCCGGACGTAGACGCCTCGGTCCAGGCCCTCCCGTCGTATGTAGTGCGGCCGGACCGGGCTGGCGTACACCTGGATGGCGAGAACATGGCTTCGGCGCCAGGGGACGATCTCCAACTCCGGCACCAGCCGCGGCACAATGTGATCGCTGATCAGGTTGGCCAGACGCTCTTCAAGATCGAGTGGCTCCTTGACACCGCGGACATGTCGCGCACGGTCTTCGACCCCGATCAGCACCGCCCCTCCTGACGTATTGGCGAATGCGACGAGGCTGCGGAGCACTCCGTCGGGGGAGGACAGGTCACGCTTGAACTCGAGCGTCTTCCCCTCCGGACGTTTGAGCAGGTCGAGCAGGTCCACGTGCTCAGAAGTATACTCTGAAGCTCTGGACGGCACCCGCGCTTCAGAGCCTTGTTGCCCATCGTCCAGGGAGCGCAGAGAACACGCGGTCGCGGCACGAGCGCGCTCTTTACTTCGCGTGGTTGCTGAACGTTCCGTCCGGCGAGATCAAGGGTGACGTCGTCGAGCCGGCCCGGCCCGATGGTGTCGGTACCCTCTCAGTGGTGGGAACACCTGTCTGGGATTCGAACGTCGCTGAATCGCGCCAACATATTGATAGCTTTGGCGTTGTCAGTCTGGCAAGCGCCGGCCCGTTTTATCTGTCTCGGAAATCAGTCGAGATCAGAACTCGCAACGGCTTGCGCCCTGAGAGGTTGGCGTTCTTGAATTGAAGTTGGCTGGGAGGCAGGGATTCGAACCCCGATAAGCAGAGTCAGAGTCTGCTGTCCTACCGTTGAACGACCTCCCAACAGGTGTAGGAAACCCCGATTATAGCGGGCCGGACGCTCAGCAGGCAAGCCGGGCGGGAACTGACGATGGGGTGCAGGCGCTCAGCCCGCCGACGCTGAGCGCCGCATTCTCAGACCCTCACGCAGCCCCGCGACCCAGCGGCGCGCCAGCTTGTGAGTCGCGATCAGCAGCAGCAGCCCGACGAACAGGCAGATGGGGATGACCCAGTAGCCGCCGAGCGGCGTGACGCCGGGCGGTGCCGGAAACTGACCGCCGAGCGAGAACCCTTCGTGCAGCCAGAGCCCGATATTGTTCGGGAAGATCGGCTTGAGCACCGCCAACGAGACGAATGCTGCCCCCGAGGCGTAGCCCAGGAACAACAGCAGCGCGATGAAGAATCCCCTGACGCCCGTCGCGGCGGCATGAAACAGCGATCGCAGCACGGCGACGATCCGCCCGCCAACGGCCGCCTCGTCCATGATCATCTCGAGCGAATACGCGCGCGCCACGGTCGCCGGACTGCCGAGGCGCAGGAGAATCCCCTCGAGCGCCTCCCGCTCGTTCGGCATGCCGGGACTCTCGGCCACGCGCTCGCGAATGTGCGATTCGACCTCGCGCACGGCGTCCGCCGCAAGCGTCGCGGACGCCGACGCGCGAAGCGACCGCTCGAGGATGTACAGGTACCCGCGGACCCGCGATTCGCCGC
>JBBECO010000103.1:0-4612 GCA_040881785.1 Vicinamibacterales bacterium
CTAAGACCACAAAGCACACCAAGGGCACAAAGGAGCGCACCAGGAAAATTAGTTTCTTTGTGTTCTTCTTTGAGTTCTTAGTGCTCCTGGTGCCCTTTGTGCCGAAAAGCCGTGGGCCCGTGCAGTGGTGTTCTGGGCTAATAGCTACTGTTTGATGGACCCCGGCTGGGTTCCGGCGATGAAGGCCTCCGTGATGGCGCCGGGCGTGCCCTCGGTCGCCACATCGCCGGTGCCGCGGTCCACCATCATGAAGACGATGTTCCCGGGCGGCTCGAACCTGGGCGCGTCCTTGCGGTCGCCGATCCAGGCCTTCATGATCTCCATCCAGATGGGGAGCGCCGCGGTCGTGCCGGTCATGTTGTGGCCGATCGGCTTCTTCTGATCCATCCCGAGCCAGACGGCGACCGTGATATCGGGATCGAATCCGATGAACCAGGCGTCGGTGTAGTCGTTGGTCGTGCCGGTCTTGCCGCCGACGGGCCAGTTGAGCGCGTTGGCCTGGGCGGCGGTCCCGCGCAGCACCACGCCGCGCAGCAGGTTCGTCATCATGTACGCCGTGTCGGCGCGGATGGCGTCTTTGGGCTCGGGCCGGTTCTCTTCGAGCACGTTGCCGGCGCGGTCGGTGACTTTCTGGATCGCGTACGGCTTCATGCGCACGCCCTGGTTCGGAAACACCGAGTACGCGCTCGTCATTTCCATCACGGTCGCTTCTGCCGCCCCCAGTGCGACGGGCAGGTAGGGGGGGATCGGCGATTCGAGGCCGAGCCGCCGCGCGAACATGATCACCTGCTTCGGACCGAGCTGTTCCATCATGCGCACCGCCGGCACGTTGCGCGACTGCTCGATCGCCCGCCGGAGCGTGATGGCCCCGTGGAACTCCCGGTCGTAGTTCATCGGCGAGTACGCCGGCTGGTTCGGCCCGGCATAAAAACTGGCCGGGGTGTCCATGATGACCGACGCCGGGGTGTAGCCGCGATCGATCGCCGCGGTGTAGACGATCGGCTTGAAGGCCGAGCCGACCTGCCGGTGCGCCTGGGTCGCGCGGTTGAACTTGCTGCGCTCGAAGCTGTATCCGCCGATCATGGCCCGGATCTGTCCGGTGCGGTTGTCGAGGACCAGGACCGCCCCTTCGAGGGCCGGCGGCTGCTCGAGGGTGCCGGCTGCCGTGCGGGCCTCGTCGGCCACCGAGGCCAGCCGCGTCTGGATGAGGTCCCCGACGGCCACGACCTGAACCGCTGACGGCTTGCGCGTCCACGCGAACCCCTTGCGCTCGATCGTCACCACGAGTGCCCCCGCGCGGGCCGTGATCTCGCCGGCCTGCACGGCGGTCACGACCGCTGGGACGACGTCGCCGCCGCGCATCGGACGCTCCCACCGCGCGTGGCGGAAGGCCTCGACTGTGTGCCCTTCCTTGACCACGTTGCGGCCGGGCTTCCGCCAGCCGCGCAGTTTGTCGATGCGCCGCAGCCCGTCGTCGAGCGCGCGGTTCGCCGCTTCCTGGAGCCGCACGTCGAGCGCGGTCTGAATCGAGAGCCCGTTCTCGTAGAGCTGCTTGGCGCCGTACCGCTGCTCGATCTCCTTGCGTACTTCTTCGAGGAAGTACGGCGCGACCGACTGGTGCCCGGCGGAATCTCCCCGGGTCACGATCGGCTTCTTCATGGCGGCGTCCGCGTCCTCCTGCGTGATGTAGCCGACGTCCGCCATGCGGCCGAGCGCATAGTTGCGCCGGCGCACCGCCGCCTCCATGTTGACGTACGGGCTCTGCCGCACGTTGCTCTGCAGGATGCCGGCGATCATCGCGGCTTCCTCGAGCTCGAGGTCCTTCGCCGACTTGCCGAAGTACAGGCGCGAGGCGGCTTCCACACCGTAGACGCCGTGGCCGAAGTACATCTGGTTGGCGTAGAGCGTGAAGATCTCGCGCTTGGTGTAGCGCTTCTCGATCTGGATGGCGAGGATCGCCTCGCGGATCTTGCGCTCCCACGTTTTCTCGTCGGTGAGAAACAGCTTCCGCGCCAGCTGCTGCGTGAGGGTGCTGGCGCCGCCGGCCTTGCGGCGCGCCGCGATGTCCTTGGCGAGCGTCACGACGATGCGCGGGATGCTGAGCCCGACGTGCTTCTCGAACTCGTCGTCTTCCGCGGCGAGGATGGCCTGGCGGAGCTTCGGCGAAATGGCTTCGTAGGGGATGACCTCGCGCCGCTGGATCGCGAATTCGCCGATGACCTCTCCCTGGCTGCCGTAGACCCGCGTGATCGTGCTCGGGGCGTAGTCGTCGAGGTCCGAGATCTTCGGCATGTCGCCCGAGTAGGCGAACATGACACCGCTGGCGACGCCGGCGATCGCGGCCACGATGAAGAGCACCACGATGCCGGCGCTGCGGGCGATCCTGAGGACGACTCTTGCCATTCCCTATTGTGCCTTCCGTCAGCGCCTGACGCCACCGCCTGGGCGTGGGCGGGCGCCGGGGCGGGACCCGGCGGGACGCTCGGCCGACGGCGGTCGGTCGGGGGCCGGGCGCTCGGCTTGTGGCGTCTGCCGTGCTGGCGCATCGGGCGGGCGTCCGGCATCACCGCGCGGAACGGCTCGGCGGGACGGCTGGGCTTGTCCAGGTCCGCCGAGTCCCGGTCGCGGCGACGGCCGCGGCTCCGGACGGCCCATGTCGGGCGGCCGTCGAGAGGCCGGCGGCTCGCTCCGCTGCGGAGGCATCGCCCGTGGCGGCGCCTGACGCGGCACGGCTGAACGGCCGCGCTCGGGCGACGGCTCATAGCGCGGCGTCCCAGGACGCAGCCCCTCGTCGCGCGGCTGCGCTCTGCGCTGCGGCTCGATCTGCGGTGTCCCGTTACGCGGCGCCGTGTCGCGCGGCTGCGCGCGGCGCTGCGGCTCGATCTGCGGCGTCCCGGTGCGCGGACCCGCGTCGCGCGGCGCTGCCCGACGCTGCGGATCGATGCGACGCCCATCGTCGGCCGGCACCGCGCGCCGGTCGGAGGGGAGGCCGCCAGGCCGCTCCGATCTCACGCTCGGGCGCGTCGGAACCGTCCGCTCGCGCGCAATCCCCCGCGCCGGGTCGCCGCCGGACGGCCGGGCGCCGGACGGCACCGCAATGCGGGTGCCGTCGGTCCGGATCCGCGCCTGGTCCGGCGGAAGGTTCGTCAGCAGCGGGGAATTGCCACGCCGGCTGAGGTTCGTACCGGCCGTGCGGATCGGCGTCGCCGCCCGCGACACGGCGAGACCGCGCGGCTCCGGCGCCCGTTCGGCGACCCGGAACGCCCCCCGCGTGCGCGTGTCGAGACGATCGCCGCGGACGATGTTGCGATGCACGTAGCCGCGGCCGAAGTGTTGCCGCGACAGCACCGTCCATCCACGCCAGTGATCGTAGCCGCGGCGCACGTTGATGATGTTGATCTGAAACACCGGACGGTTGTTCCAGCCCAGTGGGCACCAGCTCACGTAGCCCGGCGCGTATCCCCACGAGACATACGCCGCGCCCCAGGTGCGTCCCGGAATCCAGAACCAGCCGCCCGTGGAGAAGCCCCAGCGCCCGTAGTGATGCGTGGGCCAGCCCCAGGGATCGTGCCCGACCCACGTCCAGCCATACGGCCGGAGGTTCGCCCAGCGGCCGCGATAGTACGGGCGCCAGTCGGGCTCCACGCGCGGATACCACACGCGGCCGTACGTCGGTTCGTCCTGCCAGTCGCCGTAGCGGTCGAGCGTCGCCGAGTAGGGACGGACTTCGTCGGGCAGGTATTGCGCGGAGGCGCCCATGCGCTCGTCGCGGCGCGCTTCGGACCAGCGGTCGAAGGCGTCCCACGCGGCCGAGTTGACGACAAACGCATAGGAGGGGGCCGCGGCGGCGCGGACGAACGCGCGCTCACCGGCGCGCAGCGGCGTGCGGCCTCCCTCGTTGGCGAGCTCCGCGCGTCCGCGGATCACGGCCAGCTCCAGTTCGCTGCCGCCGGGGGCGTTCAGGAGCGCCACGCGATAGTCGCCCGGCTCGTCGATCTGCGCCCAGCCATGCGGGCCGTCGATGCGATAGGCGACCTGTCGCGACGGCCCGGGAATCGACAGCCGGATCCGCCCCTCGATCAGGCGAACGAGTTCGTCGGACTGGAGGTCGATGGTGGAGTTGTGATCGAGGTGGAGCGTGCTGCCGTCGGCAAAGAGAATCTCGACGCGGCCGCCGCGCGTGCGGACGCGATCTCCCGCGAGCAGCGGCATGCTCGCCGGCGAATCGTCGATCTCACCGTCACGCTCGAGCACGGCCACGCCGTCAACGAGCGCGATGTGCGCGGGCGCCTGCACGTCGAGGCCTGACGGCGGCTCCTGCGCGAGCGCCGGACCGGCGTACGCAAGCGCACTGAAGAAGAGAATGACCAACAGTGCTGGGGAGCAGAACGCCCTCAGGGCACAGTGTGGGCGGACCATGGTGAACCTCGAGTGGGGAGTGGGCAGCTCCCCGGCACAGCGGACACGACCGCTGAGGCAGGCTGGCAAGCGCCAGTATAGCACTAGCGAGGCTCCGCCCGAGACCTCGAGCGGCTCCGCCTCGCTAGGTCGCATTTTTGATAACGCCCCGCTGACGCGGGGACGGCCTTGACCGAAAACTTGACTCAAAAAC
>JBBECO010000104.1:0-4573 GCA_040881785.1 Vicinamibacterales bacterium
GAAAGGCGATCCATGATTCGTGATCCGTGATCCGTGATTAGGGATTAGAGATTAGAGATTAGGGATTAGAGATTAGGGATCAACCCCCGAACATGTTCTTGACGACGAACCACACGTTCGCCGGACGCTCGGCCAGGCGCCGCATGTACCACGGGAACCAGTACTCGCCGTAACTGATCAGGACCCGCAGGCGCTGCCCTTCCTTCGCGAGCCGCTGCTGCTGCCCGCGCTGGATGCCGTAGAGCATCGCGAACTCGTACGCCGATGCCGGGACATGGTTCGCCGCGATCCACGCCTTCAACCGATCGACCAGCGCGATGTCGTGCGTCCCGATGTGCAGGAGGCAGCCCGCGGCGATCGCGTCCGGCTGCAGCAGCCGTACGCAGACGTTGAAGAAGTTTTCGTCCACGTCGGACTTCTTCGGAAATGCGATGTCGGGCGGCTCGAGGTAGGCGCCCTTCACGACGCGAACGGCGCTGCCGATCGGAATCAGCGACTCGACATCCTGCCCGGTCCGGAACAGATAGGCTTGGACCGCGATCCCGATCCTCGACGACTTCGCCCGGCCGTAGCGATACAGCTCGAGCGTCGGATCGACATACGGCGAGCTCTCCATGTCGATCCACAGGAAGTTGTTGCGCTGCTCGGTGCGCTCCAGGAGCCGGTCCAGGTTCGCACGGCACAACGCCGGATCCTGATCGAGCCCGAGCTGCGTGGGCTTCACCGAGATCTGGGCATCGAGGCCCGACGCCGACACCTTGTCGAGCACCTGGAAGTAGTGCTGCGTCACTTCCTCGGCTTCGTCGGCCCGCGTGATGTTCTCGCCGAGGCGCGTGAGCATCAGATTGATCTCGTCGCGCTTCAGGGCCTGCCCGGCGCGCAAGGCATCGTCCACCGTTTCCCCGGGCATGAAGGCCGCGACCGCCCGGCGGACGAAGGCCGCCTTCGTCGCGCGTTCGCGCAGCCAGGCATTGGTCGATCCGGCAAGCAGCACTCTTCGCATCACAGACATATGACTCCCAGACTCCCAGACTCTCAGCTCTCAGCTCTCAGCGCATCCCGCATCCGCCCGCCTTCGCCAAGGCGTCGGCGAGGCAGGCTCGTGCTACAAAACACTCCGAATCTGCCCGCCGTCCACCTGCACCGTCGCGCCGGTCATGTAGGAAGCCGCCTCCGACAGCAGGAACGCGCCGACGCGCCCGAACTCGTCGGCCTGGCCGTACCGGCCCATGGGGATCGCCGCCATGGCCCGCGCCTTGGCCTCGTCGGGAGTGACCCCCTGCTTCTTCGCGTTGATCTCGTCGAGCTGACGCACTCGGTCGGTGTCGATCCGGCCGGGGATGATCTGGTTCACGCGGATCTTCTTCGCCGCGAGCTCCAGCGCCAGTGTCTTGGCCAGTGCCGAGACCGACGCGCGCAGCACCGTGGACAACCCGAGATTCGGGATCGGTTCCTTCACCGACGAGGAGGTGGAGACGAGGATCGCGCCGCCGCCGCGCCGTTCCATGTGCGGCACGGCGCCGCGCACCATGCGGATGGTGCTGAACAGCAGCAGATCCGCGGCGTCCTGCCACGCCTGGTCGTCGAACGACACGGCCGGCCCCGCCGGCGGCCCGCCGGAGTTGGTCATCAGCGCATCGATGCCGCCGAGCGCCGCCGCCGATTCGGCGATCCACCGGTCGATCGCCGCTTTGTCGCGGACGTCAACCGCCATGGCCATGACCGTCGTTCCGGTGGCGTGCTCGATCCGCTTCGCGGCGTCCGCGATCGCCGTCTCGTCGCGGGAGGAGATCGAGACGAGCGCCCCCTCCGCCGCGAGCGCCTGCGCGACGGCGAACCCGAGTCCCTTGCTGGCGCCGGCCACCAGCACGACCTTACCTTTGAGTCCGAGATCCATAGTTCCTTTCGAGACGCGCCCGACCTTCAGGTCGGGCGAACACCGAGATTACAGCTTCAGCGACTCCGTGTATTTCAGCACGCGATCGAGCGCCTCGCGCGTCGGCTGATCCAGTGCCGCCGCGGGCGCGCGCGTCGCCGGGCTCGCCAGCGCGCCGCGCCGGTGCAGCACTTCCTTGCGGATCGCCATGCCGATCCCCTCCTGGAACTCGAAACGCATCAGCGGCACGGCACGGTAGAACACGTCGGCGGCCTCGTCCACCCGGCCGGCGCGAAACAGCGACACGATCTTCACGAGGATCTCCGGGAACGCAAACCCGGTCATCGCGCCGGTCGCGCCGGCCAGCAGCTCCTCGATCAGGAACACGCCGCCCAGGCCGCCGAAGATCCGCACGGGCGTGTCGCCGCAGGCCTCGAGGATTCGCGAGGTCTTGAAGGGCGTCGGGGGATCCTCCAGCTTTATCGTCCTCGCGCGCGGGATCTCGCTCGCGATCCGCGCGAGCAGCCAGGGCTCCATCGCGAAGCCGGAGATCGGCGGATAGTCCTGCACGACGATCTCGATGTCCACCGCCGCCGCCAGCGCCGTGAAATGCCGGACGACCGCCTCGGAGTTGAGCTTCGGCATGCGCGGGGGGCTCACCATCACGGCCGTCGCCCCGGTCTCGCGCGCGTGACGGCTATACGCAACGCACGTCCGCGTGCCTTCGGCGGTCGTGCCGGCAACGACGCCGATCCGCCCGTTGACGTGGCCCACGACGACCTCGAGCACGCGATGCCGCTCGTCCTCGGTCAACCGCGCGACCTCGCCGGTCACGCCCAGCGCCGTCACCCCCTGGACGCCCGCCTCGATGAACAGGTCGACGACCCGCTTCAGGCTGTTCTCGTCGACGTCGCCTGAGGCCGTAAATGGTGTCGGAAGAACGGAATACACCCCTTCGAGTTGCACGACGCATCCTTTCGGAACCGAAGAACCTTCAAATTCTGCCATCAAGTAGCGCCGGGGGCTAATCTCCAGGCCCGCGCGTCCGATACATCGAGCATGCACCGCCACCTTCGCACGTCGATCGCGCTGTTCGCCCTGTGTTCGGTCCTCGCCGGCTGCGGCATGCTGGATCGCCTCAAGGACGACGACGATGACGGGTCGCCCACGGCCCCGGGCGGCACAGCCGTTTCCCTTGATGTCTTTGCCGGGACCTGGACGTCGGCGACCGCCTCGTCGCCGGCGACCGGCTGCGGCAACGTGACCTACACTGTGACACCGCTGAGCACGACGGCCGCGAACGTGACGTTTGCCGGCACGTGCGCAGGCTCGATTGCGGTGACCGGCACCGGGACCGGAAAGGTCAACGGCAGCACGCTCGAATGGACGGCGCAGGGTCTCGTGGCCCAGGGAGGCGTGAACTGCCCGTTCAACTTCACGAACGGCAAGGCCACCGAGGACGCCGCCGGGATCAAGGTCGTCTACAGCGGGACCGTCTGCGGGATCCCGGTGAGCGGCACAGAGACCGTCAAGAAATAGTCAACTGCCAACTGCTCAACTCCCAACTTCCAAATTGGATCCGGCCATTGGGAGTTGGCAGTTGGTAGTTGGCAGTTGGACTTACCGCCCGTACTTCTTCAACAGCTCCCGCACGCGCTGATGCGGGATCGCCTCCACGCGGCGGTTGTCGATCCCCGTCATCGTCTCCGCACCGATCAATGCGTTGACAATCGCCTCCTCGGTGGCCTCCACCGTCGCGCTGAAGAGCGCGCTGATCCGGCTGTTGGACAGCATGTTGACGTGGATCTCGCGCGGCGCGGCCGAGACGCCGTCGTTGGCGGTCGAGAACGCCAGGAAGATGTCCCCCGAGCCATTGCCTGACGTCGCGCCGGTGCGGGCGAGACCCATCGTCGCGCGCCGCGCGATCCGTTCGAGCTGATGCGGCAGCAGCGGCGCGTCGGTCGCAACGACGATGATGATCGATCCCTGTTCGTCGGATGAGGACGGCAGCCCTCCGGCGATCGGCGGCGGGGGCACCGGGATGTCCCGGCCGACCGGCACGCCGGCGATCCGCAGCTCCTCGCGTCGTCCGTGATTGGCCTGCACGAGGACGCCGACGGTGTAGCCCCCCTGCTGCGGCGGCAGGAGGCGCGAGGCGGTGCCCGTGCCGCACTTGAACTGGTAGCAGATCATCCCTGTGCCGCCGCCGACGTTCCCCTCGGGGACCCGTCCGCGCGAGGCGCCGTCGATCGCCGCCACCACGTGTTCCGGCTTCACGTGAAATCCGTTGAGGTCGTTGAGCGCGCCGTCCCACGTTTCCGCCACGACGGGCAGCGACCAGGGCTGGAAGGTCTTCTGGTGCGTCACCGACCAGGCGATCGCGGCGTCGCGCACCACACCGACGCTGTGGGTGTTGGTGATAAAGACCGGGCCTTCCATGAAGCCGCCTTCGTCGATCCACGTCGTGCCGGTCATCTCGCCGTTGCCGTTCTGCGCGAACCAGGCTGCGAAGACCGGATCCGCGGAATCCTTGCCGCGCGGGAACACGACCGTCACGCCCGTGCGGACCGGGCCTTCGCCCACCGTCAGCGGACCCTCACCGCGGATGATCGTCGAGACGCCGACCTCCACGCCCCGGACGTCGGTGATCGCATTGAGCGGTCCGGGCGTGCCGTCGAAGGGGACACCGAGATCGCG
>JBBECO010000105.1:0-4572 GCA_040881785.1 Vicinamibacterales bacterium
GTGTTCATCAGCACGCCGTCCGCGCCCAGCTCCATCGCGATCGCGGCATCCGACGCCGTGCCCACGCCCGCGTCCACGATCACCGGCACGCGCGCCTGCGCCTTGATGATGCGGATGTTGTTCGGGTTCTGGATGCCCAGCCCGGAACCGATCGGCGCCCCGAGCGGCATGACGGCCGCCGCGCCGGCCTCCTCGAGCTTGCGGCAGATCACCGGATCGTCGTTGGTGTACGGCAGCACGACGAACCCTTCCTGGACGAGGACGCGCGTCGCCTCGAGCAGACCGATGTTGTCGGGGAAGAGCGTCTGCTCGTCGCCAATGACCTCGAGCTTCACCCAGTTCGAGAGCCCCACCTCGCGGCCGAGTCTCGCCGTCCGGATCGCTTCGTCCGCCGTGTAACACCCGGCCGTGTTCGGAAGAATGAAGATCTGCGCGGTGTCGATGAAATCGAGGAGTGATTCTTCACGGCTTGCCCCGAGCGAGGGAGCGGGGCTTGCCCCCACCCGAGTCGAGGGGTCGGGCAGCTTTACACGACGGACCGCGACGGTCACCATGTCGGCCCCCGACGCGCGATGCGCATCGGCCATCACGGCATGCGACGGGTACTTCCCGGTCCCGACGACGAGGCGCGAGCGGAAGGTCCGTCCCGCGATGATGAGTGGATCAGAGTGCAGAACTTCCCCCTCCCACGAAATTGACAATCTCCACTTCGTCCCCCTCCCGCACCATCGTCGATCCGTAGGCGTCGCGCTTGATGACGACGAAGTTGTGTTCGACCGCGACACGGCGGCTGTCGAGGCCGAGCCCGTCGAGCAGCGCCGTAATGGACGTGGGACCGCTGAGTTCGTGCGGCTCCCCATTGAGTCGAATCGTCAAATTGTATCCCACAGGTCCTCGCCGATTCCGAACGGCGCGAGCAGCGCGCGCAGGCGTGCCGAGCCGTCCGCGCGGAGGTGCGCCGGCAGATCCGCCGCGGGCACCGGGGCCTCGAGGGCGCGCGCGATGACACGCTCGTAGTCCGCGATCATGCCATCGGTCGAGTGCCAGGTTTCCCAGTGTGCGGACGCCGCACGGCCCAGGCGCGCGCGGAGGTCCGCGTCCGCCGCGAGCCGCCGCATAGCGAGGCGCAGCGAGTGGTCTTCGTCCAGCAGATCGACGGCAACCGTCACCGGTTCCGGGGTGGCATCGGGCGACACGCCGGCGTGCGCGATCGTCCAGGTTCGCGGATCGAGCGAGGGGACGTCCGCCGTGTGGGCCAGATCGAGCGTGACTGTCGGTTTCCCGGCAGCCAGCGCGCGCAGCCAGGGTCCCGAGACCTCGCGGGCGGTCGGCCATCGCAGATTCAGCGAGACGTCACACGCCGCCATCGCGTCGGTGAACGCCTCCTCGTCCTCCAGGTACCCGGTGATCGAGACCGCGGCGGACAGTCCGAGCCGTTCCACGTCGGCCGCGAGATCGTAGTGACCCGCCGGGGCGCCGGCGAGGAGGAGGTGGACGTCCGGCTCGTAGGGGAGCAGGGCCGCGAAGGCCTTCAGCACCTGCGGCAGCCGCTTCTCGGGCGTCAGACCTCCGCAGACGGCAAACAGGATGTTGGTGTCAGGAATGCCGTAGCGCGTCCTGACGCGCCGGCGCGCGGCCGCGATCCGCTCTGCCGACAGGCGCTCGCCATGGCCGAGCCTGATGGTGTCGAGCGCGGCCCGCGGAGAGGCCTTGCGCAGCGCCTCGACCGAGAGCCGCGCGTGGACGGCCGTCAGACGCGACGCGTCGACGACCAGGCGCGTCATGGGCCACAGGTAATAAAGGAAGCTGTCGAACCCCTTCACGGCGAGCTCGGCCGCCTCGGGCGAGACGTCCGGGTGGTTGGCGGCGAACTCATCCCGGTAGGCCCCGGTCCGCTGCTCCCGGAGCAACGCCGCCGCGCGCGAATGGTGCAGATGGGCGTCGTGCAGCACGGCGAGGCCCGGATGCCGGAACAGATAGGGCCACAGGAAATCGTGCGAGGAGGAATTCCCGAGCTGGTAGACCGTCAGGTCGTACGGCCGCCGCTGATGCCGCCACAGGAAATCGTGCGCGCCACCGTGCGCGTACACGTCGATCTCATGCGTCCGCCGCAGCGCCGCCACGGCGACGACGCTGGCGGCCGCGATCCCCGTACGGGCAGGCGGCATCGGGCTGAACCACGCGAGACGAGCCACACCCACATACTAGCGTGGGCGTGATAGCATTTCGTGGATTGGCTGTGCGCGGCGGTTGCGGCAGGCCATCACGCGTGCGGCTGGTGCCGGGCGCGCATTTCAGGCGGCCTCCTTGTGAAACTATCCACAAGCGGTACACGCCGGCAGGACGCATGCACGGCTGGGTCCCCATCCTGATCATGATCGGCCTCGGCGCCGGGTTCGGGGCGTTCAACGTTCTTCTCTCGCACCTGGTCGGCCCGAAGAAGCCGACGCCGGAAAAACTGGCGCCCTACGAATGCGGCATGCCCCCCGTCGGGGATGCCCGCGAACGCCATCCCGTCAAGTTCTACCTCGTCGCAATGATCTTCCTGCTCTTCGACATCGAGGTGGCGTTCCTCTATCCGTTCGCGATGGCCCTGCGGGAGCTGGGCTGGTTCGGGTTCGTCCAGCTGCTCGTGTTCTTCTCCATCCTGCTGACCGGCTACATCTATGTATGGCGCAAGGGGGTCCTCGACTGGGGGGGCCAGGCCTCGGACTAAAGACTCGGGACTCGGGACTCGGGGCTCGGGATTAGGGATTAGCGATTCATGGCAGATATAGAGATTCCCGTTCTGACGACGAGCGTCGAGAAGATGGTCCAGTGGGCGCGCCGCTCGTCGATCTGGCCGGTCACCTTCGGGCTGGCCTGCTGCGCGATCGAGATGATGGCGATGAGCGCCGGGCGGTACGACATCGCGCGCTTCGGCGCCGAGGTCTTCCGCGGCTCGCCGCGCCAGTCGGACCTGATGATCGTCGCCGGGCGCCTGTCGCGGAAGATGGCGCCCGTCCTGCGCCGCATCTACGATCAGATGCCGGAGCCGAAATACGTCATCTCGATGGGGGCCTGCGCCTCGGTCGGCGGCGTGTTCGACAACTACGCGATCGTCCAGGGCGTGGACCAGGTCGTCCCGGTCGACGTGTTCGTCCCCGGCTGCCCGCCCCGCCCCGAGTCGCTGATCTACGGGATCGTGCAGCTGCAGAGAAAGATCGATCAAATGAAAATGTCCGCTTGAGGGAAAGCGCTGGATGAACCCCCTTGTCGCGCGAAGGCCGGAGGGAAGCGCCGCGAAGCGGCGCCCGAGCGCGACGCGAGCTGGGGGTGGGGCCCCAGCGAGCACTGATAAATGCAGACACTGACAGCAAGATGTTCGACCTCTTAGAAAAACACCTTCCCGCAGGATCCTTCGAGCCGGCCCCCTCGGGCGACGGGATGCCGACCGTGTATGTACCGCGCGAGCAGCTCGTCGAGACGATGCGTGCGCTGCGCGACACGCCGGAACTGCGCTACGCGTTTCTCGCCGACATCACCGCGGTGGACTACCTCCCGCGCGAGCCGCGCTACGAGATCGTCTACCTGCTCGCGAGCCTCGGATCCGGCGGTGCCTTCGGCGACACGCCGAAGCGGCTGCGCGTCAAGGTGCGCGTGCCGGGCACGGACCCGAGCGTGCCGACCCTGATCAACCTCTGGCTGGCGGCCAACTGGGCCGAGCGCGAGCTGTGGGACATGTTCGGCATCCGCGTGGACGGCCACCCGGACCTGCGCCGCCTGCTGATGCCGGAAGACTGGGAAGGGCACCCGGGCCGCCGTGACTATCCCGTGCAGATCAGGCAGCCGGTGAAGGTGTACGAGCCGCTGCAGGTGTCGGAAGAGGAGTTCGTCGCGAACATCCAGGCCTCGCGGGACCGCTCGAAGCGCTCGCCGGGTGCCTGACGCCGCCGGCGATGGGAAATGGGAAATGGGAAATGGGAAAGCGCAGGGTTCCGCGGTCTGACGGAACTGATTTCCAGCGATGAGTGAAGACGAAGAGCGGCGGATCCGGGCGATTTTCGACGCGACGGTCGCCCTGCATCAGCGAGTCGTGGGTCAGATCGCAAGGCCGGTGATCGAAGCCGCGGCCGCGATCCGCGGGGCGCAGGCGGCCGGCGGGAAGCTGTTGATTTTCGGGAACGGGGGGAGCGCGGCCGACGCGCAGCACATGGCCGCGGAGCTGGTGAGCCGCTTCCAGAAGGAACGGGCGGCGCTCGCGGCAATCGCGCTGACGACCGACACGAGCATCCTGTCGGCGATCGGCAACGACTACGGCTTCGAGCGCGTGTTCGTCCGGCAGATCGAGGCGCTCGGCCGGCCGGGGGACGTCGCGCTCGGGATTTCGACCAGCGGCGAGTCGGCCAACGTCGTGGCGGGGCTCGACGCGGCACGCGGCCGCGGCATGAAGACGATCGCGCTGACGGGGCGCGACGGCGGGGCGGTCGGGCGCGCCGCCGACATCCACGTGAACGTGGCGGACGAATCGACCGCGCGGGTGCAGGAAGTCCATCGGACCCTGATCCACGCGCTGTGTGAACTGATAGAAGG
>JBBECO010000106.1:0-4562 GCA_040881785.1 Vicinamibacterales bacterium
TTCTTGAAGCTGCCCGATGCCACGGCACCGCCTTCGCCGTCGAGCGCCTCGATGCGCTGCAGCAGTTCCTTCTTTCGCGTCCACAGGGTCACGATCTCATCCTCGTACCGCTCGCCCGCCTGTTCCTGGAGGCGGTCGATTTCGCGCTGGACGGCCGCGCGCTCGCGGTCGTACCGGCGCCGCTTCACTGCCCGAACACAATCGGAAGGGTCGGCGGGCGGGCTGGAGGGGAGGGCAAGCTCCTCGACCAGCCGGGCCTCACCCCTGGTTAGACGCTCAACCAGCGTCGCAGGTAAGGCTTCTGCCGGTATTTCCTGCAGGGATCGCGCCTGCTGCAGGATTCCCTGCGACGCGAGCCCTTTCAGGTCCTCGTCGTCCAGCTCGGCCAGGGCCTTCAACCCGGCCTCCGGACGGTGCATCAGCGCCCAGATCAGTCCCTTTTCGGCCGGTTTCACTTGGGTGAGCGTCGGCAGCTTCCGCTCCTCGACGACGGTCTGCCGCTGGACCGCCGCCTTACGAATCTCGGCGCGGACCACCTCTTCGGTAATGCGCGCTTTGTGCGCGAGCCGGTCGGCGAACTGATCCCGCTGGGCCGCGTCCGGAATCCGGGCAGCGACGGTCAGCATGCGGCCCAGAAACTCACGCCGGCTGTCGTCCTTGTTGAAATCGTGTTCCGCGGCCGTCCGGTCGAGCAGATATTCCAGGTATGGCTGCGAATTGCGCAGTTTTTCCTGATAGGCGGCTCCGCCGTGCTTCCGGATGAAGTTATCGGGATCATCTCCCTCCGGCAGCATGGCCACGTTCACCTGGAAGCCTTCGGTCACGAGCAGCTCCGAGGACCTGGCCGCCGCGCCCTGGCCGGCCGCATCCGGATCGAAGCTGAGGACGACCTTCGAGGTGAATCGTTTCAGCAGACGGACCTGGGTGGGCGTGAGGGCGGTGCCCGACGACGCGACGACGTTGGTGATGCCGGCCTGGTACGCCTGCGCCCAGTCGAAATAGCCTTCCACCATCACGGCGTGCTTCGTGCGGCTGATGGAGGCCTTGCTCAGATGCAGGCCGTACAGCACCTTGCCCTTGGTGTAGATCGGCGTCTCGGGCGAGTTCAGATACTTCGGCTGCTGGCCGGCATCCATCGCGCGCCCGCCGAAGGCGATGATCGCGCCGTTGTCGCGGTGGATCGGGATCATGACCCGCGTGCGGAACCGGTCCACGATCGTGCCTTCGTCTCGCTGGTACACCAGGCCGCTGCGGACGAGCAGCGCCGGCGTGAAGCCGTCCTTGAGGAGTCGCGTCTTCAACCCCTCACGGGCCGGCGGGGCGTAGCCGATCCCCTGGCGCTCGATCATCTCGTCGGTGATCCCCCGTTCGGCGAGCAGCCGCCGCGCGGCGGCGCCGGCTGGTGTGGCGAGCTGCTCGCGGAACCAGACCGACGCCACTTCATGCGCCTTGAGGAGCGCTTCGCGGTCCCGCGTGGCCTCGGCGTCCTCTTTCGAGTCTTCCGCTTCCGGGACGGTGAGGCCAAACCGTGACGCCAGGCTGCGGACGGCTTCGGGGAAGGCGACCTTGTCGTACAGCTCGATGAACTTGATGACGTCGCCGCCCACGCCGCAGCCGAAACACTTGAAATACCCCTTGTCGCCGTGGACGTTGAACGACGGCGTCTTCTCGCCGTGGAACGGACAGAGTCCTTTCCAGGAGGTGCCCGCGCGGCGCAGCGGCACGCGCTCCTGCACGACCTGGACGATGTCGGCGTGCGACTTCAACTCCTCGATGAAGGATGTCGGGAAAAGAGCCATTACCGATTGCCGATCGTCGATTGGCGATTGCCGATTGGATTGACGATTGGCGGATTGCCGATTGGATTGACGATTGGCCGATTGCCGATTGGATTGACGATTGGCCGATTGCCGATTGGATTGGCGTTGGCCAATCCGCAATCCGCAATCAGGAATCCCCGATCCCCAATCAGCAATCCAATCGACAATCCGCAATCGACAATCGCCAATGGACTATTCTTTCAACTCCACGATGGTTGCGCCGCCGGCGCCCTGGTTGTCAGGGGCCGGGCCGAAGCTCGCCACGAGCGGGTGCGTCTTCAGGAAGTCGGCAACCGCGCGCCGCAGCTGGCCGGTGCCGTAGCCGTGGATGATGCGGAGCGTCTTCGTCTCGCTGATCAGCGTCTCGTCGAAGAAGCGCTCGAGCCTCGTGAGCGCCTCGTCCACGTGGTTGCCGATGAGATTGATCTCGGTCAGCGCGCCGCCGGACCGCGGCTGCAGGTCGACGTTCACGCGCACGCGGGACGGCTGCGCGGCGGCGGCGGCCGCCGTGGCCAGGACCCGCAGGTCCGCGAGCTTCGCCCGAAGACGCTTGCCGCGGACGTCGACTTCGGCGCTGCCGTCGTGGACACCCTGCACGATCCCCTCGAGCCCGAGGGCCCCGACGATGACGCGATCGCCGGCCGCCGCGGGCCGGGTCTGCACGGGTGCCGCCGCCGCGGCGGCGGCCGACTCGGAGGATGACGACCGGAGCCTGTCGCCGATGGCGTCGATGGCCGCGCGGGCGTCCGACCGCGCGCCGCCGGTCTCGCCGGTGGGAATCAACCGCGCCGACCGGCGCTCGGCGTCGACGGCCAGCCGGTTCGTCTTCGCCTTGAGCGCTTCGACGACGATGTCGATCTCGCGCTTGGCGTCGCGCAGGCGCTCTTCGATCCGCTCGTCGAGCCGCTTCCGGAACGTCTCTTCCCGGTGACGCAGCTCGTGCTCGCGCGCCTGCAGCTTCGAGGACGTGTCTTCCAGCGTCTGGCGTTCGCGCGCGGCGAGCCGCCGGTCGTGCTCGAGCGACTGGAGGTCGCGCTCGATACGCGCAAGGTGATCGGCGAGCTGCGATTCGCGCTCGCTGCGGTGCGCGCGCGCCTGCTCGATGATCTCCGCCGGCATCCCGAGGCGCGTCGCGATCTCGAGCGCCAGGCTGCTGCCCGGCGATCCGTAATTGAGCCGGTAGGTCGGCGCGAAGGTCTGCGGGTCGAACCCGAAACCGGCCGGCATCACCCCCTCGGTCGTGGCCGCGTAGGTTTTCAGCGAGTCGTAGTGCGTCGTCGCGACGACCTTCGCGCCGCGGCGGCGGAAGTGGTCGATCATCGCCATCGCGAGGGCGCCGCCTTCGAGGGGATCCGTCCCCGCGCCGGCCTCGTCGAGCAGCACCAGCGCCGGCAGTTCCAGCGCCGCGTTCATGTCCACGATGTTCTTGATGTGTGACGAGAACGTGCTGAGGTTGGCCGCGATCGACTGGTCGTCGCCGATGTCGGCGAACACGGACGTGAAGACGGGGATCTGCGAGCCGTCGGCGGCCGGAATCAGGAGGCCCGCCTGCGCCATCAGCGGCAGGAGCCCGGCGGTCTTGAGCGCGACGGTCTTGCCGCCGGTGTTCGGCCCGGTGATGACCAGGACGTTGACCGGCGGAATGAGCAGGACGTCCACCGGGACGGCGGTGCCGGTGAGCAGCGGATGCCGTGCCGCGCGGAGCTCCAGCCTGCCGTCCGCCGAGATCCCGGGCGCCACGCCGTCCACCCGGATCGAGAACCGTGCCTTGGCCTGCAGGACGTCGAGCTCGGTCGCGGCTTCGACCGTGGCCTGCAGCTCTGCGCCGCGGCCGCGGAACAGATCCGACAGCGCGACGAGGATCCGGTGAACCTCCTCGGCCTCCTGCTGTTCGAGCGCGACGATGTCGTTGTTGATCTCGACCGTGCTGAGGGGCTCCAGATACAGGCTGGCGCCGGTGCCCGAGCTGCCGTGCACGATGCCCGGGATCGCCGTGCGGTGTTCCGCGCGCACGACGAGCACATACCGTCCGTTGCGGTCGGTAACGATCTGCTGCTGCAGGTACTTCGCGGTGTCTTTGCCCCGGAGGTACGACTCGAGCGTGCCGCGCAGCCGCGCGCGCTGCTTGCGCAGCCGGTCGCGGATACTTCGCAGTTCCGGGCTCGCATCGTCCATGACCTCGCCGCCTGGATCGATCTTCCGGCGGACGTCGGCGATCTCCCGCTGGAAGGAAGCGGTGGTGTCGGCGATGCGCCGCAGATTCGCGACGGCCGTGTGCGCGCGCCGGATGCCTGACGCCGTGCTCTCGACCGATCCCAGGAAGGCCGCGAGCGCCAGCAGTTGCGCCGGCTCCAGGGCGCGGGCCTCGACCGATACAGAGGCCAGCACGTCCTCCAGATCCGGCGGGGCCTGGAACGCGATCTCGCCGTCGGCGAGGAACCGGACCGTCTCCGCGGTCGCCCCGAGCGCGTGCGCGACCGCACGCGGATCGCTCGCCGGCTCGAGCTCGGCCAGCCGCGCTCCGCCCATCGGCGTCTGCGCGTTGGCGACCACAGCCGCGACGATCCGATCGAATTCGAGAGCCCGCAGGGCGCCGGGGTACATGGGTGAATCAGGAGTGAAGAGCCGCGTCAGGGCAATCGCTAACTATAGCTCTTGCGGACCCTTCGGGCAAGGGTGGGCCGTGCTCCGGGCGCACGTCAACAAAGTGAGGGAAGGGACTCGAGGCCGGAAATGCATTCT
>JBBECO010000107.1:0-4538 GCA_040881785.1 Vicinamibacterales bacterium
TCACGATCAAGGAGCTTGGCGACTTTACACGCACCATCGGACGCGTCCCGCGCGAGGCAGTCGCGTTCGTCGACGGCCCGTACGGGGCCTTTACGATTGACCGTCATCCGGCGCCCGGGTACGTGTTCGTCGCGGGAGGCATCGGGATCGCCCCGATCGTGAGCATGTTGCGGACGCTCGCAGATCGAGGCGATCGTCGTCCGCTGCTGCTCGTCTACGCCTACCGGCGGTGGGAACGGATGACCTTCCGGGACGCCATCGAGGATCTCCGATCGCGGCTGAATCTCACGGTGGTGTTCGTGCTGGAGGAGCCGCCGGAAGAGTGGACCGGCGAACGAGGCTGGATCACTCGCGAGGTGCTCGATCGGCGCCTACCTGAAGACCGGTTGCTTCGCCACGTCTTCGTGTGTGGTCCCGAGGCCATGACGCAGGCGATCGAGAGACATCTGCGGAGCCTCGGCGTACCGATGTCTCACGTGCATTCGGAGCTCTTCGAGTTGGTGTAACGGCAGCGAACCACGCCGCGTCGGCGTGGCACGGAGGACATGATCGTGCGGTGCGCACTCGCTCGGCTGCTTGCGATCGTGACGGGCGTTCTAATTGTGATACTCGCGGTGGTGTTCGCCCTGGCTCAGCGAGGCTGAGCGACGAACCCGACGCGGACTGCGAAGGAGTGTGAGAAATGCGACATATTGCAACTATGCTGCTGGCCATCCTCATGGGCGCATTCGGAGGTGAGGCCATCGCCCAATCAGACGAGGCGCGCGTGAAGCGTGGGGCGGAGGTATATCGAGAGCTGAAGTGCCAGGCCTGCCACTCCATCGCCGGAGTCGGCAACAAGCGCTATCCGCTTGATGGAGTCGGAACCAAGCTCACTGAGGAGCAGATTCGCAAGTGGATCGTCGCTCCGCGTGAAATGAATCCGAAGGTCAGCAAGAAAGCAAACGACAAGCTCCCAAAGGCCGATCTCGATGCGCTCGTCGCCTATCTCAAGAGCCTTCGGAAGCCGTAGATTGCACGGAAGAACGAGGCCATCCGATGAAGTGTGGCGTGTGGTCGATGAGCGCCGGCAAGTCCGCCGCATTCTTGCCGCGCCGGTGTCGATTCGCTACGAGGGGATGACACAGTCAGCCGGCGAACACCGTGACGCCACCGCGGGCGACACGTGATGGACCCGCCGGCGTTGTCAGGTGTCACCAGCCAGACCACGTGATCACTACTGCATGAACCGGGAGCGCCTTGCACCGGTCGCCCTCATATGGCCAGACAGCCTACCCGGAGCGCCGACTGCGCTTCGTGAAAAGCCGCGAACCAATCACCCGCTGAAACGTACAGCGGTTCCGGAGGCTGCTGTACACGACTCACTTACATCGCACTGCGGTGGGTACCGATCCCTGAACTGATCTCTCCGACGCCGTCGGTAATGAAATCGTGTTCCCATCGAGTCGACGCACATCTTACGGGCTGGTGGCTGAGCCCCAAACATCGAATTGTGTCAGAAATTGTGTCAGACCTCCTAATGTGCCGCGATCACGTACGGGCACGCGACCGGCGCGGCCGCCGGAGACGACCGGCCAACTGGTACAGAACTCTGGAGAGCAGCGTCCCCGTCAGTGATGCCTGACGAGTTCGACAGGACGCCTTGGTCAGGTCCTTGGCGATCCCCGACAGGGGTGGACCCGAGCTGGTTGAAATGCAGCAAGACGAGCAGCCGCAGCGCGCCGTCCGTGGTCGTGAAGGCCCAGGACGCGGCCGTGACGATCGCGTAGTTGCGGATGCCGATCACGGTCGTGCGCCCAGCGAGTGACCGACCTTCTGCGCGAGCTCGATCATCCGGTGGACGTACCCGATCTCGTTGTCGTACCAGGCGAGGACCTTCACGCACGTGCCGTCGACCACCATGGTCGATGGCGCATCGACGATGGCCGAGCGCGGATCGTCCTTGAAGTCGACGGAGACGAGCGGACGCTCTTCGTAGCCCAGAATGCCTTGCAACGGTGCCGCCTGCGCAGCCCGGCGAAAGGCATCATTGACCTCTTCAACGGTTGTCGGGCGCTGCACCTCGAATACGCAGTCTGTGAGGGATGCATTGAGCAGGGGAACCCTGACGGCAATGCCCGTCAGCTTGCCGAGCAACTCCGGGTAAATCAACCCGATGGCCGTCGCCGAGCCGGTGCTCGTGGGAATCAGCGAGAGGCTGCTGGCGCGAGCGCGCCGCAGATCCTTGTGAGGCGCGTCCACCACGACCTGCGTGTTCGTGATGTCGTGGATGGTCGTGATCACGCCGTGCCTGATGCCGATCTCCTCGTGAATCACTTTGACGACCGGCGCCAGGCAGTTCGTCGTGCACGATGCGGCGGTCAACAGCCGATGGGACGTCGGGTCGTACAAGTGGTCGTTGACGCCCATGACGATGTTCAGCGCACCGGTCTTGACCGGCGCGGCCACGATCACGGTCTTGACGCCGGCGCTGAAGTACTCCTCGAGCTTCTCAATCGTTCTGAACTTGCCGCTGCACTCGAGCACCACGTCAACGCCAGCCGCAGACCACGGAACGCCGCCGGGCGTCGATGCAGCCGAGAACCCGAGGGAACGGCCATCGATTGAAAGCCCGTCCTCGGTGGCCGCGACCGACTGGTCCCACCGACCGTGGACTGAATCGAAGGTCAACAGGTGCGCGGCCGTCGGCGGACCTCCCGCAATCTCGTTGATGTGCACGAACTCCAGATCAGGGCGTGGCCACCCGGCGCGTAACGCCAGGCGACCCATCCGACCGAACCCGTTGATTCCGATTCGCGTAGCCATCCGCTGTGCGCCCCCTCACCACGGCCTCGCCGTGAATTCCGCCTGCACTCGAAGCTGTCCGTCGGAACCCGCCAGCGTAATCCGAAGAGTCTGCAGATCCCCCTCGAGAGGCTGCGAGACTGTCAGGCCTTCCGCATCCGCACGCTGATTCGTGAACAGGGACCCGACGTGTTCACCCACCCAGTCTCGATACGCCGCGTCTGCCATGGTGGTCGTGAACTCCCACCGAGCCTCGAAGTGGGTCTCCGTTCGGCTGATGGATGCGTACGGCGTCGCGACGCCGGGCGGGACGGTCCGTTGCATTACGACGTTGGCGTGTCTCTCGAGTCCGCCTTGATCACAACCGACAGCAGAGGCCACTCCGACGAGGGCCCAGGCGATCGCCAGCACCACCGGCCGGCGGGTCGATAACCTGGGCGCAGGTCGGTCCTGGTCCGTCGCGAGCCAGCCGCGGATCCGGGAGTGAGTCACGTGATGCTCTCGATATTCGCCTAAGCGAATGCCGCATTCTATGGCGGTGCCCACGATTCGTGCAACCGGCATAGCGGTGGCTGGAGCGGCCGAGGTGCCACGAAGGGACACGGCGCCACACGCGCTGATGGACGGTCGGGCGCCGTCGCGATTGCATCGAGCTCGTGTGTCGCCTTACACTGAAGTCCGCTTCATGCTTCAGCAGGCACGTGTCCCTGTCGATCGGCTGTTTCGGGCGTTCTCGGACCGAACGAGGCTGCGGATCCTCCACCTCCTGCAGGACGGCGAGATGTGCGTCTGCGACCTGGTGGGAGCGCTGAAAGTGCCCCAACCGACGGCGTCTCGGCACCTTGCATACCTGCGCCGTGCCGGTCTGGTCACAGTTCGGAAGAGCGGGTCGTGGAGCTACTACACGCTCGCTGAACCGCGCAATGGCTTTCATGCGAAGCTGCTCGGCTGTCTGTCGTCCTGTTTCGACGAGGTGCCGGAGCTTGAACGCGATCGCTCGCGGTCGCGCAAGGCTCGACGTCGGAAGTCTTGCTGCTGAAGGGGAGCGAGGCTTTTTGGGGCGGTAGACGGCCTCTGAGGATTCACGCAGGGCGGCATTCCGCACCGTCAGAAATGGAATCCGCAATCGGGCGCAGCGGGTACTGCGTGGGCGGAATTCCTCAGGGACAGGGAAAATTCGCCGGCGCGCACTGCCGGTTTCACGGCAGCCCTCATACTGCTCGTGACTCACCAATCACCTTCTCACCCGGTACATGGAGGAAAGTGGTGTTCCGCTCGCGGCGTGTTCGGCTATCTCGGTACCCGCTTTGCATCGGCTGACGTGCATCCGTGATGCAAGGAGGATGAACGATGATGAAAGCCATACCGCGCGGCATCGCGCTCCTGAGCGCGGCACTGCTCCTGGCGGGCGGCATGCTGGCCACGGTCGACGCCCAGCGCCGAAGCCCGACAGGAACGGCCCCGAACTATGACGTGGCGACAGAGGTCACGCTCACTGGAGCCATCGAGGAGGTCAAGACGATTCCGGGACCGGGCGTGCAGGGCGGCGTGCACCTGATGCTCAAGACCGCCAAGGAGACGATCGAGATCGATCTGGGTCCCGAGTCGTTCCTGAAGAAGCAGAACTACCAGCTGAGCAAGGGGGACGACATCACGGTCATCGGCTCCCGAGTCAAGCGAAACGCGGGTGAAGCCGTGATCGCCCGCCAGATCACCAAGGGGAAGGAGAAGATGACCTTCCGCGACGAGAAGGG
>JBBECO010000108.1:0-4535 GCA_040881785.1 Vicinamibacterales bacterium
GAATTCCGCACACCCGGCCGGCACAGTTGGGCTAGAATCCGCGCATTCACGCTGGCTCCCCCGGCTCCCTATGTCCAATCTGACGCGCGAAGACGGACCCGACCCGGGCGATCTGCGCCAGCCTCCCGCCGGGCGCAGCTCCCTCCAGCTGCTGGCCCGGGCCCGCGCCGGGGATCGTGCCGCCCTCGACGAGCTGTTCGGACGCCAGCTGCCGGCCCTGCGACGATGGGCGCGGGGCCGCCTCGCCGGATGGGCCCGGAACGTTCACGACACCTCCGACCTGATTCAGGATGCCGCGCTGCGGACCTTCCGCCGCCTGGCCGCCTTCGAGCCGACGCGCGACAGGGCGCTGCAGGCGTACCTGCGGCAGGCCGTCAAGAACAGGATCTCCGACGAGTACCGCCGGATCGCGGTCCACGGCCTCGGCACGGAACTCGACGAAGGGATGCCCGACGAGAGCCCATCCCCCCTGGATCTCGCCGTCTCCGCGGACGTCGAGGCGCGCTACCGCGGCGCGCTCGCCCGGCTCTCGCCGGCGGATCGCGAGCTGGTCGCCGCGCGCGTGGAACTGGGGTACTCGCACGAACAACTGGCGCTGTTGAGCGGACGGCGCAGTCCGAACGCGGCGCGCGTGGCGCTGCGCCGCGCGCTGGTGAAGCTGGCCGCCGAGATGCAGCGTGCGTGAGCCGGCGGTCGTGGGGCGCGTCGCCGCGGCGGTCGCCGACGGCGAACCGATCTCGTGGGGCGAAGTCGAGCGCCTGGCGGCGACGCCCGGCGAGCAGGCGCTCCTGCGGGAGCTGCGGAACATCAACGCCCTCAGTGCGAGTTCGACCGACGTCAGAACCGAACCGCCGGCGGCGCTCCCGCGATGGCTGCTCGTTGTGCTGCTGCTGGCGGCCGTCCAGTCGGTCGTGGCCACCCTGGTGCTCGCGGCCACCGGCATGCCGGGCGCGGTCTCATTCCGGCCGGCGCAGTTCTTCCTGGTCCTGGCGTTCGGCGCCGCGGCGCTGATCCTCCGCTCCGGAGGGCGAGCCGACCGCCGCGCGCAGTGGCTGATGGCGGTGTACGTGCTCGCCGGCGCATCCTTCGCGCACCCGATTCTGAGGTCCGCGGGAGGCGCCGCCGCCGTGACGACCCCGCTCCAGTGGCTCGCACTCGATGGCCTCCTGCCCTACGCCCTCTGGCGATTCGCGCAGGTGTTTCCGTCCACCGAGCGGTTCACATGGATCGACCGCGTGGCACTGGTGGCGGCGGCGGTCTCGCTCGCCTGCGGCATCGCACTCAGCGTCAACAACCTGGTCGTCGCGTGGGCCCCGTCGCTCGGGTCAGGTGTGCCGGGACTTTTCGCCAGGGAACACGGCTCCAGGCTCTACTGGGACATCATCTATCCGCTCGCATTCGGGGCGTTCATCGTGTCGGGATTGCGGTCGTGGCGCGCGGGTCGAGCCGAGCGGAAGCGCGTGCAGCTGTTCGCGCTGACGTTCGTCGCCGGCGCGGCGCCACTGTTCTCGAAAGGTGTCCTGGAAGCGATCGGGCCGCCCGCCGTGTCGGCCTGGATGTCGAGCGGATCGCCGAAGGTGGTCATCGATGTCGTCGTGCTGGCGTCGATCGCGCTCATCCCGCCGGCCACGACGTATGCGGTGCTGGCGCGACAGGCGCTGTCGGTACGGCTCGTGGCGCACCGTGCCACGAAGTACCTGCTGACGCGCGTGTCGGTCAGCGCGCTGGCCGTGCTGCCCGCGGCCGCGCTGGCCCGCTATGCGTACCTGCACAGTGACAAACCGGTGGCACGCCTCATCGTCGAGGGAGACGGACGCCTGCTGAGCGCCTGGCTGGCGGTCGCGCTCGTGCTGCTCGCGGCGCGACGCCGCCTGGCCGACGCGGTGGACCGCAGATTTTTCCTGAGCGGCAACAGGCACCAGGCGCTGGCCGCCTCGATGACAGCCATCCGGGAAGCGAACGGTGCGGCCGCCGTCGCGGCCGCGGTCGCGCGTGAGATCGAACGCGTGTTCGGAGCGCGCGCCGGCGTCCTCCGGCGAACACCCGCAGGCGCCGAGCCGCTGCACGGCTCGCTGGCGCCGTGCCCGGCGTCGTCCGCCCTGCTCGCGGTCCTCAGCGCCGGACTGGAGCCGGCGGTGCTCGGCCGGCACTCGCGGCTGTTCGCGTTGCTGCCTGCCGCCGATCGCGCATGGCTCGACGCGCACGGCACCGACCTGCTCCTGCCGCTGCACCGCGCGGACGGCGAGCAGGTGGCGCTCGTCGCGGCCGGCCCGAAGGCCAGCGGCCTCGCATGGACGCCGGACGATCTCGCGCTGCTGAGCACACTGGGCCAGGCCGCGGGCCTGGCACTCGAGAATGCCCTGCACGAGAGGTCCGCGGCGGCCGGTCCAGCCGAGGAGACGTGGGACACCGAGTGCGTCCGCTGCGGCGCGCTCGGCCCGTACTCGAAGCCGGCCTGCGCGTGCGGCAGCGCCGTCCAGCCGTCGCTGCTCCCCGGCGTTCTCCACGGCAAGTTCGCCGTCGAGCGTCGCATCGGCGCGGGCGGCATGGGGGTCGTCTACCGCGCACGGGATCTCGCGCTCGGCCGGCGGGTCGCGCTCAAGACGCTCCCCGCCGTGCAGCCCGGCTCCGTCGGGCGCATGTACGACGAAGCGCGCGCGATGGCCGCCCTGATCCACCCGCACCTGGCGCTGATCTTCGGCGCCGAGCTCTGGCAGCGCACACCCGTCCTCGTAATGGAGCTGCTCGAAGGGGGCACCCTCGCGGATCGTCTCGCCCGGGGCCCGCTGCCCTTGCAGGACTCCATCCCTCTCGCACAGACGCTTGCCGGCGCGCTGGCTGCGCTGCACGAAGCGGGTCTGCTCCACGGCGACGTCAAACCAAGCAACATCGGCTTCACCGGCACGGGCGTCCCGAAGCTGCTCGACTTCGGCCTATCCAGGTTGGTTGATGTTGCAGCGCCCGGCAGCGGCGTCGACGATCCCGGCGCGGACGCGCGGCGCAGCGCCACCGGAGGAACGCCGCTGTACCTGCCCCCCGAAGCCTTCGAAGGGGCGCGCCCGGGGCCCGCGTTCGACGCCTGGGCCCTGGCGCTCGTGCTCTTCGAGATGCTCACGGGCAGGCATCCTTTCTCGGCGCCCACGCTCGCGACGGTCCGCCGCCGGATTGCACAGGGTGACGGAATCGACGTGCGAGGATTCGTTCCCGACGTGCCGGCTCGTGTGGCGGACGCGCTGACCGCCGCACTGAACCCGAATCCGGGTCTGCGCCCGGACCTCGCCGGGTTCGCGGCCATGCTGACAGCGTGATCGACACGGGCGGGGTTTTTCAAACATCGACCGCTTTTCGCCAGGAGGCAGAGTGATGAGCATCATCGACAAGGCCCTGAAGGAATCACGCAAGGCGCTGCGCCGCAGCATCAAGCATGCCGACGCCGACAAGGCGACGATCACCCAGTTTCAGGAGGAATTCAGAGCGGACTTCGAGACGGCGCTGGCCGAAAAGGACAAGAACGGCAAGAAGCAGGACCCCGAGGCCAAGTGGAACGCCGATAGTGCGCGCGTGACCACGCTGGCCCGCGCCATCGGGAGCCTCGCCGAGTTCATGGCCATCCAGGAAACGAAGCCAGGCGAGAAGGTGAAGCACAAGAAGGTCGAATTGGCGCACCTCGTGGAGGCGTACAGGGCGCTGAAACCCTTCTGTCCGGATGACCCGAAGGACACGGTCAAGCCGCACCGTGAGTATTGCACTACGTTCAGCCGCAAAGTGGACGCTGGGAAGAAGCGGCGGCGCTAACGCTGTATGGCGGGGGGGAGTGTGGGGCGGGGGTTTACCCCCGCCGGTCACTGAGGGGCAACTTGCAGTGTCATGGCAGTGTGGGGCGGGGGTTTACCCCCGCCGGTCATTGGCGCGAACCCCCGCCATTCCAATCATCCTCAAGATCTGGTCTCTCGATCGAGTGAACGAACCCCACCTGGGGCAGGTCTCAATCGACGCCGACAGCCCCTCGCTCACCCCGTTACCGACGATGTAGGCGGCGAAGTGCATCGCTTCGCTCTCGTCCCTCAGGATGCGATCGTGAAAACCCTCCTGCCACAAGTGGCGCTTCCGCTCCCGTCGGAAGCGCCATCCGGTTTCGCGCTTGAGATGAATCATGAAGTCCTGGAGATCCGCCGAGGCGGTGATCCCCTTCACGAGCAGGTGCACGTGATCCGGCATGACGGAGTACGTATCGACTGCCATGCCGTGCACTGTCGAGGATTGCAGAAGTTGCGCACGCACCCACTCGTCCACCGCGGGATCAGCGAGCAGCGGCTGACCGTACAGCGTGCAAAAGGTCAGGAAATACTGATGCCGGCCGATGTAGGAGAAGCCGGGGAGCCGAGTTGGTCGAGCCATGGTGCTCCAGGCCTGAGCAAGAGCCATGACAGGAGTCATCATTGGCAGTATGGAGGCCGGCGGGGGATAAACCCCCGCCCCACACTGAGGGGCAACTTGCAGTGTCATGGCAGTGTGGGGCGGGGGTTTACCCCCGC
>JBBECO010000109.1:0-4533 GCA_040881785.1 Vicinamibacterales bacterium
TCTAAGCGTGGCTTACGCCGTCGCCGCGAGCGCGAAGCGGCCGGTCTCGCTCGTGACGTCGATCTCGATCTTGCCCTCTCGCACCGTCGCGGTGAAGGCGCGGCCCTCGGCCCAGCGCTGGCTGATGGGCAGCTTGATCCGGCTCTCGATCACCCGCTTCAGGAACCGCGCACCGTAGGCCAGGCTGTAGCCCTCGGTCACGAGCTGCTCGAGCGCCTCGGGCGTCACCGTCAGCGTGCGTCGGCTCTTCGCCAGCGACTTCCCGATCTTCGCGATCTGCTGCACGGCGATCTGCCGTACCTCGTCCTTCGACAGGGGCCGGAAGACGATCACCTCGTCGATGCGGTTCCGGAACTCCGGCGTGAACCGGCGCTCCAGTTCCCGGGTGATCTCCCCCTGCACCTGCTCGACGCCGACCTGCTTGGCGTAGAAGCCCAGGGGACTGCTCAACTTCCGGAAGCACTCCGAGCCGATGTTCGACGTCATGATGACGATCGCATCGCTCAGGTACACCCGCTTGCCCCGTCCGTCGGTCACCCAGCCTTCGTCGAACGCCTGCAGGAACAGGTTCAACATGCTGGGGCTGGCCTTCTCGACCTCGTCCAGCAGGATCACGGAGTACGGGCTGTCTTTCAGCTGGTTGGTCAGGACGCCGCCGCGCTCGGAGCCGACGATCCCGCGCGGCATGCCGATCAGCTTGTCCACCGCGACCGCGCCGTCCTGGTACTCGGACATGTCCACGCGGATCATCTTCTTTTCGTCGCCGAACAGCAGCTCGGCGACCGACTTCGCCAGCTCGGTCTTGCCGACGCCCGTCGGGCCGAGGAAGAGCAGGACGCCGTCGGGCCGGTCGAAACCGTCCTTGAGCGGGCCCTTGTTCAGCACGAGGCGCCGGGCGACCGCGTCGATCGCATCACGCTGCCCCACGACCCGCGTGCCGAGCGTCGCTTCGACGTTGCGGAAGCGATCGGTGACCTCACGGAAGACCATGTCTTCGGGGATCCGTGCGATCTTCGAGATGACGTTCACGACGTCCGCGCCGGTGACCTCCCAGCGGCGCCCGATCTCCGCCTTCACCGACGCCGTGTCGAGCCAGCCGATGACCTTGTCGGGGAGCTGCAGGTGGCGCATGTAGCGGGGGGACATCTCGAGCGCCGTCTCGATCGCTTCGTCCAGGATCCGCACGGAGTAGTTGCGCTCGAGCCGCGGACGCAGGTTGTAGAGGATCGTGCGCGTCTCGTCGATCGTCGGCTCGCAGACGTGCACCGGACGGAACCGCCGCGCGAGCGCTTCATCCTCCTGGATGAACTCCTTGTACTCATTCTGCGTCGTCGCGCCGACGATTCGGACCTCGCCGCGGGCGAGGACCGACTTGAACACGTTCGCGGCGTCGGACGGCGCGCCGAGCGCCGAGCCCGCGCCGATCATCGTATGGACTTCGTCGATGAACAGGATGAGATTCGGGCGTTCCTTGATCTCGCGGATCACGTTCTGGATCCGGTCCTCGAACATGCCGCGCAGCATCGTCCCGGCGACCATCGTGTTCATCTGGAGGTTGACGATCTGGCAGTCGCGGAGGCGGACCGGGATCTTCTCCGGCTCGAACTCGATGCGGCGGGCCAGCCCCTCGGCGATGGCGGTCTTGCCGACACCCGGCTCCCCGAGCAGCAGCACGGAGTTCGCGCGCTCGCGGTGGCACAGGATCTCGAGGACCTGGTCCATCTCGTAGTCGCGGCCGAACACCGGCGGGATCTTGTCCTGCCGCGCCAGCTGATTCAGATTCGTGGCGAAGTGCTTCAGGAACGGCGGCAGCTCGAAGCGCTTCTTCAGCCGCTCCTCACGCAGTTCGTGGTCGCGCATCCGGGTGGCCAGCCGCGACACCAGCGTCTCGGGCTCGATGCCGTGCCGGCGGATGATCGAGACGGGGATGCCCTGCGTCTCCTCGAAGATGGCAGAAAACAGGTCGGTGGCTTCAACCGCGTGCCGGCCCGAGCGGCTCGCGTGCAGCAACGCCAGCTTGAACAGCAGCTTGGTCGACGGCGCCACGCGAAGGTCGCGGCCGGGGATATTCGGCAGCAGCCGGAGGTGCTCTTCGAGCGCCTGCAGGATCTCGTGGGGATTGAGCGCGAGGTCCCGCATGACCTCGCCGAACATGTCCCACTCCACCTGGGCGAACGCCAGACAGAGGTGTTCGTTCGTGAGCAGCGCATGCTCGCGGCGGCGGGCTTCGTCGAGCGCGCGGTCCACCACGCGTTCGGCTGACTCGGCCAGCTTGTTCTGCGGGATGTCGAAGTCTTCCACAGCCTTGCCTCCAGCGAAAACGAACCTGCCGGTCAGACAGCAAGGAGCGCGCCATGGCTGACGCCGTGGGTGATGCCGTTAAGTGCTTGAACTGGAAGGGAAAACCGGCGGTGGGAATCGGGATGCCAACCGCGCGCGCGCCCGATCCGAGGACGCGCGCGACCAATGGGTGGTCTTCGTTACTTACTACATGGTGCCCAGGAGCGCGCGGACGCGCGCCTCGGTCGGCGGGTGCGAGCTGAAAAGCTTCGAGAGTCCGGCTCCGGCAAACGGTTTGATGATGAACATGTGCGCCGTGGCCGGATTGGCGTCGAGCGGCACGCGCTTGACCGCGGCCTCGATCTTCCGCAGGGCATTGGCCAGGCCGTAGGGGTTGCCGGCGATCGTCGCGCCGGTGGCGTCGGCCGCGAACTCGCGCGAGCGCGAGATCGCCATCTGCACGAACAGCGCCGCGACGGGCGCAAGAATCATCATCGCGATGAGCACGATCGGATTCGCGCCGCCACCCCGCTCGTCACGCCCGCCGCCGAAGAACATGGCGAACCGCGCGAACATGAAGATCGCCGCGGCGATCGTCGCGGCCACCGAACTGATGAGGATGTCGCGGTTCTTCACGTGCGCGAGTTCGTGCGCCATGACGCCTTCGAGCTCCTCGGGGCTCAGCACCTGCATGATGCCCTGGGTCGCCGCCACGGCGGCGTGCGAGGGATTACGGCCGGTGGCAAAGGCATTCGGGGACGAGTCGGGGATGATGTAGACCTTGGGCATCGGCAGACCGCCGCGCTGCGCGAGCCGCGCCACCATCTGGTACAGCGCGTGGTCCTCACCCACCTGCTGGGCGCGATACATCCGCAGGACGATCTTGTCCGAAAACCAGTACGACCCGATGTTCATGACGACGGCGAAGATGAACGCCAGCATGAGGCCCTGGGCGCCGCCGGTCAGCTCGCCGATGACGAGCAGGATCCCACTGAGGGCGCCGAGCAGCAGAACCGTTTTCACACCGTTTGCCATGGTTGTATTTTACCCCGCGTTGACGCGCTGAAGGAGGCCGGCGAGGAACGCCGCACGCCACGGAAGATCCGCCACCAGGACGTGCTCGTGCACCGCGTGCGCGCCGTCGCCGTCCGGGCCGAGACCGTCGAGCGTCGGGACTCCGAGCGCGGCCGTAAAGTTGCCATCCGACCCGCCGCCGGTCCCGCCCTCCGCGAGATCCCGCCCGAGAGTTCCGGCCACCTCGCGCGCCTGTGAGTAAAGACGCCCCACACCGTCCGTGCGTTCCATGGGCGGGCGTCCCACGCCGCCGTGCACCTCGAGCCGGGTCTGCGGATTCTGCGGTTGCAGCGCCAGCACAGCCGCTTCGATCCGCGCCGCATCCTCCATCGTCGGCACTCGAACGTCGATGGTCGCCTCGGCCATCTCGGCGACGACGTTGGAGCGGGTGCCGCCGGTGATCGTGCCGACATTGACGCTCACACCGCGATCGAGGTCCCGGAGCGCTTCGAGCGCGAGGATCTGCCTGGCGATCTCATGGATCGCGCTGGCCCCCTTGCGGGGATCGATGCCCGCGTGAGCGGAGACGCCGTGCACCCGCAGCGTGAATTCGCCGCAGCCCTTCCGCTGAGTCTTGCAGGCCCCGCCGGGGAGTGAGGGCTCGACGACGAGCACCGCGTCGCTTGCGCGGGCCTCCTGCTCGATCAGCGCACGGGACGTCCCGCTGCCGACTTCTTCGTCGGTCGTGAAGAGCATGACGATCTGCGGCGTGGGTGCAGGGGCGGTTCGCGAACCGCCCCTACGCAGGGCCCCGACCGCCAGGATCGCGATCGCGATGGACGCCTTCATGTCGTAGATGCCGGGCCCGTGCAGGCGGCCGTCCACTTCGCGCAGCGGCATCTTCTCCAGTTGCCCGACGGACCACACCGTGTCGAAGTGCCCGAGGATCAGCACGCGCCTCGGTCCGCCGTCAAACTCCGCCCGGATGTGATTGCCCCGCTCGGCCTGGGGGATCCGTTCGACGCGGGCCCCAGCTTCGGTCAGCATCTTCTCGAGCACGTCTCCGCAACGGTCCACCGCCGCCTTGTCGTCGCTCGGCGACTCGAGCCGCACCAGCGTTTCGATGGTCTGGCGGAGAACGTTCTCGTGCTGGCGACAGTATTCGAGCAACTCCGTCAATGTCCCTGCCTCCATGCTCTGAGCCCAGAGCCCCGAGTCCCGAGTCCCGAGTCCCGAGTC
>JBBECO010000110.1:0-9670 GCA_040881785.1 Vicinamibacterales bacterium
TCCTCTTCATTCTGTCTGCCTCCCACATTCAGTTGAATAAGTGAATAACGCGGCGCACTGCTGAGCAAGATAAACGCCGGTACGGCGCCGCCGGGTAGCATCGCGCTAAACAGCTGAATATAAACATCATATTGTCTTATAGTGCCTGGGACGAACGGCAGGAGATCCAATCATATGGATCTGCGTCCCCCGGTAAATGCACTAGTTTGAATGGGAACTTACTTCACGGCCGCCAGAAGCCGCTCGACCTCGCCACGCTGCGGCGCGTCGGCAGGGAGCCGCCGGAGCAGTTCCTGCGCCTGGACTGCGGCTTCTGTGCGGCGCCCGGCGCGGGCCAGCGCGACCGCCAGGCCGAACCGCGCCTGGTGCAGGTCGGGGTCGCCGATGAGCGCGCGCTCCAGCGGACCGACCGCCCCTTGGGGGTTCCCGCCGTCCGAGACCATCAACCCCAGGTTCGCCAGGACGACCGGGTTGCCCGGCTCGACGGCGTCGGCCGCGCGCAGCGTGTCGGCGGCGCCGCGGAAATTCTTTTGGCTCGCCTGGCAGGCCGCCAGGCCCAGATAGGGATCGGCCGAGGGGTACTCGGCCTCGATTGTGGTGCGGAAGTGCGCTCCCGCCTCGGCGCAACGGCGCGACTCGAGCAGCACGAACCCCAACCTCAGGTTCGCCAGCGGATTTCCCTGGTCTTCTGTGAGGATGTCGCGCAGGACGCGCTCGAGCGCTGCTCCGTGCAGCTCGCCGGACGTGACCCGGCCGATGCGCGCGGCCAGCGTACGCCTGTCCTTCGGATCGACGCGCGTCGTGGCGGTCCGGGTTCCCGACGCATAACCGAGCGCCCGCAGGCGGCCCTCGGCCTCGCGGTCGCCGCGCGGTGGCGCGGGCAGCTGGTCGCTCGAGTAGCGCGCGACCTGCGCAGCGAGGGGTGTGGCGCGACCGGGGGCGTCGGCCAGGGCGTTGCGCGCCTCGTCCCGATCCTCGGCCACGTGATAGAGCTCGGGACTGGGCGCGGCGATGTACTTCCAGCCGCCCGCCCGCACCGTCCGGAGGGGGCTCCAGCCGAAGTCCAGGAGCGGCGCGAAGGACTCGGCGTACAGCGTCCGACCTGGCGCCGGCCGTCCGGTGAGGACGCCGCCCAGGTCGATGCCGTCCGTATCGAGTGCGGGTGCGCCGAGTCGGGCCAGCACCGTGGGGGTCAGATCGACGAGGCTCACCGGCGTGTCGATCACCTGGCGGCCGAGGCCGGGACCGGCAAGGATCCAGGGCACGCGCAGCGTCGTGTCGTACACGAAGATGCTGTGGGCAATCTCCCCATGCTCGCCGAACGCCTCACCGTGGTCAGAGACGACGGCGATCAGTGTGGACGGTTCCGCCTCCCGCAGCCGCTCGAGCACGCGACCGATCTGGCGGTCCGCTTCGGCAATCTCGTCCCCGTACCGCTCGGCGACCGAGCGTCCGCTGCGCGCGTCGCCGTAGGGCGCGTGCGGCTCGAACAGATGGACCCACAGAAAGAACCGCTGGCCGCGGTGTGCATCGAGCCACGCGCGCGCCTCGTCGATCACGTCCGCGCCCGGCCGCTCGTTGGCGGTGCGGCCATCGGCGCCGCGCGGCATCTGATCGCCATAGGTCTCGAAGCCCTGGTTCAATCCGAAACGCCGGTCGAGCGGAAACGCCCCCACGAACGCGGCCGTGGCGAACCCGTGCGCCGCCAGCACGCCGGCCAGCGTCGGGACGTCGGGATCGACCCGCATGCCGTTGTGGCGGGCGCCATGGCCGGACGGATACCGTCCCGTGAGCAGGCTCGCGTGCGAGGGCAGCGTGATCGGTGCGACCGCGAAGGCGTTGGTGAACCGCGCGCCGCGCGCCGCGAGCGCGTCCATCACCGGCGTGCGGGCGCTCACGTCCCCGTACGCGCCGAGCCGGTCGGCGCGCATGGTATCGACGGTGACGAGCAGGAAGTTCCGCGCGGCCGCCGGCGCCTCGGGAGCTGACCGGTCAGGTACACCGCAGGCACAAGCGAACAGGACGCCAACGACCACCAGCCGACGCATCACGGCAGTGTACATGGGGGAACGCGCCACGCAGATGTGCGGCATGATGTTCAATACCCCTGTCGTCCCGCCGCTCGACCGGGTTGACCCCAGCGGCGGGGGACGACGGTTCCCAGTGGTTCGAGCGGGCGAGCAGGCGTATTGTTTCAGAGGGCTGGCGCGCATGGTGCGAACCGCCCGAGCGGAGGACTCGAGACATGGCAGACGAAGACGATGATTTCGCGCTCGCGCCGGACGTGGGCGACGAGACACCGGCAACGGTCATCGACGACGAGGACGCGGAACTGGAGGGCGAGGAGGTCGGAGGCGGATGGGTCGCGCTGACCGACGAGGCTACGGACGTCCCCGCCGCCGCCGCGGCGGCGCAGCCGTCCGGAAGCGGACCGCGCACGCCGGCCCGCAAGGACAAGCCATCCGGCGGCCGCGCCCCGAAAGCACCGAAAGGGGCGGCGCGTGGCAACGCGCCCAGGGCGGCGAAGGCGGGCGCGCGAAAGGCGGCGAAGGCCGGCGGTGCGCGGAAAGCCGCCAAGGGGGGCGCCCGGAAGACCGCCAGGAAGGCCGGCCGCACGTCCGGGGCCGCCGCGCGGAAAACGGGCGGTGCGCGGCGGCCGTCCGGCACGGCGCGCAAGTCCGGCGGCGCCAGGACGTCGGTCAGCGGCGGCCGGAAAACGAGCCGCAGCGGATCGAAGAAGGCCTCCGGCGGCTCGAAGAAGAACCGCGGCGGGCGTGCCGCCAGCCGCAAGCGCCGCTAGTTGATAGGTCGATCATCCGAGACGGGCCGGCGGGGGCCGGTCCGTCTCCAATACGTATTTCTGCGACGTATCCTGATACGTCCCGGTCATGCTCTGCCCGGACCCTGCTACTCTTGACAGCGACAGCCTGCCGCGACGACGCCTCCGGGCGAAGACCGGCTTCGACATGGTTCAACGCTTACCTCTTACATACATGACCAAATCTCTATTGTGCGCAGCGATCGCGGCCGTGCTCCTCGTGATGGGTTCCTCGGCATCGAGTGACCAGACGGTGCCGGCGGAGAAGCACCTCGCGAACCTCAAGCAGTTGACATTCGGGGGAGAAAACGCGGAGGCGTACTTCTCCACGGACGGCACGCGGCTGGTCTTCCAGTCCACCCGCGAGGGGGTGCCCTGCGATCACATTTTCACGATCAATATCGACGGCACCGGCGAGCGCCGGGTGAGCACCGGCACCGGGCGGACGACCTGCGGCTACTTCGCCGCAGGCGACAAGGACGTCGTCTTTGCGTCCACGCACGAAACCTCTGCGGCCTGCCCGCCGAAGCCGAGCTTTTCGCGCGGCTACGTGTGGCCGGTGTACGCCAGCTATGAGATCTATCGCGCGAAGGCCGATGGGTCCGGGCTGACGCGGCTGACCAACTCGCCGGGCTACGACGCGGAAGCGACCGTGGCCCCCGACGGCCTGATTACGTTCACCAGTGTGCGCGACGGCGACATGGAGATCTACACCATGAAGGAGGACGGCACCGGCGTCCGCAGGCTGACGAACCGCCCGGGTCCTGACGGGGGGCCGTTCTTCTCCTGGGACGGACAGCGGATCGCCTTCCGCGGACGGCAACTCGACCCTGGTCCCGAGATGGACGACTACCGCGAGCTCCTCAAGCAGGCCCTGTGGCGCCCGACCGAGCTCGAGCTGTTCGTCATGGACCGCGACGGCAGGAACACGCGTCAGGTGACGACGCTGGGCGGCGCGAACTTCGCCCCGTCGTGGCATCCCGACGGCAAGCGGCTGATCTTCGCTTCGAACATTCACGACCCCAAGGGGCGTGACTTCGATTTGTACCTGATCAACCTCGACGGCACCGGTCTCGAGCGCGTCACGTTCAACGGCACATTCGACGGGTTCCCGATGTTCTCGCCCGACGGCCGTCGTCTGGTGTTTGCGTCGAACCGGAACGGGAAGGTGGAAGGGGAGACGAACGTCTTCATTGCGGACTGGGTCGAATAAATCCCAACTTCCAACTTCACAACTCCCAAGCTCAGACACGGTGTAGCGCAGCCCTTTACGGGCTGCCAGGAGGCTCGGACCTTGGAAGTTGGTAGTTGGAAGTTGGAAGTTTGAAAATTGGTCGGGGCGGAGGGATTCGAACCCCCGACCCTCTGGTCCCAAACCAGATGCGCTACCAGGCTGCGCTACGCCCCGACTGTCCTTGATTATAGCGTCTGGGCTGTAGGGCAACCCATTGCTGCCTGTGTTTCTTTCTGTGGTTTCAGTCGCTCGACGCCGCCGCTTCGGCCAGCAGCGCCGTGATCTTCTTCACGTAGTTGCGCGTTTCCCTGAACGGCGGGATCCCGCGGTAACGCGCGACGTTGCCGGGGCCGGCGTTGTAGCTGGCCAGGGTCAGCGACAGGTTGCCCCTGGTCGAGTCGAGCAGCTGCCGCAGATACTTCGCGCCGCCCATGATGTTCTGGCGCGGATCGAACGCGTTCTTCACGCCCATCTCTTCGGCCAGCGCCGGCATCAGCTGCATCAGCCCCTGCGCACCGACCGGGGACAGCGCCAGGGGATCGAACGCCGATTCCGTGCGCATCACGGCCTTGATCAGCGCGGGATTGAGGTCGTAGCGCTCGGCCGCTTCGGCAATCAGTGCGTCGTAGGCCTGGTCCGGGCGCAACACCTTGAACTGATCGACCGTCACGGAGACACTCGGGTGCATCGGATACAGCTTGAGGATCTGGCTGGGCGTGGCGAGCGTGGCGGCGGCGAAGAGGAGCGTGCGGAGCTGCTGTTTCCGGCGTTCGCCCCGGCGGCGGTCCCATGCGAAGCGACGGCCGTGCCTCCGGTCCGCTGACGTCCGGCGTTCGCGCCCAGGCGTGCGGAGCCCGAGAGGGAGAGAATCCGCATCCGGCTGCTCATCAGACATGCTTCAACGCACGCCCGCAAGTGGTGTGACGCCGGCGGTATCCGTCAGCTCTTCAGTGCGGTATCGGCGGCGCGGACCTCGGCCACGATCAGCTCGGCGAGCTCGGCAGGTGTGAGACGGTTCAACGCCGCCGGCGAGAGGTCGCTGAGCTCATACGCCTCGACGATATTGACGAGGTGCCAGCCGGCCAGCGCGCGGAGCTGTCGTCGCAGCAGGCCTTCGCCTCTGCGATACACCGAGAAGGGATTCAGGACGCTCTCGGTGCGGGGGGTGTCTGCGGGCTGCCGGCCGGCAACGGGCCGTCGAACACGGGCGGCAGTTCCGGTTGATGGAAGCTCTTACGCGATCGCACGGTCAGTGCCGGTGACGACGCCGGGTCCGCGGTCGCCGCCAGTTGCGCGCTTGGGAGGGAAGCGCACAGGCTGACGACGGCCGCGGCCAGCACGCGACCGGCGTGTGCGCGCCAGCCGCGGGGTGAGATGGAGGAGAGGTTCAGGACTCGACCCGGCCGCCGACATAGAGCGCGTCAGGCGAGTATGCGTTTGCGTGGTTGGCTTCCTGAAGGGCAACAGGTATGCCGTCTGGAAAACGTATAGTGTCCTGAGATTTGCCTGAGAAACGCCGAATCGGGCGCCTGGGACTGGGGAGTTTTTTCGCGGTTGCGGGAAACTTCCCCACGCGCACGTGACACTCCGGCTGGACGCGTGCGGACGTGAATCAGGCGACCATCGACGCGACCACCGCGCCGCTGCCGTACGCGACGGCCGCTACTACCGCCCCCAGGCCGAGCATCTCGAGCCCCGCGACCCACCAGCGGTCGACCGTGACGAGCGCCCGGAGCGCGCCGACCGTGAACAGGGTGAGCATCGTCATAGCCCCCGACCATTCGAACGGGGCGGTCGCCACGGCGAGCGCAAAGGGCACCAGCGGCACCGCGCCCGCGATCGCGAACGCCACGAACGTCGCGAGTGCGTGCCGCGAGGGACTCGCTTCCTCTTCGGGGCGCTCCTGCGCGGCCAGCGCGCTTTCGTGCGAACGGATGCTCAGGTAGTTGCCGACGCCCATCGACAACCCGTCGGCCAGCAGGTTTGCCACGCCAATGATCATGATGGCCTGGGCCGAGAGACCCCCTCCCGTCACCCCGGCCACGACGGCAAACGTCGTGATGACGCCGTCGTTGGCGCCGTAGACGACATCCCGGATGTAGTGGCGGGCGATGGCCAGGGCTCCGGACGGCTCCTGATGATGTGAGACGCGCATCGGGGACAACCTCGTACGTTCGGACGTGCTGCGGATTCGGAATCCCGCGTTTCAAGCGGCATGCCGGGGACGGTCTCGGCGCCCTGGTCCGGCCACGGGCTGGCATTGCCGTTGCGTCTCCAATCGGCGGACTCATCATGACCGGTCTCATACGCGCGGGCTTTGTCGTGGCGAGCTGCGCGGCCCTCACGGTTGCGGCGGCCGCCCAGCTCACCGGCCGCGCGTGTGATCCACTGGGCACGCTGTCGCCCGGCGACCGGCATGCGATCGATGCCGGCCGGGCGGCCGTCGAGGTCGTCCGCGAGCCGGACATCGATCTCGCCGCCGCCGCCGCGGTGCGCACCACGGCCGATGGCGACCGGCTCTTTGCGTGGTACCGCGAGGTCGAGCAGCTCCAGCGCGGGGTCTACGTCCCGGTTCTGCAGAGACCCCCCGCGGATCGAAGATCTCGCGTCCCTCGTGCTCGACGAGAGTGAGGTCGAGGATCTCCGGGACTGCCGTCCGGGCGATTGCAACCTGAAGCTCGCCGCCGGCGAGATCGTGCAGATCCATCGCGCGATCGACGGCGCCGGCCGCCACTGGTCCCGCGCTGCGCAGGACGCGTTTCGGCGGGTGCTGCTGGCGCGCGCGCGGGCCTTCCTGACGCAGGGATTTTCCGGGACGCCGCCGTACGACGATCAACGCGAGCGGGTGGTGGCCGCCGACGAATTCGCGGTGCTGCTGAACGGCTGCGGTCTCGCGGGGTTGGGCCGGAAGCCTGTGCTCGACAGTCTGAGGCGCTATCCCGGGTTCAGGGAACACGAGACGTTTCTCTTCTGGTCGAAGGACCTGCTGGGTGACGCCAAGCCGATCATCGGCATCACCGCCGTCACCCTGTTGCCCGAAACGCCCGCCGGGGATCCCCCCATCGTGGCCTCCACCCAGGTGTACGCGTCGCACTACATCAATGCGTCGCTGTCCCTGACCGGGGTCGTTCCGGCGCGCGATGGCGCCACCCGGTACCTGGTGTATGGGCGCTGCACGCGGACGGACGCCTTCGGCGGGACGTTCGGTGGATTCATCCGCCGGATGGTGCAGAAGCGGATCCGCAAGGAAGGGCCGCCCGTGCTCGACAGCCTGCGGATGAAACTCGAGTCCGGACCGCCCCCTTTCAGGGGGCCGGGGGGCCCCGGTGCCGCGGAATAATCCGGGCGGCGCGTAAAATACCCCACGGGTGACGCTCCCCGTTGCGTGAAGTCCCCTGATAATCAGGCCGCGCGTCCGGATGTCCCATCCGGAACGGTCGTTGCTGCCGCCCGTGATGGCACCGTGGACACGAGAGGGAAGGAGCTGGGTATGGCTCGCAGGCTCGCGATGGCGTCGATCGTCATGGGCGCGGTCGCCCTGATGGCCGGGCCGAGTGCCGCGCAGATCGATGCCCCGGCCGAAACCGCGGCGTTTCAGGGCCGCGTCAACCAGTACGTCCAGATGCATCGCCGCCTGGAAGGGCCGCTGCCGCCGCTGAAGGTGACGACCGACATGGACGAAGTACACTGTCTCATGGCCGACCTGCGCCGGCGGATTCGCGAGGAGCGGGGCCGGCAGGCGCAGGACCCGCTGGTGACGCCGTCGATGGCGCTGGTCCTGCGTCAGGTGATCGGCACCACCCTGACCGTCGACGATCTCGTCGACCTCGCCGCCGACCTCGATGAGCACACGCCTGAAGGCATGCCCGCTCCGTGCGTCAACGAGCCGCTGCCGGAGGACGCGCCCTTCGTCATGATCGCCCCGCAACTCCTCCGGGCGCTGCCGCCATTGCCCCACGAACTGCGGTACATGGCCCTGTCGAAAGCCCTGCTCATCTGGGACCACCACGCCAATCTCGTGGTCGAGATGGTGCCCGGCTTGTTCGATCCTCTGACATACTCGAAGAAGAAGACCCTCGAAGCCCACGAGACCGGACGCCTGCAACGACGCGAATGAGTGCTGCCACTATGAGCAATGCCACGGTACTGGTCGTCGACGACGAGGAGCTGATCCGATGGTCGCTGCGGGAGCGACTGAAAGAAGAGGGTTACGACATCCTCGAAGCGGGCACGGGCCGTGAGGCACTGGAGCAGTTCAAATCGGGGGTCGATCTCGTGCTCCTCGACTATCGCCTGCCCGACACCGACGGCCTGGCGGTGCTGCGCGAGCTGAAGACGCTCGATCCGGACGTCCTCGTGATCCTGTTGACGTCATTCGTCAACGTGGAAACGGCGGTCGAAGCGATGAAGCTCGGCGCGTTCCACTTCGCGAACAAGCCGTTCAATCTCGACGACGTCGCGGCGACCGTCGCTCGCGCGCTGGAGACCACGCGGCTGCGGCGCGAGGTGAAGCAGCTGCGCGCGAACGAGGCCCGCCCCTACAGCGTGCGCGCCATCGTGGGTCGCTCGGAGGCCATGGAGTCGCTGCGGCAGCTCGTCGCCAAGGTGGCCAGCAGTCCGGGGTCCACCGTGCTGCTGACGGGCGAGAGCGGCACCGGGAAGGACCTGGTCGCCAAGGTCATTCATTACAACAGCGCGCGGGCCTCGCGACCCTTCATGAACATTACCTGCTCGGCGCTGCCCGAGCAGCTGCTCGAGAGCGAGCTGTTCGGGCACGAGCGCGGCGCCTTCACCGACGCACGGGTGCAGAAGCGCGGTCTGCTCGAGAGCGCCGACGGCGGCACGGTCTTCCTCGACGAAATCGGCGAGATGGTGCCGGCACTCCAGGCCAAGCTGCTGCGGTTCCTCGAAGAGAAGAGCTTCAAGCGCGTCGGCGGGTCGGCCGACATCCACGTGGACGTGCGCGTGGTGGCCGCGACCAACCGCAATCTCGACGAAGAAGTCGGCGGCGGGCATTTCCGCAGCGACCTGTTCTACCGGCTGAACGTCCTGCCGATCCGGCTGCCCGCGCTCCGCGACCATGCCGAGGACGTCTCGATCCTGGTCGAGTACTACATCGATGCGTTCAACACGGAATTCAAGAAACGGATCACCGGGCTGAGCCCCAGTGCCGAAACGCTGCTGAAGACCTACGGCTGGCCCGGCAACGTCCGCGAACTCCGCAACGTCGTCGAGCGCGCGATGCTGCTCGCGGAGGGGGACCGGCTCGAGGCCAAGGACTTCGGCGTGCTCAGCACGACCAGCGCGTCGGGCGACCCGTTCGAGCTGCCCGCCGCGGGCGTGAATCTCGAAGATGTCGAGCGCGGCCTCGTCATCCAGGCGCTCCGGCGGGCGGGCGGCAACCAGACCAAGGCGGCCGGTCTGCTGGGTCTGAACCGCGACCAGATCCGCTACCGCATCGAGAAGTTCGGCCTCACTGCGGCGCACTGATCGCTAATCGCTAATCGCTAATCGCTAATCGCTGATCCCGAATCGCGAATCACTGAATCGCTGATCGCGAATCACGAATCGCGGGATCAGCGTTCCACGTGTTCCGTGATTCGGGATTCAGTGATTCG
>JBBECO010000110.1:9770-28907 GCA_040881785.1 Vicinamibacterales bacterium
GGGATTCGGGATTGAGCGATTAGGGATCAGCGATTAGGGATTAGAGATTCGAACCCTGACGTCTACCGCGAACGCTCCGTCCGGCGTCACGATCACCGGATTGAGATCGAGCTCCTCGATTTCCGGACCGAGCTGCAGCAGCGCGGAAATCCGAAGCAGCGTCATGCGATACGCGGCTTCATCGACCGGCGTCGCGCCACGATATCCCCGCAGCATCGCCTTCCCGCGGATCTCCTCGATCATTTCCGAGGCGCCGCGATCGGTGAGCGGCGAGAGGCGGGAGGCCGTATCGCGGAGCAGCTCCAGCAGCGTTCCGCCCGAGCCGCACATGACGAGATGGCCGAACTGCGGGTCGAGCAGACCGCCGGCAAACATCTCGACGCCGCCGCTGATCTGCGGCTGCACGATGATCTGCGTCACGTCCGGCCGGCGGCTGAGCGCATGGAAGGCGCGCCCGACGGCGTCCTCGCTCGCCAGGCCGGTGAACACCGCCTTTGACTCGGTCTTGTGCAACAGCTGCGGGCCGGCCCCTTTGAGGACGACGGGATAGCCGGCCTGGCGCGCTGCCGCAAGCGCGCCCTCGGCCGTGACGACCGTGCGCACGGCTGCGGTGGTGATGCCGCACGATTCGACGAGCGCGAAGGCCGTGAGCGGGTCGAGCCATCCGCCGCCGCTCGCCCGGGCGCGTTCGATGACGGCCCGGGCGCGGCCGGTGTCGACTTCCGGCAGCACCGGCACCACCCCCGCCGGTTTCGCGCGCCAGCGCGCGTACTGGACGACTTTGGCGAGCGCCGCGGCCGCCGATTCCGGGAACACATAGCAGGGCACCGGCGCCAGGGCCTCGGGCACGCCGGCGGCCCCGAAGAAGGTGGCCAGCACCGGCTTCGACGATCCCCGCGCGCTGGCGGCGATCGCCTCCGCCACATCGTCAGCCCGCGTGACGAGCGGTGGAATGAAGATCGCCAGGACGCTGTCCACCCCCGCGTCGTTCAGGACGAGCGGCAGCGCCCGGCGATAATCCTCAGCCGACGCCGTCGCGAGCATATCGATCGGGTTCCGGGTGCTGGAGGCCGCCGGGAGAAAGGCGCGCAGGGTGGCGAGGGTCTCGGGCGAGAGTGTGGCGAGCGTCAACCCGCGGGCTTCGCAGGCATCGGCCGCGAGGATGCCCGGCCCCCCCGCGTTCGTGAGGATGGCGACCCTCGACCCCGCCGGCAGCGGCTGATGCGCCAGCAGCGCGCCGACGTGGAACAGTTCCTCGACCGTGTCGGTTCGGATGACGCCGGCATCGCGGAAAAGCGCCTCGACCGCCGTGTCGCTCGCGGCCAGCGCGCCGGTGTGGGAGGAGGCCGCCCGGGCTCCGCTGCCGGAACGGCCGCTCTTGACGACGGCGATCGGCTTGCGGCGTCCGACCCGTCGTGCGATCTCGCCGAAACGCCTCGGATTCCCAAAACTCTCCACGTAGAGCAGGATCACCGACGTGCGCGGGTCGGTCTCCCAGTACTCGAGCAGGTCGTTGGTCGAGACGTCGGCCTTGTTGCCGATCGAGACGAACGTGGAAATCCCGAGATTCAACTGCTGCGCGCTCTCGAGGATGGCGAGCCCGAGCGCACCGCTCTGCGTGGAGAAGCCGATCGATCCTGCGGGTGGAAACGCGGTGGCGAACGTCGCGTTCATGTGCCGCGCCGGGTCGGTGTTGACGATGCCCATGCAGTTGGGACCGACCAGCCGCGAGCCCGCCCGCCGGATCTTCTCGCGGATCACCGCTTCGCGCGCGCGTCCGGCGTCGCCGGTCTCGGCAAAGCCCGCGCTGATGACGACGATCGCCGGCACGCGTGCCGCGAGGCAGTCGTCGACCGCGGCCTCGACCGCGGCGCCGGGGACGGCGATGACGGCGAGATCCACCGTCCAGGGAATGGCGCCGACGGTCGGCCACGCGTGCGCGCCGCCGATCGTCTGGGCGTGCGGGTTCACGGGGAAGACCTGTCCCTGGAACCCGCCCGCCGCGAGGTTGTGGAAGATCTCGGAGCCGATCGATCCCCGCCGCCGGTTGGCGCCGACCACCGCGATCACGCGTGGGGCGAAGAAGGGTTCCAGCGTGCCGCGCGCGCTCTGCACCGTCATGGTCATGGGGGTCCCGATCGTGTCAGCGGGCTGCGTCAGGCCATCGCCTGCGTGGCCACGGGCTCCGGCGCTTCGGCCGGCGCGTGCGGATGCTCCCGCATCGTGAGGACCGGGCACGGCGCTCCGCGGATGACCTTGTCGGCGACGCTGCCCATCACGAGCCGCGCGACGCCGCCGCGGCCGTGGGTCGCCATCACGATGAGGTCGATCCTCGGCTGCTCCGCGGCGCGCTGCAGGATCTCGGTGGCCGGAACGCCCATGCGCGTGATCATGACGACGGCGCAGCGTTGCTTGTCTTCCGCCGACAGCGACGCGTGCAGACGGTCTTCGGCCTCCCGTTCGAGATCCACGAAATACTCCGGCGACGGCGGGCTGTACATCTCCATGAACGCACCGGGTGCGAACGGGTTCTCGACGACGTGCAGCACGTGCAGTGTGGCACACAGCCGGACGGCGAGATCGTGCGCGTAGCGGACCGCCTCCGCGGATCCCAGGCTGAAGTCGGTCGGCACCAGAATGTTGCTGACGGGCATGGAGAGCCTCCGGTGTACCGGGTGCAACACACGCTCCAGCCGGCGCAACCCACGGGCTGGCGACGAACGCCGGTTGAGCCCCTGTCGCCGGTGGGAAAAAATCCGCGGGCGGCGGGTATGATCACCCAATGAACCCCCAGAAGAGCGGCCTGTCGTACGGGCCGCCCGTCACACTTCGACCGCGATGGCTCAGGGGCGGCGCGCTGCTATTGACCGGACTCATCTTCTGGGCGGACCTGATCACGCCCCTCGGCATCGCCGTACCGGCGCTCTACGTCGTCCCGATCCTGTTGTTCATGATGGGGGGCGAGTATTGGGAGCCGCTGGTGGTCGCCAACGGCGCGACGGCGCTGATCCTCGTGGGATTTTTCGTCGGTCCCCAGGGGGGCAGCCCCGAGGTCGGCGCGGTCAATCGCCCGCTGGAAACGCTGATCGTCTGGACGGCTGCCGGCGTGGTCGCCCGCTACCGGTTGACGCTGGCGCGATGGACCGCGCAGTACACCGAGGATCGCGCGGCCCGCGAACAGTCGCTGGCGCGTCTCGAGGAACTGGAGCAGGCGCTCGACCAGGCCGCGATCGTCGCGATGACCGACCAGACCGGCCGGGTCACGTACGTGAACGACAAGTTCTGCGAGATCTCGAAGTATTCCCGCGAGGAGTTGATCGGGCAGGACCACCGGATCATCAATTCCAGCTATCACCCGAAGGAGTTCATCCGCGATCTCTGGCGGACGATCGCGCAGGGGCGCGTGTGGCGGGGAGAGATCCGCAATCGCGCGAAGGACGGCACCGCGTACTGGGTGGATACGACGATCGTGCCGTTCCTGGATGCGGCCGGCAAGCCGCGGCAGTACCTGGCGATCCGCAGCGATATCACGCAGCGCAAGGCGGCCGAAGCCAAGCTGGTCGAGCAGTCGGCGCTCGCGCAACTGGGGCAGCTGGCGGCGGTCGTCGCCCACGAAGTGCGCAACCCGCTGGCCGGCGTCCGCGGAACCCTGCAGATCCTGCGGTCGCGCACGGGGGCCGGGGAGGGCGACGGCGATGTCATGGATGCGATGATCGCCCGGATCGACGTCCTGAACGCGAAGGTGGACGACATCCTCCGCTTCGCCAAGCCGCGCTCACCCGTGTTCGAAACGGTGGATCTTCGGGCCGTCCTGCTTGATGCGATCGGCAGCGCGCGTGCGGCGGCCGGCAGCGCCGGCCCGGACGTCATCGCGCCGGCCACCAGCCTCGCCATCCCGGCTGACCGCGAGATGCTGCGGGACGCCCTGCTGAATCTCGTGCTGAACGCCTGCCAGGCCGGGTCCACCACGGCGATCGAAGTGTCGGTGCGCCAGACGCCCGGCGCCTGCACCATCGAGATCGCCGATCGCGGCGTGGGCTTCGGCGATGTCGACGCGGAGCGGCTGTTCGATGCCTTCCATACGACCAAGAAGAGCGGCACCGGTCTGGGGCTCGCCATCGTGCGGCGGCTCGTCTCGCTCCAGGGGGGCACCATCGAGCTGCTCTCACGGGAGGGGGGCGGGGCCATTGCCCGCGTCACGCTTCCGCTCGAGGCGCCGGGGGTACTGTGAGGCGGTTCGGAAATTGCTGTGGGAACTCGCAACTGAGGTTTTCCGGAGCAATTCATTGGCTTTATCGCTGCAACCGGCTGGGAATAAGTCCACATCCCGCGAATTACTCCCCGTCCGCGTGCTCGTCGTGGACGACGAGGCGCTGATCCGGTGGTCGATCTGCATGGCGCTGGCGGCCGCGGGGTTCGACGCCGTGGCGGCGGGTTCCAGCGACGATGCGTGCCTCCTGGCGGCGGAATGGCCGCCGCCGAAAGTGGCGCTGCTGGACATCCCGCCGGACGGCCACGCCTGCGAACTCATGGAGCGGCTCCGGCGCATCTATCCGGACTGCCGGTTCCTGATCATGTCCACCACGCGCGGGAAATGCCCGATGCTGGACGATACGCTCGTGCAGATGGTGGCCAAGCCGTTCGACCTGGGCGAGGTCGTGCGTCTCGTCGGGGAAGCCGTCCAGCAGGGGGCCGCCACGAGCGAAGGAGTACGGCCATGACCCATCGTCCAGCGGTGCTGTGTCCCGTCGATTTCTCGGACGCGAGCCGCGGCGCGCTGCGGTACGCGCGAGCCATCGCGCAGCATTTCGGCAGCCGCCTCGTCATCCTCGCGGTCGAAGATCCGTTGCTCACCGAGGCGGTGGACCTCGGCACCGGCGTCGTGTGGGATCCGGAAACCACCCGGCACGAGCTGGCCCATTTTGCGTCCCGCGTCCTGCACGGCAACCCCTTGAAGACCGGGGACGTGGAGTATGTGGTGGCCGTCGGCAAGCCGGCCAAGCAGATCCTGCATATCGCGCGGGAGGAAGCCTGCGATCTCATCGTGATGAGCACGCACGGTCTGACGGGGATGCGGAAGCTGTTCTTCGGCTCGACGACCGAACGCGTGCTGCGCGAGACGACGATCCCGGTGCTGGCGACGCCGCCCGCCGATGAGGGGCCGTCCAGTCTCCGGGACGTCCCGCATGTCGTCGGGCGAATTCTGGTGCCGCTGGACCTGACGGATGCGTCCGCTCACCAGGTCCAGATTGCGCGCGCGCTGTCCGAGGCTCTGCACGTCCCGCTCATCGCGACACATGTCGTCGAGCCGATACGCAGCCCGCTGGCGGCGAGGCTCCACCTCCCGAGCATCGATCTCGAACGGCGCATGCGCGCGGAAGACAAACTGAACGAGCTGCTCGCGGCCGTGCCGCCGCAGTTGCACCCGGAGGCGCTCGTGGCGTACGGCGATCCGGCTGAGGAAATCGCGAAGATTGCGCGGGACCGGAAGGCCGGTCTCATCATCGTCGGTCTTCACGGCTCGACGGTGCTCGGCCCTCGCATGGGATCGGTGACGTATCGCGTCCTGTGCCTGGCGCCGGTGCTCGTGCTGGCATTGCCGCCCGTGCATCCGCATGCCGACGGTGACGCTCCGGCCGCGCACGCCGGGTCGCTCCATCACCAAGCCTGACGCTCTGCGTCTGTGCAGGCACGCTCATGACCTCACCAGAGGTGTCTCCGCCGCACGCGGAGCCGCCCGGCGCACTGTTCGGACGCCTGATCAGCACGCCTGAGGGTCTCTCGGACCGGGAGGCGAAAGAGCGCCTGCGGCGCGTCGGTCCCAATCGCCTCGATCCCGCGCGCCCGGTCTCCGCGTGGAAGATCCTCGCCGATCAACTGCGCAGCGTGGTCGTGGTGCTGCTCGTCGCGGCGGCCGCCATCGCGCTGCTGCTGCGGGAGCCGATCGAAGCGGCGGCGATCGCGGCGGTGCTCGTCATCAATACGGTGGTGGGGTTCGTGACCGAATGGCGCGCCCGCCGCGCGATGGCCGCGCTGATCCATCTCGACGTGCCCAGAGCCTTCGCCATCCGGGGCGGGCAGCTTCGCGGCATCGACGCGGAAACGCTGGTCCCCGGCGACGTCATCGAGATCGAAGCCGGGCAGCAGGTGCCGGCCGACGGACGCATCGTCACCGAGACCGACCTGCGGACCAGTGAAGCGGCGCTGACCGGTGAGTCGCTGCCGGTCTCGAAGGCGGCCGACGCGGTGCCGCTCGACACGCCGCTCGCCGAACGCACCAGCATGGCGTACAAGGGGACGACCGTCGCCGCCGGGACGGCGCGCGTGCTGGTGACCGGTACGGGGGCGGCGACAGAAGTGGGACGCATCGGCGTGCTCGTGCGCGACGTGCAGGACGAGCCGGCCCCGCTCGAGCGCCGGCTCGACGAGCTCGGGCACCGCCTGGTGTGGCTCGCGCTCGCGGTGGCCGCTCTCGTGTCGGCGCTGGGCGCGCTGCAGGGGGCCGCGTTCGCCCTGGTCGTCGAGACCGGCATCGCGCTCGCGGTCGCGGCCGTGCCGGAAGCGCTGCCGGCCGTGGCGACGATTGCGCTCGCGGTCGGGATGCGCCGAATGGCGCGCCGGCGCGCGCTCGTCCGGCGTCTGCCGGCCGTCGAGGCGCTCGGTTCCACGACCGTGATCTGTACCGATAAGACGCGGACGCTCACCTCCGGCGACATGACCGTCGTGCGCCTGTGGACCGCCGGGCAGGACATCGACCTGTCAAGGGCCGACACCGCGCCACCGGAGGCACGCCGCGCCCTCGACGTGGCGGCGCTCGCCAGTCGCGAACAGATCGTGCAGCCGGGGAGTGCGAGCGAAGGGGATCCGGTTGACGTCGCGATGCTGCGGGCGGCCGCGCGCGCGGGCATCGATCGACGCGCGCTGGTGGCGCGGACGCCCGCGCGGGGTCTGGTGCCGTTTTCCAGCGATCGGAAGTTCATGGCCACGTTCCACGCCGGGCCCGAGGGTCTGATGGCGCACATGAAAGGCGCACCGGGCCGCGTCCTCGGCTTCTGCACCCGCGACGGGCGAGGTCAGGCGCTGGATGCCGCGGGCCGCCAGGCGGTGGTTGCGGCCAACGATGCGTTCGCCGCCGCGGGCCTCCGCGTGCTCGGGCTGGCCACCGGGCGCGTCGCCGAGCCGGCGGAAACGTCGCTGCGCGATCTGACGTTTATCGGTCTCGTCGGCTTGATGGACCCGCCCGCGCCCGGTGTCCGCGACACCATCGCGCAGCTGCGGACGGCCGGACTCCGAACCGTCATGCTCACGGGCGACCAGCGCCTGACCGCGCTCGCGGTCGGGCGGGAGATCGGCGTGGTCGCCGCCGACGGCGAGGTCGTCGACGGACGCGAACTGGACGCCATGTCACCCGAGTCCTTCGCGACGCGCGTGGGCCGGATCGCCGCGTTCAGCCGCATCACACCGGAGCACAAACTCAGGATCGTCACCGCACTGCAGGCGAGCGGAGAGATCGTCGCGATGCTCGGCGATGGCGTCAACGACGCACCGGCCCTCAAGAAGGCGGACGTCGGTGTGGCGATGGGCCGTCGCGGGACGGATGTCGCCAAGCAGGCCGCCGCCATCGTGCTGCAGGACGACCGGTTCGAGACGATTGCGGCGGCGGTCGAAGAGGGGCGCGTCATTTTCGACAATATCCGCAAGTTCGTGTTCTATCTTTTCAGCTGCAACGTCGCGGAGGTCCTGGTGCTGCTGGTCGCGGGCGTGCTGGGATGGCCGATGCCGCTTCTGCCGCTGCAGTTGCTGTGGCTCAACATGGTGACCGACACGTTCCCCGCCCTGGCGCTGGCCATGGAACCCGGCGACGCCGACGTGATGCGGCGCCCGCCTCGTGATCCCCAGGCGGCGATCCTGTCGCGTCCGTTCCTCGCCAGCATCATGTTCTACGGCGCCCTGATCACCGCGTCGAGTCTCGCCGCGTATGGCTGGGCGCTGTGGGCGCGGCCCGGGGACGCGAAGACCGTGGCCTTCATGACGCTGGCCTTTGCCCAGACGTTCCATCTCGGGAACGCGCGCAGTACCGAGGCCGTGCTGAAGCCGGCCCGCGTGGTCGCCAACCGCTATGCGCTCGGCGCCGTCGTCCTGTCCATGGGACTGCAGCTGGTGGCGATGTACGTCGAACCGCTGGCGCGGATCCTCCATGTGACCGTGCTCGACGCCGGAGCCTGGGGCGTCGTGCTCGCGCTCGCGGTGATTCCCGCCGTCGTCGGCCAGGCGCTCAAGCTGTCGGGGGTACGCCGATGACACTGGCCTGGACGACGGCGCTCTTCGTGGCGTGCGGGCTGCTCATTCTGTTCTCGGGCGTGCACCTGTCGCGCTACGGCGATGCCATTGCCGAGAAGACCGGCGTCGGCGGCACGTGGATGGGGCTGCTCGTCATCGCGTCGGTGACGTCGCTGCCGGAACTGATCACCAGCGCGAGCTCGATTCTGGTGTTCGAGGCACCCGACATCGCCGCCGGGGACGCCATCGGCAGCTGCATGTTCAACCTGCTGATCCTCTCGTTTCTCGACTTCAGGAATCCGGCGCCGCTCTCGGCCCGCATCCACCAGGGGCACGTGCTCGCGGCCGCCCTCGGGATCGTGCTCCTCGGCATCGCGATGCTCGCGATGGTCGCCGGCGACCGCGTGCCGATGCTCGGCTGGATCGGGTGGCACAGCCTGGTGATGCTGGCGCTGTATGTGCTCGCGATGCGGACCATCTTCGCCTTCGAGCGGACGCGCATGGCGGCGCTGGCGGAGGTCATTGCGGCCGAGACCACGCATGGCGCGCTGACGCTGCGCTCGGCGGTCCTGCGCTTTTCGTTCGCCGCCCTGGTGCTGGTCGGTGCCGCGGCGCTCCTGCCGGGCGCGGGGGAACGCCTCGCCCAGCAGACCGGTCTCGCCGAGAGCTTCGTCGGCAGTCTCTTCGTCGCTATCTCCACCTCGCTGCCGGAAGTCGTCGTGTCGGTCGCCGCCGCGCGCATCGGCGCCATGGACATGGCGGTCGGTAACCTGTTCGGCAGCAACCTGTTCAACATGGCCGTCCTCGGGCTGGACGACATCTTGTATGTGCAGGGCTCGATGCTGGCCGCGGTGTCCCGGGTCCATCTGGTTTCGCTGACGATCGCGATCCTCATGACGGCCATCGCCATCGTCGGCGTGACCTACCGGGCCAGCCGGAAACGCTATCGTCTGTCCTGGGATGCGCTCGCGATTCTCGCCGCGTATGTGATCGGAGCCACGCTGCTGCGGGCGCTCGGGTAGCCCGCCGCCGCCTCATTCGGAAGGAGCCGTTGTGTTGTCTTTCTCTCGAATTCTCGTCGACATCGACGCTGCCGCGCCACAGCATCCGGCGCTCGAGCAGGCCGTGGGCCTCGCGGTGCGCTGCGGCGCCGCCCTCACGATCGTGGACGTCCTGCCCAACGTTCCCGCCCGGGCGAGGGACTTCCTGACGCCGGACCTCGAGGAAGAGCTGACGGTGACTCGCCGCGACCGGCTCGCCGGCATCGCCGCGGGCATCACCGGTGTGGAGGTGGGCACGAAGGTCCTCCGCGGCCGTCCGGCAACCGCGCTCATCCAGGAGGTCCTCCGATCCGGACACGACCTCGTGGTCCGGTCGCACGCACGCGATCTGGCCGACGTCCCGCGCTCGCTCGGACCGGTGGACATGGAGCTGCTGCGGCAGTGCCCCTGCCCGGTGTGGCTGATCGGCCCCGGCGGCGGCCCGCGTCTCCGCCGGATCGCGGCGGCCGTCCACTCGCATATTGACGACGCCGCAGAACAGCAACTCAATGCCACCATTCTCGATCTCGCCCTGATCCTGCGCGAGCTTGGAGAAGGGGAGCTGACGCTCGTCGAGGCGTGGTCGCTGTTCGGAGAGGATCTCTTGCGCGCGCGGATGCCGGCGGAGGAGCTGGCCGAGCAGGTCGAGGCGGTGCATCGAGCGGTCGAAGCGGATCTGGCGACGCTGGTCGCGGCGTTCGGCGACCGCGCGCGGGGTGTCAGGACGGTCTGCCTCAAGGGGGCCCCCGAAGACGTCATTCCCGCGTTCGTGGAGTCGGAAGGCATCGACGTCCTCGTGATGGGGACCGTGGCCCGCACCGGCATCGCAGGCCTGGTGATGGGCAATACCGCCGAGCGCGTGCTGCGCCGGCTCCACGGCAACATCCTCGCCGTGAAGCCGGCCACGTTCGTCTCGCCGGTCGAGGTCTGACGGCCTATGGTGTGATCCTGATCCGGGACTCCACGGCGGTGACCCCGGGGGCGGCCCAGGCGGCATGCACGGCCTCCTCCCGTTCGAGCCACGAGCGCACGTTGCCGGTGAGGATCACGCGGGCGCCTTCGGCGTCGACGTGAATCCGCCTGGCCTCCAGGTCCGCGTGCCGGTGGAGCGCCTGCGTGATGCGTTTCTGGACGTCTTTTGGCGAGACCCTCGGCGTGATCTCGATCTGATTCGACACGCTGCGGACGCCGCGCAGGTACTTCACGGCCCGCTCGGCTGCGGCCTTCTGGAACATCCATTCGACCTTCCCTGTCAGCATGACCTGGCCGTTCCGCACAGTCACGCCGATGCCTGGGGGGACGTCGATGCGGTTCTGGAGCGCTTCCAGTGCGTCGTGCGCGAGATCGGGGTCGATCCGCTCGTGGGCAAGCTTGACTTCAAGCTCGTTGGCGATGCCCTGGACGCCGTACACCTTGCGCGTCACACGCTCGGCGACGAGCTTGGCGGCATAGGTGTTCACGAATCCGTTCAGGGTCACGACGCCGTCGTGCGCCGTGGCGTTCATCATCGACGCGTCCAGATCCGGGGTCCATGAGAGCTGTCGCATCACCGCGTCCTGAAGCGACTGGTCCACTGTGGTCATCGTCATGGTCATCGCGTTGCTCCTTGCTGCCGACTCTGCGCCTTCACGGCGAAAGCGTTTCTCGGGCTCTGTCTCGCAACACGGATGCCGCGGCCCGTTTCACCAGGTCAGGGTGGATCGACGGCGCGCCGGCGACGCCAGGGAATTTTTCGGCAGCGGCGCGGGCTTTTCCTCGACTTCGCTCCGTGCGTGGCCAGCGCCGGGTCGCCCTGGCGCGACGAGGTCCGGGGCCCTCATGTTGCACCGATGGTGCCTGTCGGGAACCTCATGAAACTCTCCGTATTCGCGCTCGACTACGACGGCACCACGGCCGACCACGACACCATGGGCGTCCTCGTCCGGGAGGCGATCGCCGGCGCGCGTGCGGGGGGCATCACGGTGGTGCTTGTCACGGGACGCATCCTGGACGAATTGCGGCGCGTGGCCGGCGATCTGACGTTCGTCGACGGCGTGGTGGCGGAGAACGGCGCGGTCCTGTACTTTCCGGAGACGGGCCATACGACGAGGATTGCGCCGCCCGTGCCGGGAGGATTCGTGGACGAGCTTCGCCGGCGCGGGATCCCACACACTACCGGCGAGTGTCTCGTCGACGCGGCCGCCGACGACGCGCCGAACCTGTTGAACGTGATTCGCACGCTCGAGCTTCCGCTCGTCCTGCTCTTCAATGGCGGGCGCGTCATGACGCTGTCGCAGGGGGTGAGCAAAGCGACCGGCCTCCACGCTATGCTCGACACGCTCCGGCGGTCGGTTCACAACGCCGTCGCGGTGGGGGATCGCGAGAACGATCACGAACTGCTGCGGATCGTGGAGCTCGGCGCCGCTGTCGAGTGGGGGAGTACCGCCCTTCGAGCCGTCGCCGACGTCGTCATTCCGGGAACCGGACCACCGGCGGTTGCGCCGTTCATCGACGATCTGGTCCGGACCGGAAGGATTCCCCCGGCACCACGGCCGCGGCGGCGGCTCGTGCTCGGCTACACGAGCGACGAGCGCGAGTTTTCGCTGGCCGTTCGCGGCCGGAACGTGCTGATCGCCGGGGATCCCATGTCGGGGAAGTCCTGGGTGGCGGGATTGCTCTGCGAACAGCTGATCCTGCTGGGGTACTGCGTCTGCGTCATCGATCCCGAAGGGGACTACACGTCGCTCGAGGCGCTGCCTGGTGTCACCATCCTCGGGGGTGAGGATCCCGCCCCATCGCCGCGAGACCTTCTGCGCGCCCTGCGGTACCCGGACCGCAGCGTGGTCATCGATCTGTCGCGGCGGACGCAGGAGGAGAAGATCGACTACATACGCGGCGTCCTGCCGCTCCTCAACGAGGTCCGGCGCAAGACAGGCCTCCCCCATCGCATCGTCGTGGACGAGGCGCACTATTTCCTCCACGACGCCGGGGCGCATCGCCTCCTGGATCTGAGAGCGAATGGCTACACGTTCGTCTCGTACTGGGCCTCGCGCCTGCCCCCGGAGCTCCTTCAGGCCACGGAAGTCATCATCGTGACCAGGGAATCGAACCCCACGGAGCTGGAGGCGCTCCGGCGATGGTGCGCGAAGTGCGAGCGGGTGGAGGATGGGCAGTGGAGCAGTCTTGGCCGGCTGGCCACGGCACAGGCCGTCGCGCTGCCGGTGACGGAGGAGTCGGGAGGCGCGCTGGTGCAGTTCACCCTGGGCCCCCGCCTGACACCGCACGTGCGTCACCGGGACAAGTACGTCGATGTGCCGGTCGGCGACAACCGCGCGTTCGTGTTTGGCGCCGGCGGTGAGATGCATCCGCACAGGGCCCGCACCCTCCGGGAATTCGTCGCCGGCCTGGAGAGCCGGCGGGAGATCGACGGGTACCTCCGCCGCGGCGATTTCTCGAGGTGGATTGCCGACGTCTTCGGCGACCAGCCACTGGCGATCGAGCTCCAGGAGCTGGAGGCGCGCCATCGGCTGACGCCGACACCCGCGACGCGCGCCGCCATCATTCACGCCGTCCGCGCCAGATACGACCTGTAGCAGGCCGCTGAAAAAGTCGGCCTGAATGGAAAATGGAACCTGCCTGCGCGGAGGCGCGCGAAAACTCCCGCAGCTTGCGGAATTGTCCGCGCCGCGGGGGCGCCGGTCCCTCGAAAGTGGCGCCATTTCAGAGCGGACAGGGCCGCGACAACTGGCGGCCCTCTTGCCTGATTCGCCGAGGAGCCCCCAATGAGGACGCATCCATTAGCCAACGCCCTTGTGGCCGGCCTGGTGTGCCTGGGACTGGCGAACTGCAGCGGAAAATCGTCCAACGGGCCCGCGCCGGTCTGCAGCTTCACGGCGACGCCGGCGAGCCAGTCGTTTGGCCCTGACGGCGGCCAGGGGGCCGTGAGTGTGATGACGACCGCCAGCTGCGCGTGGACTGCAAGCTCGAGTTCCGCCTGGATCAGCGTTCCGGGGACGACGATCGCGGGTCCGGGGTCGGTGACGTATACCGTCAGCGCCACTGCGTCCACCGAGGCGAGGACGGGCGCGATGACGATTGCCGGCCAGAGCCATACCGTGACCCAGCAGGGGAGGACGCCCACCGTCTGCTCGTACGAGCTGTCGTCCGATTCGGCGGAGTTCGGCAGCGATGCCGCCGGCGGGACGTTCAGCGTCACCGCGCCTGCCGACTGCACGTGGGCGGCCATCAGCAGCGCCTCGTGGCTCGTCGTCACGTCAGGAGCCCAGGGCACGGGCTCCGGAACGGTCGCCTATTCGGTGGCGCGCAACACCGACGTGCCCGACCGCATCGCACGGGTCACGCTGGCGGACCGGATCTTCACCGTGGTTCAGGAAGGCGATTACGACGCGTGCCAGTACGCGGTCACGCCCGTCAATGTCGAGACCTGCATGCCAGCCGGAACGGTGAACATCATGGTCTCGACCCAGAACAGCTGCCCGTGGACGGCGGCGCCTGATGCCGCCTGGCTCGACGTGACGAGCGGTGGCTCCGGTTCCGGATCCGGGGTGATCACGGTGGCGTTCACCGAGAACTACGACGCGCGGCGCCTGGGGATCGTCATGGTCCGGTGGCCGGCTCCGACCGCCGGACAGAACGTCCGCCTCGACCAGGCCGGGTGCCTGTACGGCGTGAGCCGCAACGAGTTCAGCTTCGCCGCGACCGCCGGGACGGGCACGTTCGACGTGCTTCAGCAGAGCGATCCCTACACCTGCGGCGGTGCCACACAGGACCGGTGCATCTGGAGCGCCATATCCGACGTGCCGTGGATCACCGTTACCAGCAGCATGCCGCGGGCCGGAGACAACCCCGTGGCGTTTGCCGTGGCGGCCAACACGGGTGCGTCCGCCCGGGTCGGCAGGATCACCGTGCGGGACAAGGTCGTCGTGATCACACAGGCGGGACAGTGATGGCCGCCGAGCCTCCGTGGCTGATCGCGATCGCGGCGTCGGCTGGCGGCATCCAGGCGCTCGGGACCATCGTGTCGGGCCTGCCACACGCGCTGCCGGCCGCGGTAGCCATCGTCCAGCACGGTCCGCCGCCTCGACCGAGTTCCCTGAAGCAGATCCTGTCGAGGCGCGCCCACCTCCCGGTCACGGTGGCGAGCGAGGGTGACGAGATCCGGCCGGGAACGATCTATCTGTCCGGGCGGGAGGGTCTTCACCTCACGGTGACCGACGATCGGCACTTCACGTATGCCGACGGTCATCAGATCCGGTTTCTGTTGTCACCCGCCGATCCGCTGCTCGAATCGGCAGCCCCCGTCTTCACGACGCATCTCATCGCCGTCGTCCTCACGGGGACGGGCGCCAGCGGCACCTACGGCGTTCAGTGCGTCAACACCCACGGTGGACTCGTCATCGCGCAGGACCCGGCGGGCGCGGCCGAGTGGGTCATTCCCCATGTGACGATGTATCCCGGTTCGCTCGACCTGGTGCTGGCCCTCCATTCGATTGCGCCGGCGCTCGACGCGCTCGTGCACGGCGCGTCGGTCAAAGCCCTCGCCAGCCCCTGAGGCGCGGGCACCGGCGTTGCAGCGTCAAGGGCATCATGCTCACCACAGCCGCGCGCATTGGCGTCCTGGCGGTTCTGGGTCTCCTCGTGTCGGTGGCCCCGGCAGTCCCGACGGCCCGGCGTGCTGACCCGGTCCCGTCGCTGCTCGAGTCGCATTTGCTCGTGACGTACTATGGCAACCCGCACAGCGCGCTGATGGGCGTGCTGGGGAAACTGACGGGCGAGGCGCGCGGGAACGCGCTCATGCGGCAGGCGGCCGCCTACGCGCCGCTGACCCGCAAACGCGTGCTCCCCGCGTACCATCTCGTGGCCGTGATCGCGCAACCCCGGCCCGGCACCGACGGCCGCTGGAGACGCCGCGAATCCGCGGACGTGATTCGCGCCCTGCTCGTCGAAGCCCGGCAGCGCGGCTTCCACCTGGTCCTCGACGTGCAGCCTGGACGCGCCGCCGTGCTGGACGAGCTGGCCCACCTCCGTCCGTTCCTTGCCGAACCCGACGTGCATCTGGCCCTCGATCCCGAGTTCGCCATGGCGGAAGGCGCGGTACCCGGCCGCACGATCGGCCATATGCCGGCCGCCGACGTGAATGCCGCGGCGCGTTTTCTGAGCGCGCTGGTCGCCTCGGGACGGTTGCCGCCCAAAGTCCTCATCGTTCACCAGTTCGCGGTGCGGATGCTCCCCGACGTCGGGAGGATCGAATCGGCTCCCGGCGTCGACGTGGTGCTCAATATGGACGGCTTCGGCTCGCGGGCGCTCAAGCTCGCCAGCTACCGGACGATCATGCGCCGCTGGCCGCCGTCCAACTTCGCCGGCATGAAGCTCTTCTACACCATCGACACCAACCTCTTCCGTCCGGAGGACGTGATGGCGCTGACGCCGACCCCCTCGGTCGTCATCTACCAGTAGCGGCTCGCGACAAATTCCGCGGACGCTGCGGAGTTTTCCGGACGACGCGCGCGGCGTCGTGCGCGTTGGTTCGAAAGACGAACAAATCGCCGGCCGGCCGAGGCATCGGTCTTGCGCTGACACATGATCGGCCGCGCCCATCCGATTCCTCTTACGGCGTGGCCGCAGGAGGTAACGATGTCCATCAAGAAGCAGTTGTCCCTCACCCCCACCGGGAGCCCCCGCGATCCATTTGCCGTGCTGCGGCGGATGACCGCCGACATGGATCGCCTGTTCGAGGAGCCGGCGTGGCCGACCATGCGCTGGCCGATGCTGCGCATGCGGCCGGCCCCCGACGTGGCGAGCTGGTTCCCCGAGATCGACGTCTTCGAGAAAGACAACCGTCTCGTCACGAAGATCGACCTCCCCGGCATGAAGAAAGAGGACGTCAAGGTGGAAGTCACCGACGGCCAGCTCGCGATCTCGGGCGAGCGGAAGTCGGAGGTCGAGGAGAAGAAGGAACACTACTTCCGCTCCGAGCGCGAGTACGGGAGCTTCTACCGCGTGGTGCCGCTGCCGGAGGGCGTGAAGCTCGAGGACGTCAAGGCGACGTTTGCCGACGGCGTACTCGAAGTCAGCGTGCCGGTGCCGGCGGTCGCGCAGGCGCCGGCGAAGGTCCGGGTCGACATCCAGGACGTCTCGAAGAGCGCCAAGCCGGCCGCGTAGAGGAGGCTGCCATGAAAGTCAAAGAGATCATGACCGCCGAACCCGTCGTCTGCACACCGGACACGACTCTGGCGGCCGCCGCGCATCTGTTGTGGGAGTGGGATTGCGGCATCCTGCCTGTCGTCGACAACGGTGGGCTCGCGGGGGTGGTCACCGACCGCGACATGTACATCGCCCTCGCCACGCAGAACGCCAGAGCGTCCAGCATGCGGGTCGGGGACGTGGCGACCAAGATGGTCGTGACATGCGGGCCCGAGGACGACGTCCACACCGCGCTTGCGACGATGAAGCAGGCGCGGGTGCGCCGGTTGCCTGTGGTGGGGTTTGCCGGGTCCGTGCTCGGCGTGCTGTCGATGAACGACATCCTGCTCGCCGCCGGCCACGACAAGCCCGTGCGGAGCGAGGAGGTCGTCGACGCGCTGCAGGGCATCTGCGGGCACCATCATCCGGTGGGGCACGTCGTCGCCGCGTGAGGCGCTCGCGCGCCGATGCGGGCGCCCGGGCAATATACCGAGTGGAGGATCTGATGCTTCGCGTTCAGGATCTGATGACGCAACCGGTGGAAACCGTGCGAGCCGCGACACCGGCCGACGAGGCCTGGGCGCGGATGCACACCAAGGGGATCCACCACCTGGTCGTGATCACGGCCGCGGGCGTCGTGGGTGTGATTTCGGACCGGGACGCGGGCGGCCGGCGCGGCAGTTCGCTCAGGCGAGGCCGCACGGTCGCCGACCTGATGAGCAGGAGCCCCGTCTGCGTGACCCCGGACACGCCCGTTCGCAAAGCGGCCAACGTGCTGCGCGGCCGATCCATCGGTTCGCTCGTGGTCACCGATGACCGGGGCCGTCTGGTCGGCATCGTGACGGCGGCGGACTTATTGGAGCTGCTGGGGCGCGGGATCGAGCATCCGGTCGTGGAGCGCCGGCGCTGGACGCTGAAGCACCGCGTGCCCCATCGGAAACGACACCAGGCGGCCGGAGCCTGGTGAGGGGGAGGAGCACCCAATGCCACCGAAGCACGTGCTGTTTCGCTCGGAGGCGCGTGAAAAAGTCCTCCGCGGCGCCACGGCGCTGGCCGATGCGATCCGCGTCACGCTCGGTCCGAAATCGAAGTGCGTACTGATCGAGAAGAAATACGGCAAGCCGGTCGTGTGCAACGACGGCGTGACCATCGCGAGAGAATTCGAGCTGAAGGACGTCGACGAAAACCTGGGTGCGCAGATGCTCCGCGGGGCGGCCGAGCGCACGGGTGATGCGGTCGGCGACGGCACGACGACGTCCACGCTCCTGGCGCACACCATCCTGGCGGAGGGTGTGCGCAACATTGCCGCCGGGGCGAGCGCCATCGATCTCAAGCGGGGGCTCGACCGTGCGGTGCGCGTCGTGATCGAGGTCCTGCGGGCGCAGTCCCGGCCCGTGCAGACCGCGCGCGAGAAGCAGCAGGTGGCGGTCATCTCCGCGCACAACGATCCCGTCATCGGCGAGCTCGTCGCGCGCGCGATCGAGAAGGTCGGTCCGGAAGGTGCGGTCACGGTCGAAGAAGCCAAGGGGATGGAAACCGAGATGGACGTGGTCGAAGGGCTCCAGTTCGATCGCGGATACCTCTCGCCGTATTTCGTGACCGATCCCGAGAAGATGGAGGCGGTGCTCGAGGACCCGATGATCCTGACGTATGAAGGCCGGATCTCGAACATCAAGGACTTTCTGCCGTTGCTCGAGCCGCTCGCGAAAGCCGGAGCCTCGCTCCTCGTCGTCGCCGAGGAGGTCGAAGGGGAGGCCCTTGCCACCCTTGTCGTCAACCGTCTCCGCGGCGTGCTCGCGAACGTGGCGGTCAAGGCGCCGGGATTTGGCGATCGCCGGAAGGCGATGCTGCAGGACATCGCGATCGTCACCGGCGGCCAGCTCGTCGCGCAGGAGCTCGGCCTTCGCCTCGAGAACGTCACGCAGGAGCACCTCGGGCGCGCCTCGCGCGTCGTCGTCGGCCGGGAGCACACGACGATCATCGGCGGCAAGGGTGAGAAGCCGGCGATCGAGGGGCGCTGCCAGGAATTGCGCAAGCAGATCGCCGATACGACCTCGGAGTACGACCGGGAGAAGCTCGAAGAGCGGCTGGCGAAGCTGTCCGGAGGCGTCGCCGTCATTCGGGTCGGCGCGCCCTCCGAGGCGGAGATGAAGAGCCGGCACGAGGCCTTCGACGATGCGATTCACGCGACGCGGGCCGCCATGGCGGAGGGCGTGGTGCCGGGCGCGGGCCTCGCGCTGCTGCGCGCCGCGCCGGCACTGGAGCTCGAGGCGTCGCGGGTGGAGGGAGACGAGCGGGCCGGCGTGCAGATCCTGCGGCGCGCCCTCGACACGCCCGCCCGGCAGATCGCGGAAAACTCCGGCGTCGACGGGGGCGTCGTCGTCGAGAAAATGCGAAGCGGCAGCGGCAACTTCGGGTTCGACGCCGCCTCGGCCACGTACGTGGACCTTGTCGAGGCCGGCATCATCGACCCGACAAAGGTCGTCCGGCTCGCGCTCGAGAACGCCGTGTCCGTGGCCGGCGTGCTCCTGCTGACGGAAGCCACGATGACCGAGGTGCCCGAGCGCCGGACGGAATCGATGGCCGCCGCCGGCGCGGAGACCCTGTGAACGTGGCCGCGGAAAGGGCCGCTCGA
>JBBECO010000111.1:0-11413 GCA_040881785.1 Vicinamibacterales bacterium
CATGGCGATCACGCCGATGCCGACGAAGGCACAGATCGAGAGGAGTTTCAGCATGAGGGGGATTGTACCACCAGGGTGCAGAGTGCCGGTGCGCTGTGCGCAGTGCGCGGTGCTTGGGTGCTGGGTGCTCGGTGCCGGTGCGCTGTGCGCAGTGCGCGGTGCTTCAGTGCTGGTGCTCAGTGCTCGGTGATCAGTCTGTTTTCAAGGCCGTGACCGGGTCGATGCGGCCCGCGCGCCTCGCGGGGATCAGGATCGCGAGCATCGACAGGCAGAGCATCGCTCCTGCGCTCAGCGCCAACGTCGTGATGTCGGCCTGCTGCAGCCCGGGGACGCGGCTGATGGAGACGCGCGAGAGCACGGCCGCCATCACGGCGCCGATCGCGATTCCTGGCACCGCATACCGGAGCCCGCCGCGCATCGTCTCGCGCAGCACGCCGCCGGGTGTGGCGCCGAGCGCCACGCGGATGCCGATCTCGCGCGTTCGCAGCTGGACGAGATACGCCATGACGCCATAGAGCCCGATCGCCGCCAGGAGGCCCGTCAGCCCCGCGAATGCCAGCATGACGACCATGGCAAACCGGCGATCCGCGAGGTAGGACGCGCGGATCTCCTCGAACGTCCGGATGTTGTAGGGCGGGAGGTCCGCGTCCGCGGCAGCGACCGCGCGGCGTGCCGCCGCGATCGCCTGGCGCGGATCACCGGCGGTCTTCACCGCCACGTAGAGGGTGCTCGACACCGGCGCCTGCGCGAGCGGCACGTACAGCATCGGCGCCCGCCCCGCTTCCGGTCCCCGCAGGCGGACGTCGCGCACCACGCCGACGATCTCGGCGAGCTCCTGCGCGTTGCCCCAGCCGACGTTGTACCGCCGGCCGAGCAATTGTGCCGCCTCGACGCCGTGCACGTGCGCGACCTGTTCGCTCACGATCGCCACTTTCGGCGATCCTGCCCGGTCGGCCGGCGTAAACGGCCGTCCCGCGACGAGGTCGATGCCAAGCGCGCGGAAGTAGTCCGGACCGGCGCGGACGTAAAGTGCAAACGCGGGCTCGGCTACAACCGGCGGAAGTCCCTCGATCCGCATGCGAAAGCCGGATCCCAGGGCCCGGCTCCCGGGCATCAGACTCGACATCCCGACCGCCTGGGCACCGGGAATGGCGCGCAGCCGCTCATCGAGGCGGTCATGAAATTCGACCGCCTTCGGTGCCGTGCCGTATCGTTCGATCGGCATCGTCAGGTGCAGCGTCAGCGCACGCTCTCCGCTCGCGCCGAGATCCACGTTCAGCAGCGACGACACGGTCTTCACGATCGTCATCGACCCCGCCAGCAGGACCAGCGCGGCGGCGAGCTGCGCGGCGACCAGCGTGCCGCGGAACCGGCGCCAGAACGGACTGGCCGTTGCGGTGCCGCTTCGGAGGACGTCTGCCGTCCCGCCTGCGCGCACCGACAGGGCCGGCCCCAGTCCGAACAGCAGGGTGGCCGCGAGCGACAGCACCGCCGTCACGGCGGCTGCACGAGCGTCAATCCCAATCTCACCGGCGCCGTGCAGCTCGGGCGGCAGTACCGCCCGCATCCCCTGCAGCGTCCAGATCGCCACTGGGATCGCGACGGACGCGGCGAGTGCGGCGATGACGGCGTTCTCGCACAGGAGGTACTGCACGAGGCGGGCGCGTGATGCACCGAGGGCCCGGCGCACCGACATCTCGCGCTCGCGGGCCGAGACGCGCACGAGCAGCAGATTCGCGATGTTCATGCAGGCCACGAGCAGGACGAGCGCGACGGCGACCGCCAGGATCCCGAAGAGAGGCCGGACCGATCCCACCAGCTCGTCCCGAAGCGGGGTGAGGACGATCGGCCGGTCTGCCGGGTGCGGTTGCTCTCCGGGCTCGTACTTCAGCCGGAAGACCTCCTGACGGGCCTGCTCCAGTGTGGTCCCCGGAGCCATCCGCGCGACGTTGTCGGGCGCGATCGCGCCACCGGCAATCTGCATGTCCACGCCGGGCGGAACCCATACCTCGGCATCGTCTGGAAAGCCGTATCGGTCGGGCATCACACCAACGACCGTATACGGACGTCCGTTGAGGATCAGTGGGTCATCCAGCGTCGACCGTTCTGCCAGGCGGCGCCGCCACAGTGCGTGACCGACGACCGCGACCCGGTCGTTTGCCAGCGACTCCTCGGTCGTGAATGTCCGGCCGATCACCGGGCGAGTCCCCATGGCCTGAAAGAACCCGGCCGACACGGCCGCCGCGCGTACCCGCTCGGCACGGGGCTCGCCGCCGACGTTCAGACCGCCCGTAATGAAAATACCGGCGCCGCCAAAGACCGTGCTCCGTTCAAGATGGGGGGACGCGGTGAAGCCGGTCTTCGTCATCTTGAGCGGTCCGCCGGAGATCTTCACGATCCGTTCGGGCTCCGGATACGGCAGCGGCTTGAAGAGGACCGCGTCGGCCACGCTGAAGAGCGCCGTGTTGGCGCCGATGCCGAGTGCCAGCGTCAGCACCGCGACCACGGTGAACCCCGGGTTCCGGCCGAGCGTGCGGATGGCGTAGCGGATGTCGTTGATCATCGCTGTTCTGACGTGGCAGGGGACAAGTCGGTTGATTCTAGCCCGTATCACGCATCCCGCACCCCGCACCCCGTTTTGATATCATCCCCCCCGCCTGCAACCTCCTGGAGAATCAGACGCATGGGACTTCATCCGATCACCGCGCTGCTGTCGGCGCTCGGCGTGCTGACCGCGGTGTACATCGCCGGCTGGGCGCGCGCGGTCATGGCCGTCCGCAGCCTCGCCTCGCGCGAGCCGTCGCCCGCCACCGACGCGCGCTTTCCGCAGCCGGTGTCGATCGGCATCGGCGCGGTGACGAACTTCTTCGACGCGCTCGGCATCGGCTCGTTCGCGACGAGCACCGCGGCCTTCCGGTTTCTCACGCTGGTGCCGGACCGCGTGATTCCCGGCACGCTGAACGCCGGCCACACGCTCCCGACCGTCGCGCAAGCCCTCATCTTCACGTCGCTGATCCCGGTGGACATCCTCACGCTGTTCACGATGATCGCGGCCGCCGTGCTGGGCGCCTGGCTCGGCGCCGGCGTCGTCTCGCACTGGCCGAGGCGCACCGTCCAGATCGGCATGGGATTCGCGCTGCTGGGCGCCGCCACGCTGATGCTGATGACACAGCTCGAGCTCTTTCCCGGCGGCGGCGAGGCGATCGGCGTCCGCGGCGTGAAGCTGGTGATCGCCATCACCGGCAACTTCGTCCTCGGCGCGCTGATGACGCTCGGGATCGGCCTGTACGCCCCGTGCATGATCCTCGTGAGCCTGCTCGGGATGAACCCGACCGCGGCCTTTCCCATCATGATGAACTCGTGCGCGTTCCTCATGCCGATCGGCAGCCTGCGGTTCATCCGCGAGCAGAGCTACAGTTTGCGCGTGGCGCTCGGCCTCGCACTCGGCGGCGTGCCGGCGGTGCTCGTCGCCGCCTACATCGTGAAGTCGCTCCCGCTCGGCGCGGTCCGCTGGCTCGTGATCGTCGTCGTGCTCTACACTGCGGCGACCCTGCTGCTGTCGGCGTTCAGGCAGGAGGAGCACGACGAGGTCCCGGCGCGCGTCAATGTCTAACCGGGGGGGGGTTCGCCCCTCGGACTCCCCTACACGCTCTCTCACGCGCCGCTGCGCCGGCGCGCTCCGTTCGCGTGGCTCACTCGCTCGCGCTCGTTCGTGATTGCGCTTTGTGAGACGCGTTCTAGAGTCACCCTGGCGGCGGCGCTGTGCGCCGCGGTTGCCGCGGCGGCGCCTGGATGGACGCTCCAGTTGACAGGTGTCAACGCACGTCTTCGCGGGATCAGTGCGGTCAGCGACCGGGTGATCTGGGCCAGCGGCACCGGCGGGACCGTGCTGCGGACGACCAACGGCGGGAAGGCGTGGACGGCCGTCAACGTCCCGGACGCCGCGACGCTGGACTTTCGCGACGTGGACGCGTTCAGCGACCGCGTCGCCTACGTCCTCAGCATCGGCAACGGGCCGCTCTCGCGCATCTACAAGACGACCGACGGCGGCCGCTCCTGGGCTCTGCAACTCGCCAACGAGGATCCGAAAGTGTTCCTCGACGCGATGGCGTTCTGGGCGCCCGACCGGGGCATCGCCTACAGCGATTCCATCGACGGCGCGTTCGTGATCTACCAGACCATCGACGGCCGCACCTGGAATCGCATCCCGCCTGACGCCCTTCCGCCCGCCCTGCCGAACGAGGGGGCCTATGCGGCCAGCGGCACGAACGTCGCGGTCCACGGGACAACTGATGTCTGGATCGGAACCACGGCCTCGCGCGTGCTCCACTCCGCCGACGGCGGGCGCACCTGGACCATCGCCCAGACCCCGATCCCCACCAGCGCCGCATCCGGCATCTTCTCGATCGCCTTCCGCGACGCGCAGCACGGCATCGCGGTCGGCGGCAACTACGAGAAGGAGCTCGAGGCGGTGGACAACGCGGCGGTCACCTCCGACGGCGGCCGCACGTGGACGCTCTCGAAGGGGCTCTCGGGCTACCGTTCCGCCGTCGCCTTCGCGCCGCGGTCAACTTCGTCGTGGATTGCCGTGGGACCGAAAGGCGCCGACGTCACCCATGACGACGGCCGGACGTGGACGCCACTGCCTGGCCCGGGCTTCCATGCGTTCACGTTCTCGCCCCGCAGCCGCATCGGCTGGGGCGCCGGCGAGCGTGGATCGATCGGGAGGCTCGAGGGGTTCTAGGATCGCTGATCGCTGATCGCTGATCGCTAATCGCTAATCGCTGATCCTCAATCCCGAATCTCGAATCTCGAATCTCGAATCTCGAATCTCGAATCTCGAATCTCGGCGCGAATGCGTGATCAGGACTTCGTGATCCGGGATCCGCGATCCGTGATTAGGGATTTGAGGGATTAGGGATTAGCGATTAGCGATTAGCGATTAGCGATTAGCGATTAGCGATTAGCGATTCACCGAATAATCCGCAGCGTCCCTGGTGTCGGCGGCGGCCCAATGATCTTCAGGATCACGCCCCGGCCGTAGCTGACGATGTAGAGCTCGCCGTCGGCATCGACACCGAACGATGCGACGTTGGCGAGCTGCGCGGCGCCGCCGAGGTCGGCGGTGTGCTCGCGCAGGTCGGACGCGCGCGCCTGACCGTCGAGTTCCACCGTGAGCGCGATCGACCAGACGCGGCTCCGGATGAAGTCCGCGAAGAAATAGCGGCCGCGCATTTCCGCCGCCAGCGCCGTGCCGCGGTAGACGTACCCGCCCGTGATCGAGCTGCCGGTCGCGTGGTCGTACTCGTGGATCGGGTCCACGAGCGGTGTGAAGGCCGGCGGCAGCGACGTGACATTGTCGTGCGCCCCTTCGCGGTTGCGCCAGCCGTAGTTGCGTCCGCCGCGGCCGAGCGGCTCGTAGTTGATCTCCTCCCAGCGGTTCTGCCCCACGTCCCCGGCGACCATCCCGCCGGTGCCGCCGCGCGACGGATCGTCGAACGTATACCGCCAGGGATTGCGCCAGCCGAAGCTCCAGACCTCCGCGCGCGCGCCGCCCGATACGAACGGATTGCCGCCCGGCACCAGATACCCGATCGGGTGGCTGTCGGGGACGTTGACGTCGACGCGCAGCATCTTGCCGAGCAGCGTCGAGCGGTCCTGCGCCAGGTGGCTCGGGTCGTTTCCGGATCCGCCGTCACCGAGGCCGATGTAGAGATACCCGTCCGGCCCGAACGCGAGGTGGCCGCCGTTGTGATTCGAGAACGGCTGCTCGATGATCGCCGCGCCGCCGGCGCCGTTCCAGCGGAGATCGAAGCGCGAGGCAGGGTCCGCCACGAGCGGATTCGCCGATCGGCGAAAGCGCGCGATGACGGTCTGACCGTCCGTCCTCGTGAAGTTGACGTAGAAGCGTCCCGTCAGGCCGGCGTCGGGTGGGAACGCCAGACCGAGCAGGCCCTGCTCGCCGCCGGAGCGCACCGACGCCGTGAGGTTCAGAAAGTCGGGCGGCTCGACGATGCCGTTGCGCACGGCGCGGATGCGGCCGCCCTGCTCGACGACGAACTGCACGGCGGGGTCGGTGGGATCCTGGACGAAGGCGAGCGGCTGCGTGAAACCGGAGGCATGGACGCGCGTGCGAAGCTGCGCCGCTGCATCGGCCGCGGCGCCGGTCAGCACCAGAAGGACGAGAAGGGTGGTCCGCATGGCGGCAGCCTGGGCCTATTATCTATGACATGTTGCCGCGTTCCCTGATCTGCCTGATGATCGCGATCGCGACAGCGGCCTGCGGCAACGGCCGTCCGCCGACCCCGTCGCCGCCCGGCACCGGCGGTGAAACGATTACCGGCCGCGAACGTATCGGGTGGGAGCAGCCGGCCTCCAGCACCTCGGAACTCGCCACCTTCCGCTATGCGGTCTACGTGGACGGCGCGCGCGCCGAAATCAGCGGGACCTCGTGTGCGCCAACAGCCGGGGCCTCAGGCTTCGCCTGCTCGGGAGCACTTCCCCCGATGGCGCCGGGCGCGCATACCCTCGAGCTCGCCGCCTTCTACGAGTCCGGCGGCATCGTCGAAAGCGCGAAGTCCGCGCCGCTGCGCGTGACGGTGACTGGCTCGACGAGTCCCGTCGACGCCACGCCGCTGCAGCCGGGCGACGTCGTCACCACGTCCGATGGCGTGCGCCTCACCGCCGAACTCCTGGTGAGTGGCCTCGAAGACCTGGTGGACGTCGCCGTCGCGCCCGGCGGACGGCTGGTGATCGCCGAGCGCGCCGGACGGGTCCGGATCGTCTCGGGCGACATCGTCCTCGAGGCTTTGGCTGCCGGGGGAGGCAGCCCTACCCGCCTTCGCCAAGGCTATGGCGAGTTCGCCGAAGCGCTTCGCGCGGAGGCGAAAGGGCTGCGCTACGCGTCACCGGATGGCGGGCTGCTTTCGCTCGCGCTCGATCCGAACTTCTCGGACACCGGTCACCTCTTCGTCGTTCATGCCGCCGGCGACGTGTTCCGACTGATTCGCTACCGGCTTGCGGACGATCGACTGATCGACCGGATGGCGGTGATTCGGGATGTGCCTGCGTCCGCCGATCCGTCCGCGGCCGTGCGGTTCGGTCCGGACGGGAAGCTGTATGTCGCATTCGACGATGGCGGAAGCCGTGACGCATCCGCACGGATGTCGGAATGGACCGGCAAAATCCTGCGGCTGAATCCGGACGGCCGGACGCCAGACGATCAACCGGCGGCGTCACCGGTGTTCTGGGCGGGGCTTCGATCGACGTGGGGCCTGGACTGGACGACGGAGGATGGGACGCTCTGGATCGCCGAGCAGGGGCCTGATGGCCTCGAGCGCATCCGGGCGCTGGTGGCCGGAGCCGAGCGTCCGCGCCGCGCCGTCCAGCGCGCGTCCTACGTGCTGCCCCGGCCGCTCGGCGCGCGCGGGATGGCGTTCTATCGTGGGGACGAGATTCGCCAGTTCGCCGGCGACCTCTTCCTCGCAGGCCGCGACGCCGGCTACCTCCTGCGCGTCCGCTTCGATCCTTCGGATCCGCTGCGGGCGATGTCGTCGGAGCGCCTGCTGGAAGGAAGGATCGGAGAGGTGCGGGCCGTCGCAGTCGCCGACGGCGCGCTGTATGTGGCGAGCGCCACTGGGGTGTGGCGCTTGTCCCTGGAGGGGACGGAGGACACGGGACGAGATTAGCGCGGAGACGCGGGGGACGCGGAGACACGCGGAGAAGACACGGGCGCCGTCGGCCCCGCGCTGTTCTCGTTCCGTGACCTCCGCAACCTCCGCAACCTCCCCTATTTCTGCTCGACCCCCTCCCCGTCCAGGATGACGATCGGCGCGATGCCGGTCGCCTTCAGCGGGCCCTCGATCGACGTGCGGTCGCCGACAATGACGATGTTCAAGTGGTCGAGGTCGATGTACTGCTTCGCCACCCGCAGCACGTCGTCTTTCGTCACGGCCGAGATCGCCTTCGGATACGTCTGGTAGTAATCCATCGGCAGGTCGTTCAGATACAGATTCAGGATCGAGTTGCCGATCGCCGCGAGCGAGCTGAATCGATCCGGCAGACCCTGGATCAGCGAGTCGCGCGCCGTCGTCATCTCTTCGTCGGTGATCGGGCGGCCGCCGTGGATCCCGCGCAGTTCCTTCATGAACTCGACGAGCCCCGCATCGGTCTTGTCGCTGACCACGTCACCGCCGGTCGTGAACGGTCCCGGTCCCTTGCCGAACGAAAACCCGGATCCGACGCCGTAGCTGTAGCCCTTCTCCTCGCGGATGTTGGCGTTGAGCCGCGACTGGAAGTGGCCGCCGAGGATGAAGTTCATCACCTCCAGCGCCATGTAGTCCGGCGTGTTGCGCGGCGGCCCTGGCAGGCCGATGTTGAACACCGACTGCGCGGCACCGGGCTTGTCGACGAGGTAAATCGTCGTCTTTTTTGGCGCAGGCGGCGCGGGGTACGAGAACGACGGCTTCTCGCCGCCCGCTTTCCATCCGGCCAGCGCCTTGTCGAGCGTCCCCTTGACGGCTGGCGCGTTGACGTCACCCACGACGGTGACGATCGCGCGCCCGGGCTTGAAGTACTCGTTGTGGAACGCGACGACGTCCTCGCGCGTGACCGCCTTGACCGTGGTCTCGGTGGCGGTGCGGCCGAATGGATGATCGGCGCCGTAGAGCACGCGCGAGTACACGCGCGAGCCGATCGTGCCCGGCTGCGCGTTGGCCTGCGCCAACTGCACCAGCCGCTGGGCGCGCAGGCGCTCGAGCGCCTCGGCCGGGAACGTCGAGTTCAACAGCATGTCGGCGAGAATCTCGAGCGTCGGCGCGAACTTGTCGGTCGTCGATTGAAAGGAGATCGACCCGCTCTCGGTCCCCACACCCGCGCCCACGTTCGTCCCGAGCAGTTGCAGCGCGAGCGCCAGCGCCTCGCCGTCGCGGGTCTTCGTCCCCTCACGCAGCATCGACGCCGTGAAGCCGGCCACGCCGACCTTGCCGGCCGGCTCGAACTGGCGCGTGCCGCCGACGAAGGTGATGCTCATCGAGATCAGCGGCAGCCCCTTGCGCTCCGACACGATGAGCTGCGCGCCGTTGTCGAGCGTGCCGGTGGTCCACGTGGGCACGCGCAACTGTGGCGTCGGCCCGGGAGCCGGCGGCTTCGTGCGATCGAGCTGCTGGGCGAGCGGCGCCGCGGTGAAGGCCGCGATGACCGCGGCCACGACGAATGTCCTGATGCGGCGCATTACTTGTCCCCCCCAACCTTCTGGCTCGCTTCCGGCTTCGCCGCAAGATCGATCTTGCCTACCGGGACGACGCTGAGGATGACGCGGCCGGCGGCCAGATACGTGTTCGCGACCCGCTTGACGTCCTCAGGGGTCACCGCGCGGCGCTTCTCATACTCGGTCCTGAAGTAGCCCGGATCCCCGTGGTAGCCCGCGCCGTCGGCGAGGCGCATCGACTTGCCGAGGTTCGACTGCAGCCCGCTGACGAACTGCAGCTCCTGCGGCGCGATCGCGCCCTGAACCTCCTGGGCGGTGGGCCCTTCCTTCTTCAGGCGCTCGACGATCGCGTCGATCTCCTCCTCGAGCGCGGTGAGCGTGCTCCCAGGACGCGGCGTCACCGTGATCCCGAACTCACCGACGTCTTCCGACGAGGACTGGAACGCGCTGATGCTGGCGGCCGCGGGCTTGTCGTAGACGAGCGCCTTCGTCAGGCGGGCCGTGCGGGCGCCGGCCAACACCGGTCCGAGCACGCTCAGGGCGTACTGGTCCGCGTGCTTCTCGCCGACGGTCGGCCACTGGATGTAGAGACGCGGCACCGGCACCTTGTCTTCGAACACCAGGCGCTTCCCGGCGGTCATCGTCACAGGTGCGATTTTTGGCCGGGTGATGGGCTTGCCTTGTGGGATCGCGGCGAAGTACTTCGACACCCATGCCTTGGCCGGCGCCAGCTCGAAGTCGCCGACCACGGTGAGGATCGCGTTGTTGGGCGCGTAATAGAGACGGAAGAAGTTCTTGACGTCCTCCTCGGAGGCGGCCGAGAGATCTTCCATGCTGCCGATGACCGACCACGAGTACGGATGCGATGCCGGATACATCGCCGCGGACAGGATCTCTCCGACACGCCCGTACGGCTGGTTGTCGATCCGCTGGCGGCGCTCGTTCTTCACGATGTCGCGCTGCGCGTTCAGCTTGGCGATGTCGAGCGCGTCGAGCAGGAAGCCCATGCGGTCGGACTCCAGCCAGAGCGCCGTCTCGAGGTAATTCGACGGGACCGTCTCGAAATAGAGCGTGCGGTCGTTATCGGTCGTGCCGTTGTTGTTGCCGCCGATGCCGCTCGTGTACTTGTCGTGCAGCCCGTAGGGAATGTTCCCGGAGCCGGTGAACATCACGTGCTCGAAGAGGTGTGCGAAGCCGGTGCGCCCCTTCTCTTCGTTCTTCGAGCCGACGTGATACCACATGTTCACAGCCACCGTCGGCGTTGTCCGATCCTGCGAGAGGATCACGCGGAGGCCGTTCGGCAGCGTGTACTGCTCGAAGGGGATATTGATGGCGGTCGATGTTTGCGCCGGTTTCTGCGCCTGCGCCAGCGGCCCAGCCACACAGACGCTCAAGGCGACCAGTGTTGCCAGGAACGGTCTTCTGAACATCCTTCTCACGACGTCCTCACTTCTGCTATCCGAAACACTGCCAACTCCCAACGACGCAACTACCAACCGCACCAGTGCACCTTGGTCGTTGGAAGTTGCGTCGTTGGCAGTTGTTCCTATTTCTTCTCAGATCCCTTCGACAGGGACTTGTAGTACTGCTCGACGAGCTTCCGGAACTCCTCGGGGACGTCGCCGTCGCCGGAGAGCAGGACCTCGTTGCCCTTCAGCTCCGTCTTTCGACGAAGGTTGAACTCGAATCGTTTCACGGCGTCGGCGGCCGCCGTCTGCAACCGGTCGAACTGCGCCGGGTCCTTGAAGACCTGGTCGCTGTCGAGCTCGCGCAGCTTCTTCAGCAGCTCGGCGACGGCGGCCTGGTCTTCCTTGCCGACGGTGCGGCGCAGCTGTTCGGCCGTCTGCGTCATCTGGCGGATCTCGGCGCGGAACTGCCGCGCGTCTTCAGGCGTGAGCCCGCGCGCGCTGCCGGGACGCCGGTCGCCGCTGCCGCCACCCATGGTTCGCGCCCCGGTGGTATCCCCGTCGCCGCCGCGGCCGTCCTGCGTGCGATCCCCCTGATTGCGTCCGCCTTCGCCTCCCTGCTGCTGGCCCTGGCGATCGCCCTGCCCACCTTGCTGGCCGCCCTGGCCCTGCTGTCCACCCTGTCCTTGCTGCCCCTGCTGTCCACCCTGTCCTTGCTGTCCCTGTTGGCCTTGCTGGCCCTGCTGGCCTTGCTGGCCCTGGCCACGCGCATCCTGCTGGCCCTGCTGGCCACGCGCAC
>JBBECO010000111.1:11513-28906 GCA_040881785.1 Vicinamibacterales bacterium
TGGCCTTGCTGGCCCTGGCCACGCGCATCCTGCTGGCCCTGCTGGCCACGCGCACCTTCGGCACCCTCGCGCTCCGCCTGTCCCTGGCGCTCGCGAGCACGCTCGCCCAGCGACTCCATGCCGCGCGCCAGCTCGCGCGCGCGCTCGAGGGCCTGCGCCTGTGAATCCGGACGCGTGCGGCCGAGCGCTGCCTGCGCCTCACCGAGCTTGTCCTGCAGCGCCTGGAGGTTCGAGCCGATCTCTCTCTCGAACGCTTCGGCATCACTCTGCGCCATGCCGGACCGGACGACGGCGCCTGAGTAGCGGATCTTGTCGCGGACCCGGTTGTCGCGCAGACTGCTGGCCGCTTCGCTCATGCGGCGGGAGGCATCCCGCTCGTCGCGCCGCATGTCGGCCGCCGCGCGATCGATCTGCCGCTCGAGCTCCGACACCTTCTGTTCGAGCGTCCCCTTACGGTCCACGAGCTGCTCCACCTGCTCGCGGCTGCGCTCGCCCGGCGAGCCCAGCCTGCCGACCTCGCCGGCAATCGCCTTCTGCTCTTCCGCGATTTCCTCCGCGCGTCGCATCGCGTCGTTGACGTCCCGCTGCGCGCGCCCGGTCTGCGTGCGCTGGAGCTGCTGCTCGGCCTGCCGCAGGCGCTCGAGGGCCTCGGCCGACTGCGCGCCACCCGCCTGTTCCCCGTTGGCCGCGGCGCGGCGCATGGCGTCGGCCGCCTGCCGCAGTTGCTGCGCCGACTGGGCCAGGTCGGCCCGATTCTCTTCGCGCGACAGTTGCTCGAGCCGCCGCGCGGCTTCCTCGGCCTGCTCGGCCAGCTCGCGCTGCGCGTTGCCGGCGCCGCCGCCCGCCTGCTGCTGGCCCGCCGCAGCACGTCGCCGCTGGCGTTCGGCTTCCTGCTCCTGCCGCCGCGCCAGTTCCTTCAGCTTCTCGGCCAGTTCGTCGAGCTGCCGGTCGGCCTGCTGCTGCGCGGCCTGCTGGCGCATCTCGTACTGATTGGCCATGCGGTCCACTTCGAGCTCGAACAGTTCGGAGAGGTCCCGGTTCTGTTGCTGGCCGCCGCCACCGCCCCCGCCCCCCTGCTGCTGCCGCATCTGCACCTGGACTTCGTATTCCTCTTCCGCCTGCTGCAGGAACTGCAGCGCCTTCTGTTCCGGCGGCAGCGCCGCGTCCGGCTTCGAGGCCTGCAGGTGGCCCTCGGCGGTCTTCATTTCGGCGACCGCCTTGGGCAGCAGCTCCATGATCGTCTTGAAGGACGGATCGTCGCTGAGCCGCTGCATCATCTGCATCACGAGCTGTTCGACCTGCTCGCGCAGCTTCTCCTGCGACAGCCGGACGACGGTGGTGTTGACGCGCAATTTCTCAGCGGTCAGTGTCTTGCGCTCCCGCTGGATGTTGAACGTCGCAGCGATGATCTTCTTCTGCTGTTCGGACAGGTTGTTCGGGCCGTCCTGCTCGCCGCCGCCGCCCCCACCCCCGCCGCCGGCGGCCTGCGACTGCGCCTGCCGAAAGTCCTTGCTGAGCGGACGGATCCGCACGAAATAGATGTCGCTCGTCGCCGACTTCGCCCCCTGGACGGCGTCGTTGTCGTTCGCGCGCGCGTAATACGCCACGAAGTCGCCGGCTTTCAGTCCGAGCTCCTCCAGGTAGAACGTGTGCCCGGCCGAGACCTCCGGCATCCGCTTCTGCCCCTCGAAGAGCCGGACGGCCTTCTCGGCCCCGCCGTTGACCGAGTACACCAGCTCCAGGTTCCGCACGCCGAAGTCGTCGTCGGCCTGCGCTTCGACGAAGACCTCCTCGATCGGCGACGCCTGCGTGTCGCGTCCCGGCTTGGCGATCGACACGGTGGGCGGCGCGTCCGCCAGTACGTCGATCGTGTATTCCGGAGAGGCCTTGACGAGCTCGCCGGTGGGCGCGGCCATCTCGAGGTGGTAGAGGCCGTCCTTGTCCACCTTGAAGCGGCCGGTCAGTGTGCCCTCGGCATCGGGCGTCAGCCCGGCCGGTGTCCCCTTGTCGATGACGACCTGTCCGCTGGCAGTGGCCATCGTCGGCACGGCGCGGACGCGCACCTCGGTGCCGCGCAGGACGGCGATGTCGCCGCCGTCCTCGATTTTCTGCGGCGGGAGGCCCGTGTAGGACGGGAAGTGGTACTCCAGCTCGAGGCGCTGGACGTACGGCATCTCGACCACCTTCAGCGTGAAGGTGGTCGAGCGTACGCCGTCGGCTTCGACGTAATAGTCCACCGGCGCCGCAAGGTCGAAGAGCATGCCGTCGTAGCCGCCCGACTCACCGCGAACCATCGGCACGCGCTCGAACTCCGCATCCGGCGCCTTGCGCACCATGAGGGCCGCGTCGGCGGCGTCGAAGCCGGAGAGCGCCGCGGTGATGACCTGGTCGGCGCCGCGTGACACGGTGGCGTTCCCGGGTATGACGTCGATGCGGTACGGCACCGCCGCCTCCACGTCGCGCGACAGCGCGAACATGGCCGACATCGCATGACGCAGGTAGGCCGGGCCGAACGTGAACAGCGCGATCGCCGCCACCGCCAGCGCGGCCATGACACCGGCATATCGCCGCACGGGAGGGCGCTCGACGCGGCGGCCGTGCTCGACCTCCTCCGACTGCTGCACGGCGCTCTCGACGAGCTTCCGCACCAGGGCGCGTGAGTGCGCTTCATCGTCGGCCCCGGCGGCGCGCGACGCGTCGATCGCGCTGATGATGGACGCCTGCAGCGACGGCTCGTGCTCCTCGAGGTACATGGCGACCTGTTCGTCGCTGACCCGCCGCAGCAGCGGGCGGATGAAGAACACGCCGAGCAGACCGGCGATCGCCAGCGCCAGGACGATCCGCGCGGTCTGGATCGCCTCCGGCGTGAAGCGGGCCGCCTCGAGCGCGCTGGCCGACGCGAGGAACACCAGCAGGGCGATCCCGAGCACGGTGAGCGCCCCGCGGATCGCGAGCTTCACGCGCCAGCGGCGCCGAACGGTCCGGATGATGCCGAGAAGTTCGTCCTGCATGGTTGTTGTCTCCCGCTTGCGCCCGACTTAAAGGTCGGGCCTACGCTGTCGCCCGCCTGACGCCCGACCTGAAGGTCGGGCCTACGTGTCCCGCCCGGTGTAGGCCCGACCTTCAGGTCGGGCGGTCACAGATATTTCGTCTTCAAACTGTTGGCCAGCAGCGTCTCGCCGGTCAGCAGCAGCAACCCCGCAAACAGCAGGTACCACCATACCCGCTGCGAGCGTTCCCGTTCCTCATTTGTGACGGTCGTGTTCGACCCGGCCGGGGCGGCGCCCCCCGCGAGCCCGGTGGCCCCGGCGGCGACCTCGTGCGGATCGATCGGCGTCATGTCCGATTCGGTGAGGTCCACGTTCGACGCCAGCGTGACGGGTGCCGGATCGCGGTCCCCCGCACGCAGCTCGTAGAACCCCTGGTCCCGCAGCTCGACCACGCGGGTGGTTGGGTCCACCTCGATACGCTGCCCGCCGGGCCCGATCACCACCAGAGCCTGCCTCGCCGAAGCCGCTCCGGCGGAGGCGGGGCTCGACGCGGCCGGGGATGCGGCCGCGAGCACATCCCCGACGGTCATCGACGCGGGGCGCTGCGTATACGACGCCAGCGTCGCGCCGATGCGATGGATGAACGGCAGAAACACCGGCTTGAGCGCCAGGTCGTTCCAGGTGACGTCGAGCGTGGAGGTCCACGCGAGCACGCGCCCCGCGCCGGCCCGCCGCTCGAGGAGCGCCGGCGCCCCATCGTCGAATCGCGCGAGCACCTGCGCCTCGGGCGCGACCGACACGGTGCGGTACGTGTAGAAGCGGGCCGACGAGAAATCCCCGCTGCGCGGCGCGCGGAACGACTCGAAGATCGGATGGCCGTACTCGAGCGCCCCGACGCGCCCCGGCGTGCCCTTCGTGCGGTCGGCTGTGCCGCCCGGAATCGCGGGCATGACGTCCACCGCCGCCGGCCAGGTCGCCCGCTCGCCGAAGGCGGCAAACAGTCCGCCGCCGGCGGTCACGAACGCCGCCAGGCGTTCGGCGGTGACCTGGGCGACGGGGACGTCGTTGAGCACGATGACGGCGGCGCCCGAGATGTCCGCGGCCGACAGTCGCTCCATGGGTTTCATGGTGACGTCGAACGCCGGCGAATCACCGAGTCCAAGTGCCTGCGAGAGGTACAGACTGGCCGCCCGCGACGTGCCCGGGCGCTCGACGATGAGGACCTTCACGCGCTGCGGCGGCGACACGACGAAATGAAAGACGTTGTCGCGCGCCAGGCGGTCGTCGGCCAGGCGGACGCTGCCGCGCGTGAACGCCGCGGCGGGCGCGAACGGCTCGAAGCTCAGCGACGCCGATCCGTTCGGCCCGAGCGTCAGCGGCTTCGTCTGAATCACGCGTCCGTCCACTTCGAGCGAGACCGGCACGGTCACCGCCGCCGGTCCGCGGTTCACGGCACCCGCCGTCACCGTCACGCGTTCCTGATCCGAGACGGTGGTGCGCTGCAGCACGGCAGGCGTGATCGAGACGTTCGCCACCGCACCGTCCGTGACCGACACGGGTGTCACCTTGGTGCCGTCCGGAAGGCGCACGCCCTCCGCGCCGAGCCATGCGCGCCGCTGGAAGTCGGAAATCAGCACCACCTCTTTGTTGGGCAGTCCCGATTCGCTGATGATGCTGCCGGCGAGCTTGAGCGCCGGCCCGTACTTCGTCGCGGCGGCGCCGACCTGCGCGGTCTCGATCGCCGCCGTCAGGCGTCCCCTGTCGGCCGCGGACCGGAGCGCCACTTCGGCGCCGGTGTCGAACAGCACGACGGTGCCGCGATCCGCTCCGCCGAGCCCGTTCACCGTGTCTCGCGCGGCGGCCCTGGCGCGCTCCCACCGATCCCCGTAGCCAAGACTGTACGAGCGGTCCAGCAGAATCACGACCTCGCGCGCGCCTCCGGCGGCCGCCACCGCCAGGGCCTCGCGCCGGAGGAAGGGCCGGGCGAACGCCATCACGATCAGCGCCAGTGCCGCCAGGCGCAGCAGGAGCAGCGGCCAGTTGCGGATCCGCCGGCGCTCCACCGACTGGTAGGGGATCTTCCGCAGGAACATCAGCGACGGGAATGCGACGACGTTCTTCCGCTCCTTCTGGATCAGGTGAATGATCACGGGGATCGCGAGGCCCGCAAGGCCGACGAGAAACAGCGGCGTCAGGAACGACATGGTTACCTGGCCTTCATCAATTTCTCGCGCACGGAAAGGTACTTGTAGAGCGCGTGATCGAGCGGCGCGGAGGTATCGATCAGCGTGTAGTCGATTCGCGCCGCCTTGCACCGCTCCGAGATCGCCTCGATGTGCTCGCGGACCAGCGCGCGGTATTCGTCGCGCAGCGCGTACGGGACGATCGGAATCTGCTCGCCGCTTTCGAGGTCTTCGAAGGCCGAGGCCTCGGCGAAGTCGAACTCGAGCTCGGCGCGGTCCAGCACGTGGAACACGATCAGGTCGTTCCCCCGGAACCGGAGCGGACCGAGCGCCTCCACGATGGCGTCCGGCTCTTCGTACAGATCCGAGATCAGCACGAGCATACCCTTGCGTCCGAAGTGCTCCGCCATCTTGTGGAGCGGCACCGTCAGGTTGCCCGGCTTCGACGGCTGCAGCCGGTCGAGCACGTGCAGCACCGTTTCCATGTGCTTGGCCGACGGGGGCACGTGTTCCACGATCTCGTCGTCAAAGGCGACCAGCCCGACGCGGTCACGCTGCCGGTGCACCAGGTACGTCAGGCAGCCCGCCAGCATCTTTGCGTACTCGAGCTTGGTCACGCCGGCGCTGCCGAAGCCCATCGACTTCGACACGTCCATCAAGACCGAGAAGTTCGCGTTCGAGTCGGCTTCGTACTCCTTTATATAGAACCGGTCCGTGCGCGCGAACAGCCGCCAGTCCACCCGCCGGATGTCGTCCCCGGGCACGTAGCCACGGTGTTCGGCGAAATCCACCGAGGCGCCGAAGACATTGGTCCGGTGCAGGCCGTTGATGAGGCCGTCCACGACCGAGCGGGCGACGAGCTCGAGGTTCCCGATCCGGGCGAGGACCCTGGGATCCACGAAGCGCGCGCCGGGGATTGAGGACGTAGAGATCATCGTCGAATTCCAGACCCGCTCACTGCCACGAATCTACCGCTGAGAACGCAGAGGACGCCGAGATCCTTATTTAGGAGTCTCTGCGGGCTCTGCGGCCTCTGCGGTGAACGTGTGACGGCAGTGCGCATGTGCTACATCCCCGAACGCGGGCTGGGGACGGCCTCCAACAGACGATCCACCAGCGTGTCGGTGGTGATCCCCTCCGACTGCGCGTGGAAGTTGGTCAGCACGCGGTGACGCAACACCGGATGCGCCAGCGAGCGGATGTCGTCGTAGCTGACGTGATAGCGGCCGCTCGTGAGCGCCCGCGCCTTGGCGCCGAGCACCAGGTACTGGGCCGCGCGGACGCTCGCGCCGAACGCCACCCACTTCTTCACCGAGTCCGGACAGGTCGGTGACTTCGGACGGCTGGCGCGCACCAGATTGAGCGCGTACCGCATCACCGGATCGGCCACCGGCACGCGGCGCACGAGCCGCTGGAACGCCACCAGGTCGGCGCCGGTCACGGGCCGCTCGAACTGTGGCTCCAGGATGCGCGTCGTCGTCCGCACGACCTCGAACTCCTCGTCTTCCGGCGGATGGTCGATGACGATGTGGAACATGAAGCGATCGAGCTGCGCTTCGGGCAGCGGATAAGTGCCTTCGAGCTCGATCGGGTTCTGCGTCGCAAAGACGTAGAACGGCTCCTCGAGCTTGTAGGTGCGTCCCTGGATCGTGACGCGATGCTCCTGCATGGCCTCGAGGAGTGCCGACTGGGTCTTCGGCGGCGTGCGGTTGATCTCGTCGGCCAGCACGATGTTGGCGAAGATCGGCCCGGGCGCGAAGACCATCTGGCGCTTGCCGCTGGCGTCTTCCTGGATGATGTCGGTGCCGGTGATGTCGGACGGCATCAGGTCGGGCGTGAACTGGATCCGGTTGAACTTCAGGTCCAGCACCCGCGCCAGGGTGTAGATGAGCAGCGTCTTGGCGAGCCCCGGCACCCCGACGATGAGGCTGTTGCCGCCGACGAACAGCGTGAGGAGCACCTCGTCGACCGTCTTCTCCTGGCCGATGATCAGCTTGTGCAGTTCCTCGATGATGCGGACCTTGCCCGCGTTCATCCTGTCGGCGAGCGCCACATCGTCTGGCGACTCGAGATCGAGCGTTTCGGTCGTGGTCTGCATGAGTGTGTCCGTCTGCCTACCGTGTTAATCCGTAAATGAAATAATTCACGCCGAACTTGTACGCTTCGTTGGAAAAGTCCACCGGGTCCAGCCCCGTATCGGAATATTCCCAGTACTCGCCGAGGTCGTTGTCGCGGTTGGCGATCGCGAGGAGCCGCTTGGCCGGATCGTTGTCTTCGAAGATGCCCCAGTAGGTCGGCGCGGCGTACTGGCTGTACGAGATCAGGAAGTCCAGCGTCTTGATCTCGAAGAAGCTGTTGAAGATCTGATGCCTGACGTCGAGCTGCTGGAACCGGTGCTCTGGCAGCACCTGCCGCATCTGCTCCTCGAGGTTCCACCAGTCGTTGCCGCGGAAGTCGTCCACGATGAGGAACCCGCCCTTGAGCAGGTACGTGCGCAGGCCCGCCGCTTCCTCGTCGCTCATCGACCATTGCCCCGGTTCCGAGAGATACGCGATCGGGTGATTCATCAGCTCCGGGTCGTCGAGCGAGTAGATGTTCGAACCGTCCACGTGCGGGCCGACCGTGGTCAGATCGTTGAGGATCTTCATCATGTGGAGGTCGGCCGTCGGGTAGTCGTGCGCCCAGCCCGGCTCGCGCCCGCCGCCGCGACGGCCGAAACCGCCGAAGCTCGTGGCGTAGCGCAGTCGGACGAACGCCAGCCGGCCGTCGTAGCCGATGTTGACGCCGTCGTAGTTCTGCGGCGCACGCCGGCGGGAGAAGTCGCCCGGCCGCTGGGCGCCGCGCCCCTGCGCGAAGACGGCGGCGGCAGCGCTCGCGGTCGCGACGATCAGAACGAGCGTCAGCAGGCGCTTCCTCATTTCCCTTTCCCCTCGATCGCGCGGATCTCCCGGGTCTTGCGCGCGAGATCGATCAGCAGTGTCTCGAGCTCGGCGGCGTACTGCGCCGGCGGCATGCTGGCCTTCATCAGCTTGAGCGCCTCGGCACGGCGTTCGAGGTCGCGCCGCTCCTCATACAGCTTCCGCAGCGCCGGGTCCTCGGGCAGTTTCAGGTCTTCGGCCGCGGCGCCGAGCGAGAGGATGGCCGCGCGGCTGCCGTCCTTGCCGTTGACCGCCGGCTCCAGGCTGCCTTCGCCGTCGCCGCCGTCCTCGAGCATCGCGCGCTCGGTCAGCATCACGCCGCGCTGCTCGTAGGCCCGGGCGACGTCGCTTTTTGCCGCGTTGAACGCCTCGAGGATCGAGACGCGGCGGTTCTTGTCGGCATCAGCGGCATCGCTCGCCAGCGCGTCGATGAAGTAGCCGCCAAAGAGCGTCGCGAACTTCTCGGCGCCGCTGCGCGTGGCGGTCACGATCACGCGGCCGGGAGCGGCCAGCGCCTCGATGAACGGGCCGCTGGCACTCGCCGAGTTCACGAAGACGACGTTCCGCGTGCCGAATCCGTTGAGGATGGCGCCGAACTCCCCGGCCGTCATGTCGGGTCCGGGCAGGTTGAACTTCGCCACCTTCCCGTCCGACGTGCCATGGCCGATGAGGATGACGAACACCACGTCGTCTTTTTTCGCGGCGGCGCCGAGCGAGGCGAGCCGCTTTTCGACTTCGACCTTGGTGGCTTTCGCCGTCGCGCGTTTGGCGTCCAGCGCCGGATCTTCGGCGAGATAAAGGATGCGCTCGCGGGGAATGGCGAGCCGTTCGCTCGCGTGGTCCACGAGCGAGGCCGCCCACCGCCGGAACGTCTCGGCGTGTTCCGGCTCGCCGCCGAGCCCCACGATCACCGCGACGTGCACATCCTGCGCGGCCGCGGGGGCAGCCGAAAGCAGGAGCGCGAAGATCACCAGCCCGACGCGTCCGACGCGCTCACCGCGCCCGCCCTTCAGGTCGGGCGTCCAGCGGAACGGCCAGGCGCTCAAGCCAATCCCGCCCTTCGGCGCAGCGCCCACTCGCCGCCCATCAGTCCCAGCAACAGCAGCAGGACGATCGGCATGTGCCACAGCTCGCGCTCTTCGACCGTCGTGACGCCGCGGCCGGTGTACTGCAGATCCTCGGGCAGCCCGGCGACGGTGGACGCCGTGTAGAAGCGCCCGCCGGTCTCGTCGGCGATCCGCTCGAGCCGCCCCGCCTGCATCGTGGCGTCGAAATACTCCGCGTCGCTCGGCACGACGCGCACCTGCGTGATGCTGCGGCCGATCGTGCCGCCGGCGCGCTGCGCCTCGACCCGCACCGTGTACAGCCCTTCGGCCTTCGGCGTGAAGCTCGCCTGATACTCCCCGTTCCGCTCGCCGGACCACAGCACGGGCACGTCGTGCTCGCCGTCGGGCCCGCTCACGAACGCCGCCACCGTCGCGTCATTCAGCTCGACGAACGCAGGATCCACGACGTCGGCGATCAGCGTCACCATCTCGCCGGGCTCCACGCGGTCCGAGACCGTGTGGACGTCCACCGTGTCCGGCACGTCGTCCACGAGCCACCGCAGCATCTGCCGCCAGTAGTTCTCGTGCGTCTGGTCTTCGAGCGACATCGTGGCGTGCATCTGCCACAGCCAGGAGTCCTGAACCATCTGCGCGATCGCCTTGCCGCGCCCGTACCGCTGCGCCGCGAGCACGACCTGCTCGCGACGACGATCGTCGCTCCCGCTGAGCAGCACGGTCGCGCCCGGCTTCACCGCACGCACGGGGTTCACGCTCGTCAGCTGGGGCAGCTCCGGCCACCGGTCGGCCGAGGCGGCCTCACTCGGAGCAATCTGTGTGACCGCGTGCGACGCGCCGGCACGCGTCGGGCGCACGGTGAGATAGGCCGGCGGGTTGTCGCCGTCCGCGGTGCGCACCGCGCGGTCGAGCACCACCGGCAGCACGTCGGCGACCGGCGTGCCCGCGTAGCCCCCCTCGGCAAACGCCCGCGGACCGCCCACCATCAACACGCCGCCGCCGCGCCGTTCGACGAACTCCGCGATCATCCGCAGCTGATCGCCCGAGAACGCCGAGGCCTCGACGTTGCTGAGGATCAGCCCGCGATACCCGAACAGCTCCTCGCGCGTCTTCGGGAACCCCCCGAGCAGATGTTCGGGATCGTCCACGCCGATCCGGGTGAACTTGTTTTCCGCCGTGCGCTGCAGCGTGACGACCTCGAGGTTCTTGTCGTCCTTCACCGCCTGACGGATGAACTTCATTTCGAACCGCGGCTCACCCTCGTAGTGCAGGATCCGCTCGCGGCGGTCGACGACATCCACCATCGCCTCGCGCGCGTTGTTCTGCGCGATCACCTCTCCCTGGCGCGGGGTGATCCGGAACTTCAGCACGCGGGCGCCGGCATCTGACGCCATCACGCGGACGCGGACCGCCGCCGGCTCGCCGTCCGCCGGCAGCTTCACCGTCTGCGACCCGACGATGCGCCCGCCGTCCTCGACGTCCAGATTCACCGTCTCGCCGGCGTAGCCGGTATGACGTACGACGGCGTCGACGAGCAGCGACGTCCCCTTCAGCGCCCGCCGCGGTGTCGTCACGCGGTCCACCTGGATGTCGCGCGCAAGACGGTCTTCCCCGACACCCACCGTGAAGACGGGCAACGCGGCGGCCTTCATGCCCAGCAACGCATCGGTCAGGGCGGCGTCGGTCGTGTCGGCGCCGTCGGAGACCAGCACGACACCGGCCAGCGGCAGGCCGGCCAGTTCCTGACGGACGCCGTCGAGCGCGGCGCCCAGCTTCGTCTGCGCCCCGGCGAAGGTCAGCTCTTCTGGCGCCGCCAGGCGCGCGGCCGTTGACGAGAATCGGAACGTGCGCAGGACGAAACGGTCCGACAGGGATTGCAGCAGGCCGCTCGCAGGGTCCGCGAATTGCTGCCGGGCGTACGCGCCGCGCGTCGCCCCACCGGACTCCCCCTCCTCCGCGCCCGCATCGTCGATCTGCATGCTCCGGGAGTCGTCGATGAGGACCGCGAGGAAGTTCTGCTGCGCGACGGCCGCCTTGACCACGAGCACCGGGCGGAAGAGGCAGAGGGCGACGAGCGCGATCAGCCCCAGGCGGAGCGACAGCAGGAGGGAAGGGCGGGGGATAAACCCCCGCCCCACACGAAGGGGCTCTCTCGACTGTGCGGGGCGGGGGTTCATCCCCCGCTGGCTCCCCCAGTAACTCACCACCACAGCCGCGGCCCCGATGAGCGCGACCGCCAGTGCGACGTACGAACCGGTGGTCGGCGCGAAACGGAACTCTCCCTGCTGGAACACAACGGGTCGGTATTCGAACAGGAGGCGGAAGAGCGTTTCGAGCAAGGGATCTCCGGTAACGCGGACCTGGTGTCCTGCGTGCGCCGGACACCCTGCGGATTGTATCGCCCTTCGCGTGGCCCGGGCGCCTGCCGCCGTCTTGTCACACGGGGCGAAAACCGGGACGAGTGGGAGTGCCTACGGCCGGACCGCGGAATCCGTTTACCCCGAACGCCCGGCTGCGCTACGCTCCCGCCTTATGAACAGCATCCGTCTATACGGCTGTGCCGCCGCGGCGGCCGCCGCGGTCATGATCGGCGCCGGCGCCTTCGTGCCGGCCGCGGCGCAGTCCGGCGTCCTCGGCTATTACCGATTCCCGGCCATTCATCACGATTCCCTGGTCTTCACGGCCGAGGGAGACCTCTGGCACGTCGGCGTCAACGGCGGCGTGGCGCAGCGCCTGACCACACACGCGGCGGAAGAATCGCGGCCCGCCTTCTCACCTGACGGCCGCACCATCGCCTTCTCGGCCGCCTACGAGGGACCCACGGAGGTGTACACGCTGTCGCTCGATGGCGGCATCCCCGTCCGTCACACATATGACGGCGCGGCCGCCCTGGTGGTCGGGTGGACGCCGGGCGGCGAGATCCTCTATGCCACGCGGCGTTTCGCGACCCTGCCGAACACGCAGCTCGTGCGGGTGAACCCGCGGTCGGGGGCGCGGACCCTTGTCCCGCTCGCGCAGGCGAGCGACGGCAGCTACGCGGCGAACGGGCGCACGCTGTTCTTCACGCGGCTGGCCTTCCAGGGCAGCTACACGAAGCGGTATCAGGGCGGCACCGCGCAGAACCTCTGGCGCTTCGCCGACGGTGACCGCGAAGCGACTCCGCTCACGGCCGATTACAAGGGCACGAGCAAGCATCCGATGCCGTGGCACGGGCGCATCTACTTTCTGAGCGACCGCGACGGCCACATGAACGTCTGGTCGATGGCCGAAGGCGGCGGCGGATTGCAGCAGCACACGCGCCACGACGGCCTCGATGCGCAGTGGCCATCCCTGTCGAACGGCAGGATCGCCTATCAGCTCGGAGCCGATCTTCGGGTCTACGACATCCAGAACAACCAGGACCGCGCGGTCCCGATCCGTCTCGTCTCCGACTTCGATCACCTGCGCGAGCGGTGGATCAAGACGCCGATGGAGTGGGTCGCCTCGGCCCACCTCTCCCCCACCGGGGATCGCGTCGTGCTGACCGCCCGCGGACAGCTGTTCGTCGCCCCCGCGCAGCAGGGACGGATCGTCGAAGCCACACGCGACAAGACGGTCCGCTACCGGATCGGCCGGTTCTTCCCGGACGGCCAGTCGCTGCTCACGCTCGGCGACGCGACCGGCGAGGTCGAGTTCTGGCGCGTGCCGGCCAACGGCATCGGCGAATCCGCGCGGCTCACCGACGACGGCCAGGTGCTGCGCTGGGACGGGATTCCCTCGCCGGACGGCGGCCGCGTCGCTCACTACGACAAGGATCAGCAGCTCTGGATCTACGACGTGGCCTCGAAACGGCAGACGCAGGTGGCCAAGTCCGACGAGGGGGGCTTCGACGACGTGCGGTGGTCGCCCGACGGCAAGTGGCTGGCCTACGCCTCCCCCGCCTCGAACTACATGGCGCGGATTCATCTCTACAGCGTGGACAGCGGACGCTCGACACCGATCACCACGGATCGCTACGACAGCTACTCGCCGGAGTTCAGCCCGGACGGCAAGTGGCTGTACTTCCTGTCGGATCGCCACTTCGTGTCCGTCGTCCAGAGCCCGTGGGGCTCGCGGCAGCCGGAGCCGTTCTTCGACAAGCAGACGAAGATCTTTCACGTCTCGCTGAAACCCGGTGACCGCTCGCCGTTCCAGCCCGACGACGAGCTGTCCGGGCCGACACCGGCGACGGCGACGGACAAGCCGGCAGAAAAGCCCGGTGAGAAACCTGCACAGAAAGCGGGAGAGAAACCGGCGCTGGAGAAGCCGGCCGCGCCACCCGCGCCGGCGCCCGCGGCTCAGGGCGTCAAGCCCGCGCCGCCGATCACCGTGGACCTCACCGGGATCGAGACGCGGCTGCTCGAGGTCCCGATCGCGGCCGGCAATTACAGCGACCTCTCCAGCGACGGGAAGCGGCTCTACTTCTTCTCGCGCGTGGCCGGAGAGCCGCGCCGCGCGCTGCGCACTTTGCCGATCGAGAACAAGGATCCAAAACCCGAGACGTTCATGGAGGACGTCGCGTCGTACGAGCTCTCGCAGGACCGCAAGAAGCTGCTCGTGCGCAAGGCGCAGGACCTCTTCGTCTTCGACGTCGGGGCCAAGGCGCCCGCCGACACGACGAAGCACAAGGTGCCGCTCGGCGACTGGTCGTTCCGCCTGGACCCGCGGGACGAATGGCGCCAGATGTTCACCGAGGCGTGGCGGCTCGAGCGCGACTACTTCTACGACCGCGGCATGCACGGGGTGGACTGGCCGGCCGTGAAGGCGAAGTACCTGCCGCTCGTGGACCGCGTCACCGATCGCGCGGAGCTGAGCGACATCCTCGCGCAGATGGTCGGCGAGCTGTCGGCGCTGCACATCTTCGTCCGCGGCGGCGATCTGCGCCGCGGCGCCGACCAGGTCCTCCCCGCGTCGCTCGGCGCCACCTACACGCGCGACGACACGGCCGGCGGCTACCGCGTCGCGCACATCTACCGGTCCGATCCCGACATCCCCGGCGAGCTCGCGCCGCTGGCGCGGACGGGCGTGGACGTCCGCGAAGGGGATGTCATCGAGACGGTCAACGGCGTGCCGACGCTGTCGGCGCGCGATCTCCACGCCCTGCTGCGCGACCAGGCCGGCAAGCAGATGCGGCTGCGCGTGAAGCCGAAGGCCGGCGGCGCCGCGCGCGACGTCGTCGTCCTGCCCATCTCGATGGGACGCGAGAACGACCTGCGGTACGACGAGTGGGAGTACACGCGGCGCCTCGCGGTCGAAAAGGCCACGAACAACCGCATGGGGTACGTGCACCTGCGCGCGATGGGCGGCGGCAACATGACCGAATGGCAACGCGAGTTCTACCCGGTGTTCGACCGCGAGGGACTGATCGTCGACGTCCGCCACAACAGCGGCGGCAACATCGACAGCTGGATCCTCGAGAAGCTGCTGCGCAAGGCCTGGTTCTTCTGGCAGCCGCGCGTGGGCAATCCAACCTGGAATATGCAGTACGCCTTCCGCGGCCACCTCGTCGTTCTCGTGGACGAGAACACGGCGTCGGACGGCGAGGCGTTTGCCGAAGGGGTGCGCCGGCTGGGGCTGGGGAAGATCATCGGCACGCGCACGTGGGGCGGCGAGATCTGGCTCTCCGCGAACAATTTCCTGGTCGATCGCGGGATCGCCACGGCGGCCGAGACGGGCGTCTTCGGCCCCGAGGGAGACTGGCTGATCGAGGGCCACGGCGTGGATCCCGACATCGTCGTGGACAACCTGCCGCATGCGACGTTCAACGGCGGCGACGCGCAACTGGAGGCGGCGATCAAGTACCTGGAGGAGGAAATCAGGAAGAAGCCGATTCCGAAGCCCGTGGCGCCACGGTATCCGGACAAATCCTTCAAGCGCGGCGGCGGAGGGGCGTAGAATCGGACCGTCCCGCGGGGCGCCCGACGTTCTGCATATGTCGTCGTCATTTTGCATGTTAAAATGACGGCGTGGTTAGCAACGCCGATTACCCTCGAATTCTGGCCGCGCCGCAGGGCAGCTTCTTCCTGTTCGGAATCCGTGGAGTCGGCAAGAGCACCTGGACGCGCCAGGCCTTCCCCAAGGCGCATACGATCGACCTCCTCGATGAGGCCCACTATCAGCAATTGCTCCTCGATCCCTCGGCGTTCTCCGCCGAGCTCGCGACCGTACCCCGGCACCTCCCGGTGATCGTCGATGAAATCCAGCGCCTGCCGCCGCTCCTGAACGAGGTCCACCGCGTGATCGAGCGGGAACGGCGACGGTTCATCCTGCTCGGCTCGAGCGCGCGGCGCCTGAAAACGGCGGGCACCAACCTGCTCGGCGGACGCGCGGTCATTACGACGATGTACCCGCTGGTGCCGGCGGAGCTCGGTGGAGACTTCGATCTCAACACCGTGCTGCGGTTCGGCAGCGTCCCGCTGATCTGGAACGCGCCCGACCGCCGGGCGACGCTCGACACGTACGTGCAGCTCTATCTCAAGGAGGAGATCCGCGGGGAAGCCATCGTGCGCAACCTGCCGGCCTTCGCCCGGTTCCTGCAGGTTGCGGCACTCTTCCACGGGCAGGTGATCAACGTCTCGGGACTCGCCCGCGACGCCGCCACGTCGCGCACCACCGTGGACGGGTACCTCGGCATTCTCGAGGACACGCTCGTGGCGTCGCGGCTCGCGGCCTTCGATCTCCGGCTGCGCGCGCGCGAGCGGCGGCATCCGAAGCTGTACTGGGTGGACCCGGGTGTCATGCGGGCGGCCAAACGTCAACTCGGAGCCGTCACGGCCGAAGAGAAGGGTCCGCTCTTCGAAGGCTGGGTCCTGACCCTGCTTCGGGCGCACAACAGCGCCTCGAGACTCTTCGATGACATCGCCTATTGGTCGCCGGCGCAGGCGCAGGCGACGGAGGTGGACTTCGTGCTCCGCCGCGGCAAGGAGTATCTCGCGCTGGAGGTGAAGGCGCGGCCGCGGGTAGGCGGTCCGGAGCTGGCCGGACTCCGCGCGATCGCGGACCTTCGGGGCCTGGTCCGCCGCGTCCTGGTGTACCTGGGCCCACGCGCGCTGCGCACGGCCGACGGCATCGACGTGTGGCCGGTGCAGAAGTTCATCGAGGCGCTGGGGCAGCGGCAACTCTGGCCCTAGGGGCCCGGCTGACAGCGGGACTGACTCGAACAATCGAAGGAACCGTCCAGGTGGGCGGTGCGTCTAAACCACCGCCAGCCCCATCGACCTTCCGGAGGTCACGTGTCTGTTCGATTGAAGCTGTCGAGCGCCGTCGCTCTCGTACTGGCTGTGTGCCTGCCTGCCGTTCACGCCCAGCAACCTGCCTCCGCAACGACCCCGCCGAGCGAGCTCGACGCCTTCATGGCACGCGTGCTCGCGCGGCGCGACGTGAACAAGAAGGTTCTGAACGACTACATCCTCGACGAGCGCGAGCGGTTCGAGATCCTCGGGCCCGGGCGCTTTCCCCTGCATCGCACCAACCGGGAGTACACCTGGTTCGTGCGCGAGGGCATCCACGTGCGCAGCCCCGTGAAGTTCGACGGCGTGACCGTGCCGGAGCCCGCGCGGGTCGAGGCCGAGGATCGGTGGGTCCGGCGCGAGAAGGCGCGTGCCGAGCGAAAGGCCAAGGGTCAGAAGGAGGACAACTACGTCGCGGTGGGCACCGAAGGGATCTCGACCAACGTCGTCCCGACCGAGCCCCGCTTCGTGTCCGAGTCGTACTTCATGGACTTCAAGTTCGAGCCGGGGAACTACTACCTGGCGGGGCGCGAGGTGCTCGAGGGGCATGAGGTCCTGAAGATCGAGTACTACCCGACGAAGATGTTCGGCGGAAAAGACGACGAGAAGACGTCCCGCGAGGCGAAGGGCCGCCCTCAGAATCAGCGCGAGCAGGAACTCGAGCACGACATCGCGCGCAAGATGAACAAGACGGCGCTCGTCACGCTCTGGGTGGATCCGACGAACCACCAGATCGTGAAGTACACGTTCGACAACGTGTGGCTGGACTTCCTGCCCGCCGCGTGGCTGGTGCGGGTGGACAGCATGCGCGCGTCGATGTCGATGTTCCAGCCGTTCCAGGGGGTCTGGCTGCCGCGCGGGATGGAGGTCTCGGCCGGCGTGACGCTGGCCAACGGGTCTTTTCAGGCCGGCTACTCGCGGAGCTTCGCCGAGTATCGTCAGGCCGACGTGAAGTCGAAGATCCGGATCCCGAAGCTCGCCGCCTCGGCGTCCA
>JBBECO010000112.1:0-2818 GCA_040881785.1 Vicinamibacterales bacterium
CGCGCCATCCTTCCCGTCGAACGCATCGGCGCCGTCATCGAGGTCATTCTGTGCTCGGGCTTCCCGACGCAGCTCCTGCTGATTGCGGTGCTGCGCGGCTTCGGGATGCCGCTCGAGGGGCCGGACGGCGGGATGAACCCGCGTTTCGTGTTCGCGGTCTCGCTGCTCGACGCCGTGCTCGTCCTGGGCCTCGTCTACCTGTTCCTGCGGGCGCACGGCGAAAGCATGCGCGAGGTGCTGATCGGACGCGTGCGCATCCTGCGGGAAGTCCTCCTCGGGATCGCCATGATCCCGCTGGCCTTCTTCGTCGTGGTCGTGATCCTCGCGCTGGTGCTGACCTACGTGCCGCAGCTGCACAACGTCCTGAAGAACCCGCTCGAAGACATGCTGCGGACACGCAGCGACGCGGCGATCTTCGCCGTGGTGGTCATGGTGTCGGGCGGCATCCGCGAAGAGGTGCAGCGCGGCTTCATCATTCACCGCTTCGGCCAGTTCCTCGGCGGCGGCACGTTCGGCGTCATCGTCTTCGGCATGCTCTTCGGTCTCGGCCACTTCGAGCAGGGCTACGACGCCGTGCTCGCGACCGGCACGCTCGGCATGTTCTGGGGCTTCGTCTACCTGCGCCGCGGCAGCATCATCGCGCCGGTCGTGAGCCACGCCGGCTTCAACCTCGCGCAGATCGCGAAGCACGTGGCGCTCACGTGGCGCTGAGGTAACATTCCCCATCGCCTTTCTCGAGCGCCTCAGCCGCTTTTTCCTGCTCTCCCGACGCGAGCTCGTGGTGCTCGCGCTCCTCTTCGTGGTGTCGCTGCCGGCGGTCACCGCACGGCTCTACTCGTCCGACGAGGTCCAGTACTTCTCGTATCTCCGCTCGCTCTACTTCGACCGCGACGTCTCGTTCGAGAACGAGTACCGGTATTTCTACGACCGCAACATCGCGCAGTCGGGCGGGTTCCACGAGACATTCCTCGAGCGCGAGACGGCCGTGGGCCGCCGCGTCAACTACGGCACGCTCGGATCCGCGCTCCTCTGGTCCCCCTTCTACGTCGTCGCCGATGTCTGGACGCGCGCCACGGGGCGCCACGAGGCCAACGGCTTCACGCAACCGTACGTGAGTGCCGTGGCGTACGGATCCGCGTTCTACGGCTTCCTGGCGATCCTGCTGTCCATCAGGGCCGCGCGGCTGCTGCTATCCGCCTTCGCTCGCGCGGGCGACACTGGGGCGCGCGAGCTTCGGCGAGACGCCGGCGCGATCTTCGCTGGCGCCGGCGTTTGGCTCGGCACGCCCATCCTCTTCTATATGTACGTGGCGCCGCCGTTCTCGCATGCCTGCTCGGCGTTCGCGGCAGCGCTCTTTGTGAACGTGTGGCTGCACGTCAGGGAAACATGGTCCGCCCGCGGTGCGTTCGCACTGGGGCTCTGTGCGGCATTGATGGCCATGGTGCGCGAGCAGGATGCCTTCCTAGCCATCGGACCAGCGCTGGATTTTGCTTGGACGACCAGGTCTGCATTTATTAATGCGGGTGGGGCCCCACCCCCACCCGCTCTCGCTCGCGGGCGCCGCTCCGCGGCGCTGCCCTCCGGCCGCTCGCTCGGGCCGCAGGCGCTCTCGCTTGCCCAAGTCGCTGCAACCGGGCTATTCGGAGTTCTGGGATTCCTGATTGGGTACGCCCCCCAGCTGCTCGCCTACAACGCGCTCAACGGCTATCCGGGACCTGCGTCGGACGTGTCGAGGAAGATGTACTGGTACTCGCCGCATGGGCTGCAGGTGCTGGCATCACCGGAGCACGGACTCTTCTTCTGGACGCCGCTCGCGCTGCTCGCATTGCTGGGGCTCTTCTTCGTCCGCGAGCGCGTTGTCGCGGTGTGCCTGGCGATCATGGTGGCCTCGCAGGTCTACGTCGCCGGGAGTGTGGAGTCATGGACGGTCGCGGGCGCCTTCGGCCAGCGCCGGTTCGTGTGCATCACCATCATCCTGGTCATCGGGCTGGCGGCGCTGCTCGCCGCGGCGCGCGCCCGACCTGAAGGTCGGGCCGAGATGCCGCCTGACGCCCGACCTGAAGGTCGGGCCTACCTGTTGCTGGCACTGACCGTCGTCATGGTGTGGTGGAACGTCGCGCTGATGGCGCAATTCGCCACTCGCCTGATGGACCGGCAGCGGCTCGAGCCGGCGCGCAACGCCTATCACGCGTTCGTCACGCTCCCGCTCTCGGCGCCGTCACTCGTCTACCGCTACCTCACCGATCGCGCCTCGTTCTACGAATCGCGCCCGAAGCAGGACGCTCCCTGATGCGGATCCTCTACTTCGCCGACATCCGCTTTCCCCTCGAGCGCGCCAACGGGATCCAGACGATGGAGACGTGTCACGGCCTGGCGGAACGTGGACACCGCGTGGCGCTGGTGGTGAAGCCGGACACGCAGTCGCCGGCACGGGATCCCTTCGAGTTCTACGGCCTGCCCCGCACGACGTTCCTCGTCATCGAGCGGGCGAACGCGCCGAAGGGCGCCGGGATCATTGCGCGCATCGGCTACATGTCGTTCGTGTTCGGCCGCGCGTTCGGCAAGGCGCGCGCGGACGTGATCTTCACACGCGACCTCGGTGTGGCGGCGGCGCTGCTGAAGATCCCGAGCGGCATGCGTCCGCCGCTCGTCTACGAGTCGCACGGGTACGCGCCGGACGTCGCGGCCGCGCTGCCGGAGATGGTGGCGACGGCCAGGCCGGCAAGCGCGGCCAAACTGAAGCGGCTCGCCGCGCGTGAAGCCGCGGTGTGGAGGGATGCGGACGGCTACGTCACGATCACGCGGGCCCTGGCGGAGG
>JBBECO010000112.1:2918-4507 GCA_040881785.1 Vicinamibacterales bacterium
TACGCCGGCCATCTCTACGCGTGGAAGGGCGTGGACATCCTCCTCGAGGCGATCGCGCAGGTCCCGGACGTCCGCGGCCTCATCGTCGGGGGGCACGAGGCGGAACCGGATCTCGGGCGCGTGAAGGCGCTGGCGGCGAGACTGGGCATCGGCGACCGGGTGACCTTCACCGGACTGGTGCCGCCGTCGGACGTGCCGGCACACCTCGCAACGGCCTCGATGCTGGTGCTGCCGAACCCGGCCTCGGCGATTTCGACGCACTTCACGTCGCCGCTGAAACTCTTCGAGTACATGGCGGCCGGGCGGGCGATCATTGCGTCGGACCTCCCCGCGATCCGCGAGATCCTGCGGGACGGCGAGAACGCGCTGCTCGTCGAACCAGGTAACGCCGCGGCGATCGCGGCCGCGATGCGCCGGCTCATCGACAATCCCGGGCTGGCGGCGGACCTCGCGCAGGCGGCAGCCGCGGAGGCGGCCGACTACACCTGGCCGCGCCGCGCCGAACGGCTCGAAACCCTGTTAAAGGATGTGGCCGGCACCACCGCATGATTTCGGATCGCCTGCTCTCGATCGTTCGCTGCGCCGACTGCCGCGGTGCGCTTCGCCGCGCGGCGGGCGAAGGCGCGACGCTCGATCTGGTCTGTCAACGCTGCGGCCGCCGGTATGAGAGTCCCCTCGACTATCTCGACATCCGTCCGCTGGAGACGTACGCGGAGCAGACGAAATACCTGGACGAAGCGCTGCACGCCGACGCGCGGCACGAGCGGGTGTCGCCGCCGCTGCTCGGCTCACGCATTCGCAACGACATGCTTCGAAAGTTCCTGGCGCCGAAGCCCGGAGAGCTCGTCGTGGACCTGGGCTGCGGCAGCGGGCGCGCCGTACTCTGGAACCGCGACCTCGGCGCCGACATGATCGGCCTCGACATCGCGCCTTTCTTCTCACATGACGCGCGGCAGCAGATCGACCTGATGCTCGCGGACCTCCGGCAGCTCCCGTTCGCCGACAACACGTTCGACAAGGCGTGGTCGCTCGACGTGCTGGAGCACCTCTCGCCGGAGGCGCTCGACGGCATGCTGGCGGAGGCGGCGCGCGTCCTCAAGCCCGGCGGCGCCCTGTTCGTCTACACGCACGTGCGGAAGAACGCGCCGATTGCCGCGGGCCTCAGGTGGATCAACACGTTCGCAAAACAGCTCGAGCGATGGGACCTTGTGGACCTCCGGCAGGAGCACCTGCGCAAGTCGGACCATCTCAATCCGCTGCAGGACGTCCCGCATCTCGAGCGCGTGGTCGCAAAGGCCGGCTTCCGCATCGAGCGGATCCGCTACTACACGCCGATCGTCGGCGGCTTCGTCGAGAACATCATGATGCGCGTCGCCGAACGCGCGATGGCGCGCCGCGCCGCCGCGCGCGCGACGACGAAGGGGGTGGGGGCCGCCGAAGCGGATGCTGCCGCGATCCGCGAGGCCCGCACGGCGGCCAAACAACGGATCGCCGCCAGTGGGCCGACCTATGCCGCGCTGCGCGGCCTGTCGTTCGCGATGAAACTGGATCTGTTGCTGTTCGGACGGATTCGCTCGGGGCCGTTCTTC
>JBBECO010000112.1:4607-9927 GCA_040881785.1 Vicinamibacterales bacterium
GCGATCGACCAGACGGTGCCGGGGACCACAGGGGGATCCGTCCATGTCACCGCGGTCGCCGAAGGCCTTGCGGCGCTCGGGCACGAGGTGCACGTGCTGGTCGGGCCGGGGGACGGCCCCTTCCCCGCAGGCGCGGTCACCTGGATCCCGATGCGCCCGCCGCTCGGTGCGAACCAGCTCCGCTGGGCGCGCGGCGGCGCGGTCAGGCGGATCGCCGGGCGGCTTCGTCCTGACGTGATCATGGAGCGCTACTACAACTTCGGCGGTGAGGCGATCCTCCACGCCCGGGCGCTGAACGCCCGCGCGGTCCTCGAAGTGAACGCACCGATCGTGGATCATCCAGGCTCGTCGAAGGCACTCCTGGACCGCCTGCTGCTCGTGCGGCCGATGCAGCGCTGGCGCGAGCGCCTGTGCGCGGCGGCCGATCTCATCGTGACGCCGAATGCCGCGATCCTGCCGCCGTCCACACCGGGCGCGAAGGTGCTCGAAGTCGAATGGGGCGCCGATACCGATCGCTTCCGTCCGGGGGCAGCCGGCGCGCTCCCCTTCACGCCTCCCCCTGGCGTCGTCGCCGTGTTCGCCGGCGCGTTCCGGAGCTGGCACGGCGCCATCCACCTCGCGCAGGCCATCCGCCGGCTTCAACAGCGGGGCCGCACAGACATCTCCGCGCTGTTCATTGGCGACGGCCCGGAGCTGCCGGCGGTGAAGGCGGCGGCCTCGGGCCTGTCGCACGTCGTCTTTGCCGGCGCGCTGCCGCACGACCTGATGCCCGCCGCCCTCGCGAGCGCCCACATCGGCGTGGCGCCGTTCGACCTCGGCGCGCACAAGCCGCTGGCGCTCGGCTTCTACTGGTCGCCGCTGAAGATGTTCGAGTACATGGCCTCGGGACTGCCGGTCGTCGCCCCCGGCGTCGCCCGGATTCCGGATCTCGTCGCCCACGAACGCGAAGGGTTGCTCTACAATCCGGCGGACGTCAACGGTCTGGCGAATGCGCTGGAGCGACTGGCGGACCCGGGGCTACGGGAGAAGCTGGGTGCCGCCGCCCGGGATCGCGCGGTCAGCCAGTACAGTTGGGCGGCACACTGCGCGGCGCTCCACGGACGCCTGACCGCATGAACATCCTTCTGCCGACCGACTCGTTCCCGCCCAACTGCGGCGGCAGCGGCTGGAGCACCTACGAGCTGGCGCGCGGGCTCATGGACCGCGGGCACAGCGTCCTGGTCGTGAAGGTCATCACCGGTGCGGGCAGGCGGCAGCCGCAGTCCGAGTACGACGGGATCCCCGTCGTCGAGTTCCGCGCATTCGCGCCGGACGTCCCGGGCGTCCGTAACTACTTCAAGAACGAGCGGCTCTATCCCCGGCTCGCCCGACGCCTCGAGGAGCTGATCGCCGCGCATCGGATCGACATCGTCCACGGTCAGCACGTGTTGTCGGCGCCGCCGTCGGTGACCGCCGCGCGGCGCCGCGGCATCCCGAGCGTCGTCACGGTGCGCGACTACTGGCCGGTCTGCTACCGCTCCGACCTGCAGCACACGCCCGCGACGCTCGCGCTCTGCCCGGGCTGCGCGCGCGCGGCGAAAGTGCAGCACGGCCGTCCGCGCATCGGCGTCCTCGGTCTGGCTCGCACGCTGGCGGCGACATACCTGCGCGGCAACATGGCGCGCAAGGTCGAGTCGCTCGCGTCGGCAAGCGCCGTGATCGCCGTCAGCTCCGTGATCGGCCGCGACCTGCTCGATCGCGCGCCCGAGCTCGCGAATACGCGGCTCGAGATCATCCCCAACCCGGTCAACATCGCCGCGCTCCGGCGCCGCGCGGCCGCGGCGCGTCCGCTCGCAGAACCGTACGCGCTCTATGTGGGTAAGCTGGCTCCCAACAAGGGGACGGATCACCTGGTGGACGTGATCGAGCAGGCCGATCTCGACTGGCCGCTCGTGATTGCCGGCGACGGTCCCGACCGCACGGACGTCGAGGCCGCCGCGCGCCGCTCCGGCCGCGACGTCCGGTTCCTCGGATGGATCGATCCCCGGCAGACGGCGACCTGGCTCGCGCACGCCGGCATGCTCATCTTTCCGTCGCGCGGCCCCGAGTCGCTCAGCCGCGTGCTCATCGAGGCGAGCGCACTCGGTGTGCCGATCGCCGCCATGAACACCGGCGGCACGGCCGACATCGTCGAGAACGAGATCACGGGTCTGCTGTCCGACACCGAGTTCGAGCTGGCTGACGGTGTGCGGCGCATCCGGCACGGGGAAGAGCTGCGGCACCGGCTCGGCGCGGCGGCGGCGGGTCGCGCCGCGGAGAAGTTCGACGCGGGCGCGGTCGTCGGCCGCATCGAAGCGCTCTACGAAGATCTCCTGAAAGGACAGCGGGCGTGACGACACCCCTGCGTGTGGCCATCACGGCCCGATCGGTCTTCCCTATCCACGGCATGGGCGGCCTCGAGCGGAGCGTCTACGACCTCGCGCGGCACCTGGCGGGCAACGGCCACATCGTCACGCTCATTACGCGCACGCCGCAATCGCCGGTGAGTCCGGACGTGGTCCATCCGAACGTCCGGCTCGCGTTCGTGCCCTATCGCACCTTCCCCTTCGCCGGGCGCCGCGGCACGACCGTGCTCGACCGCAGCACGGCGTATCCGCTATTCGGACTTCGCGCCGGGGCGCACGCGGCCGCGATGGTCGCGCGCGGCGAGGTGGACATCGTCCACGGCTTCGGCGCGAGCGTGCTCGGCTACGCGCGGAGGCGGTTGTCGCTGCCGGCGCCGCTCGTCCTCAACCCGCAGGGGCTCGAGGAGTTCGGCGCCACGGATCCCTCGCGCGCGCGGCTCAAGCGCGCGGCGTATCTGCCGCTCCGCCGCGCCGTCATCGCCTGCGCCCGCCGCGCCGATGCCGTGATTGCCACCGATCATGCGCTCGTGCCGGCCGTCCGGCAGCACCTCGGTATCCCCGACGCGAAGATCGTCACCATCCCCAACGCACTCGACCTCGACGACGTGGACGCGCTGGCGGGCCCGGCCGACGGCGTCCGCCTCCGTCTCGAGTCGGGGATTGCCGACGATGAGATGGTGCTGCTCAGCGTGGGACGGCTGGAGGAGAACAAGGGCTTTCACCTGCTCGCCCAGGCGCTCGCCGGGCTCCGCGAACACTCGGGACGGCTGGCGCATGGCCGCTGGCGCTGGGTCATCGTCGGCGCGGGTCCGTTTCGCGAACGGCTGGAGGCGCTGATCGGCGAGCTGCGCCTCACCGAACATGTGATGTTCGCCGGCCGGTCGCCGGACCGCGAGCTCCACGCGTGGTACGAGGCGGCGGACCTGTTCGTCCATCCAACGCTCTATGAGGGCAGTTCGCTCGTGACGCTCGAAGCCATGGCCCACCGCCGTCCGTGCGTGGTCACCGATGCCGGGGGTCTGCCCGACAAGGTGAAGAACGGGATCAACGGCTGGATCGTGCCCGCGGGGGATCCGGCGGCGCTCGCCGCGGCCATCAGCGGCGCCCTCGAAGACCGCGGGCGCCTGGCGCAGATGGGCGACGTCGGGCGCACGATCGTGGACCTCGACTTTTCCTGGAAGTCCGCCGCGCTGGAGACCATCAGGTTGTACCGGCGACTCCTGGGGCAGCCCTAAAAGGGCTGCGCTACACCCACCAAGCGCTGGAGACGATCAGGTTGTACCGGCGGCTGCTGGGGCAGCCCTAAAAGGGCTGCGCTACACCCACCAAATTCGGCGCTCGAACCCGGACGTGTAGCGCAGCCCTTTATGGGCTGCCCCCGTAGCCCTTTATGGGCTGCCCCCGTAGTAGACTCTGGTTTTCCCTCACGAGGCTTGAATCCACTTGGCTGAACGCGAATGGCGCGAGGCGAGCGACATGCGTCCGTCGCGTCTCGGGCTGGCGCTGGTGCTCACCGCCGCCGCCGCGCTGCGGTTCTGGTCGCTGGGCCACGGCATCCCCCACGCCCTCAGCGTGGACGAGCCCGAGATCGTCGAACGCGCGCTCCGCATGATGAAGGCGGGGACGCTGAATCCGCACTTCTTCGACTACGGCTCGCTCCACATTTACATCCAGTTCCTCGTGTCGGTCGTGCGGTTCATCGCCGGATCGGTCACGGGCGCGTGGAGCTCGCTCGCCGCGGCGCCGAGCGACAGTTTCTATCTCTGGGGACGGGCCGTCACGGCCGCGTTCGGCGTCGCGACCGTGTTCGTCGTGTTCCACATCGGCCTGCGCTGGGGCTCACGCCACGCACTCCTCGCCGCGGCGCTGCTGGCCGTCATGCCGCTGCACGTGCGGTACTCGCACTACGTGCTGACCGACGTCCCGCTCACCTTCTTCGTCGCGCTCACGCTGCTGCTGTCGCTCTCCGCGCACGAGCGGCCGGCCTTGCGCGCGTTCGTCTGGGCCGGGGCGGTGGCCGGGCTCGCGGCGGCCGTGAAATACAACGGCGGCCTGGCGCTGGTCATGCCGCTCCTGGCCTGTTTTCTGACACCCGCGGCGCGGCCGTCCCGCGCCGTCTGCGCGATGGCGACGATCGCAGCCTCGGCGGCGGCCTTTCTGCTCGCGGCGCCGTACACGATCCTCGACCTGCCGGGCTTCCTGGACCGCTTCGCCAGCCTGACTGCGGAATACCGCAACGGCGCGCCGCCGGCGGAACCCGGCATCGTCATTTATCTCAAGCACCTCCGGCTGCAATTCGGCACGCCCGGCATGATCATGATCGCGAGCGGCGTGATCATGGGGCTGATCCGGGCCGTGCGCGGTCCCGGACAGGTGTCCTGGGCGCTCGCCCTGGTATTCACCATCCCCTACTTCTTCATGGTCGCGGGCCAGCGGATCATCTATGCGCGCTACCTGCTGCCGCTCGTGCCCATGCTGTGCGTGCTCGCCGCGGCGGTCGTGATCTCGGGCGTCAGCCTGCTGCGCCGCTACCAGTTCCCGCGCGGCGTCCGCACGGCGCTGATCGCCGGTCTCACGCTCGCGCTGCTGGGTCCGCCGGCGGTGTCGGCCGTGGGCTTCAACCGCATGATCAGCCGGACATCCACCACCGATCTCGCGTATCGGTGGGTCGTTGCGAACGTCCCCGAAGGATCCCTGATCGTGCACGAGGGCAATCACCTCACCTTCCCCGCGCGCTACCGCAGCGAGCGCATCTCGCAGCTCCGTCACCGGACCTACGAGGACTACGCCGACAGCGGCGCCGACTACCTGATCGCGTCGTCGCAGAGCTACGGCCCCTACCTGGAGTCGCCACAGGCGGCGCGCGATCCGTATCGGGAATACATGACGCTGTTTGCCCGCGCCCGTGAGCTCGCGCGCTTCACGGCCGACAAGGA
>JBBECO010000112.1:10027-12503 GCA_040881785.1 Vicinamibacterales bacterium
GGCGCCTTTCTGTTCGCCGCGCTCTTCGCGGCCGGGGTCGCGGCGCAGATCCACCTCGGCGCGCGCCTCCAGAGCGACGGCTTCTACTACTTCGCCTACCTCCGGTCGCTGGCGTTCGACGGCGACGTCGAGTTCTCGAACGACTACACGCTGCTCGGCCTGGGCGACAAGCCGCACCTGTTCGTGCCGACGCCGACCGGCTACGCGCAGTCGGCGTGGACGATCGGTCCGGCGTTCGTGTGGGCGCCATTCTTCGCGGCGGCGCACCCGATCGCGGGCCGGCTCGCCGCGAGCGGCGCCGACGTCAGCACCAACGGCAACTCGTATCCGTATCGACAGGCGGTCTGCATCGCGGGACTCTTCTACGCGCTGCTCGGCTGCTGGTTCACGTTCAGGCTCTCCGCCATCTTCTTCCACCGCCGCATCGCCGCGGCCGCGGTCGCGCTCACGGTCGCCGGCTCCTTCATGCTCTGGTACATCGTCAAGGAGCCGAGCATGACGCACGCCCCCTCGATGGCGGGCGTGGCGGGCTTTGCCTGGATGTGGGCGGCCACGCACGGGCGGCGGACGCGATGGCAGTGGGCGCTGCTCGGCCTCCTCGCGGGATTCATCACGCTGATCCGCTGGCAGAACGCGCTCTTTGCGATCCTTCCGGCGTACGAAGCGCTGACGATGCTCGTCAGGGCACTGAAGGATCGCGATCGGACGAGACTGGTATCGACGCTGTCGGCGGGCGCGATCTTCACGGCCTGCGCCGTGATCGGCTTCCTGCCGCAGATGCTCGCGTGGAAGGCGATCTACGGATCGTTCCTGGCCGTCTCGCCGGTCGGCCCGCAGATGCGCTTCTGGGACCCGCAGCTCGTGGACATTCTCTGGTCGGCGCGCAACGGCCTCTTCGCCTGGTCGCCCGTCCTGTACCTCGGTGCCATCGGCCTGGTGGTCTTCGCGTTCGCGCGGCCATGGATCGGCGTGCCGGCGCTCGTCACGATCGCGGTGATGACGTACTTCAACGCCTCGGTGCAGGACTGGTGGGGCAGCGCCGGCTACGGCGGCCGCCGGTTCGACGGGACGATTCCGCTGTTCGCCCTGGGGGTCGCGGCTGTCGTCCAGGGTCTTGCGGCAATCGTGCGCCGGCACCCGCTCCGAACCGTCGCCGCGGGCGGCACGCTGCTCGTCATGTGGAACCTGACGCTGATGAGCGCGGCGCAGGACGGGCACGTCCGGATCGGCGAGGCGATGTCGTTCGGCGACGCGGGCGCGCACCAGGCGCGCGCGTTCCACCGGTGGCTGGGCAATCCGTTCACCTACCCCGTCAGTCTGATGTTCTCGCTGCGGAACGGCGTGCCGATCGGCGCCTACGACCTGCTCTCGTCTCAACGCTTTCTCGGGGATCCGCTGCGGCAGTACGGCCGCATCGACGTCGGCAGCGGCGATGACCTGTGGCTCGAGGATGGCTGGCACGGCGCCGAAGAGGGCGGCGGCGTGTCGTTCCGTTGGGCCGCCTCCCCCGCCACGTTGCTGATCGCGCTCGACCACGCGGCGCCGCTCCGCGTCCAGGTGCGCGCGCAGGCCTTCAACTACGAGGGGGCCACCCCGCAGGTGCTGACGCCGATCGTCAACGGACGACGCCAGCCGCCGGTCGCCGTGCCGCCGGAGTGGACGACCGTAGTTTTCGAGGTGGAGGAGGCGGCCTGGCGCGCCGGTGTGAACCGCCTGACGCTGGAGTTCAGCCGCGCGCAGCGCCCGGCCGATGTCGGCCTCGGTGGCGACCCGCGGCTGCTCGCCGCAGCAATCGACTATGTGCGGGTTGAAGTGATTCGCTGAACGGCTGTCCCGCTGCAGGGCGGCACGGCTGCCTGCGGCAAACACGCGACGACACGACGAAGGCGGAGCGTGACAGCGTGATTTAACGCCCCAAGTAGAGCACGTTGACCTCGGTGCGTCTCCGCAACCCCGCCATCCAGTCGCGGACGGCGGCCGACTGGCGCTCGGCGACCAGCGCCGCGCGCACCTGGTCCCGCACCTCGGCGAAGGGCCGCAGCTGGCCGTCCCGCGTGAACTCGGCTTCGTGCGACCGGTAGTACGTGACCAGATCATCTTCGGACGGCCGGAACGCGGAACCGAAGCGCTGTTCCACGTAGGCCTCGATCCGCAGGTCGTCGCGGACATACAGCCGGAGCTGGTCAACGCTGAGCCCCGTTTCCCGCAGGATCCCGTCCAGGCGATCGCCGGACCCGATGCGCTGGTCGATCTGCTGCATCCGCTCGTCCACCAGCGCGCGGTCGGGCTCGGGCGGGCCGTAGCGATCCACCTCGATGAGCATCAGCCGGCGCTCGATCAGCCGGTCCAGCGTCCACTGGAGGCGATCGCCCGATGGCGGGAGCTCGACGAACCCCAGGCGCGCCGCCGCCACGGCGTCCGATTGCAGGATCAGCGCGCCACCCACCGTGGCGAGGATCCGGTCGATGACCTCCGC
>JBBECO010000112.1:12603-28739 GCA_040881785.1 Vicinamibacterales bacterium
ACCCGCATGTTGCGCCGGTTCGTATCCCAGACGTGTAGCGCAGCCCTTTATGGGCTGCCAACACCCACATGTTGCGCCGGTTCGCACCCGAGACGTGTACGCACACGTTGCACGTTGCACGCGGCACGCGGCACGTGTCTAAAAGGCGTGCCCGAAGCTGAAGTGAAACGCATGGCGGTCCTTGATGTCGTACTCGCGGCGATCCAGCTTGAAGCCTACGTCGAACCGGAGCGGGCCGACGGGTGAGCGGTACCTCAGACCCAGGCCCACGGCGGTCCGCAACTCTCCGACATCGATATTGGATACCCGGTCGAACACGTTGCCCGCGTCCACGAAAAACGCGGCGCCGAAATCCTTCCAGACCGGCACGCGCAGCTCGCCGTTGACCAGCAGGAGGCTGTTGCCGCCCCTCGGGAAGCCGCTCGGCGTGATCGTGCGCGCGGTCGCCAGGCTGTCGAGCGCAAAGCCGCGCACGGTCGTATCGCCGCCGGCGAAGAACCGCTCGCTCGCCGGGAGGTCCTCGATCACCTGGACGACCGGATTCCCGCCCGCGTCCACCGTCTCGATCTCACGCGGGAAGCCGTCGGCGAGACCGAGTGCGACGCGTCCGGCAAAGATGATCCGCCGCGTGGACGACAGGCGGCGGTATCCCTGCGCCTGCACGTACGACTTCATGAAGCCGACCTGTCCACCAATCGAGCGCGCGGCCAGGCTCCCCTCGGCGCTCAGGAACATCCCGCGTGTCGGCTCCAATGCGTCATCGCGGGTGTCTCTCGCGATCGAGCTGGAGAAGGCCGACAGCCGGACCTGTGGAAACACCCGGTCGATGGCGGCCTGGTCTTCCTCCTCGGTCACCTGCGGATCGAAGATCCGCGTCGTCGCGAACGTATAGCGCGCCGTCGCGCGGATCTGCGGCGACAGCCGGCGGAGGATTTCGGCGTTGGCCCCCTGGCGCTTGAAGTTGAACGTGGACCGGACACCCTGCTCGACCGCCGCCGTCACCGTGACGTCCGCGTTCCAGCCGAACGTGCGCGGCTCGCGGTAGGTCCCGATCATGCGGTATTCGGCGAACCCGAACGTGTCGCCGCCGCCGTCCTCCTCGAAATCCGAGCGGAGACTCAGCCGCGTATGAAGATTGACCGACCGGTTCTTGCCGCCGATGTTCCGCCGGCCGACCTCGAAAAATCCTCGCGGCGCCAGCTCGTATTCCTCCTGCGCCGTGCCCTCGTCGCCGCGACCGAGCCGCTCGCTCAGCTCCAGACCGCCGCCGTAGCCGATCGTCGTGGACGGCGCCTCCTCGACGGTGATCAGGACGTCGCGCCGCTGCGACTCCCCGTGCGCGATCTCGGTGATCCGGACGCGCCGGAACAGCCCCAGCGCGCCCAGCCGCCGCCGTGTCTCGAACAGCGCCTCGAGCCCGAGCGGCTCTCCCTCCTTCAGCTGGATCTCGCGCTCGATCACCTGCACGTCCGTCTTCACGTTGCCGACGATGAGGATGTGATCGACGATGCTCTGCGGACCTTCGGCGATCCTGAACAGGAGGTCCACGCGCGAGTTCCCGGCGATCGCCGGCGCCACCTCCACGGCCGCCGAGGCGAAGCCGCGGTTCAGGTACTCCGCGATGACGTCCTCACGATCCTGGATCACGGCCGGCTCGTAGTAGGGCTGCCCCGCGCGCGAGGCGATCCGCTGCGCGAGTGTGGTCGTCGAGATCAATGTGTTGCCGGAGAACGTGATGGCGCCGATCGTCATCAGCGGCCCTTCCGCGATGACGATCGCGGGCTTCACGCGTCCTTCGCCTGACGGCGACGGGTTCGACTCGTTCGCCGCCGACTCCACCTTGACCTGCGCGAAGCCGCGCCGCAGGTAGATGCCGCGTATCGCAGACGCCGCAGCGTCGAGGTCGGCGGCCTTGAAGATCTCGCCGTCGTCCAGATTCACGAGCGCCGGCGCGAGGACCTCGAGCGGGACCGACGCGTTGCCCGTCAGCGAGACACCGCCGTCGATGCGGTACTGCAGGCCGCGGCGGACGGTGAACACGATCTCGACCCGGCCGTCGAGCTCGCGCCGTTCGGAGGTCACCGCGGCCTTCCAGTAGCCCTGCGCCCGCAGGTAGGCGGCGATGCGCTGTTCGGAGTCTTCGATGATGTCGGCGTCGGCGGCCCCTTCCTCCCGGACCGGGACGAGGTCGTGGATCCTGTCTTTCGGGAGAGGATCGCCTTCGAAGCGGATCGCCACGCCGGGTCCGGGCTCGATCGTCACCTGCAGATGGACGCTCCGCCCGTCGTCGGATTGCGAAAGGATGCGATGGCTGGCCTGGGCCTCGTAGCGTCCCTGCCGCCGGAGGCGGTCCACGTAGCCGGCGAGCCGCGCCTGCACGTCCACCCGCTCGTACACGCGCCCGGGGGACGCATGAATCCTGTTGAGGAACGCGTTGCGCGGCTCGAGCGGATCACCGGTGATGCTGACGTCCTGGATGCTCGCGCGGGGGCCCGACTCGATCTCGAACCGGAGGACGGTGGCTTCGGGGTCCCGGCGCACGTCCACCACCGGGCGGATCGCGGCGCCCAGATAGCCGCGATCGAAATAGAAGTTCTGGAGCATCTCCGCGACGTTCGCCGCGCGCGCGGCCGACGGCGTGGCGCTGAACCGGTCCACCACCGCCCGGCGGAGCGTTCCCCGGCTCAGGCCGAGATTGCCGCTGAACTCGATCCGCTGGACGCTGTGGATCGGCACGAGCTGATAGGTCAGCCGGACGCCCTCGCCGTCGGCCGTTGCGTCCACCGAGATCTCCTGGAAGCGGCCCAGGCTGTACAGGTGCGCGATGGTCTCGCGGACGGTCGCCATCGACAAGGGGCTCCCGGCCCGCGTTTCGATGAGAGCACGGAGCATCGCGTCGTCGCTCGGCTCCCCCTCCACGATGAGCGCCACGGCCGAGATGGTCCTGCCGACGAAGTCGGCCGCCGGGGACGGCTGCCGCGCCGACAGCCCCTGCTGCGCGGAGAGATCGCCGGCGGCCAGCACGAACAGGACGGCGAGGAGGATCCGCATCAGAAGACGTGCCGCACGCGGAAATCGATGGCGAACGTGCGGTCGCCATTCTGGGTGATGATCCAGGCAATACGGTCGTTCTGGTCGTACTCGAGGACGATGATCTGCTCGCGCGTGCTGTTGCCGAGCGCGCGCGCGAAGGTCAGGTATGCGCGGCTCGACAGGCGCTTGCCGATGACCAGGCGTGCCGAGGCCGCCAGCGGATCGGTGTCGGTGCCGATGTTCGGCGTGATGAGCACCGTGGCGCCGCGCCCGAGCACTTCTTCGGCGACCTTGCCGACCGGCGCCGAGAACGGGCTCGCCAGCAGCCGCGTCGTGAGCCCCTTGAGCAGGTCGGCTTCGCTCTGATTGGCGGCGGTCGCGCTGAACGACCGCAGTTCGGCGTCGTCGAGGTTCGGGTCCTGCCCGAAGAGGACGGCGACGATGTCGCTGGTCGGCAGCGGCGGGTCCGAGCTGATCGTCGGCACGAAACGGTCGGGGGTTCCGAGGAAGCCGAGCGTGATGCGGTAGGTCTGGTCCGACACGCGCACGCGCGTCTCGGCCTCGACATCGAAGTACGGCTCGATCCGGCTCGGGTTCGAGAAGTCGATCGTGCCGCGCGTGACGTCGTAGTTGTTGCCCTCGAAGACGAGCTCGCCGCGGTCGATATCGGCGCGTCCCGAGAGGATCGGCCGGTCGTACGTGCCCTGCAGGCGGAGGTCGGCCTGCGCCTCGACGCGTGCGATGTTGTTGTCGATACGCAGGCTCCCGGCCGGCGCGTCGATCTGGACGTCGAAGCGCAGCGGCACGGCGGATGCCACCAGCGGCGCGCCGAGCGGCAGGGTGGCGCCGCCGAGATTGAACAGATTCGGACTCGTTTCGAAGCGCCGGCCGTACAGCGCGTTACGGACCGTGACCGTGCCGGCGAGCAGGGGGGACCGGATGCTGCCGCGGAGCGTGAGGTCGGCGTCGATCTCGGACCGGAAGCCCTCGGGATAATTGAGCCGCATGCGCTCGCCGATGGCCGTGAGACTCAGCTCGCCGGGCACGAAGCCCTCCATGGCGATGCGCCCCCCGAAGGTGACGGCGCCGCCGCCGACCGTGGCCGCCACGTCGTCGACGCGGATGCCCCCTGCGTCGAACGACACCGTGCCGTTGATGGCGTCGAGCGAGCGCGGCATCGGGAAGTAGCGGATCCGCCCGTCGCTGATCGTCGCCGTGCCGGAGAACACCGGCTGGTCGAGCGTGCCCGTGGCGCCGGCGGTGAGCGTCGCGACGCCCGACGAGCGCAGGTTCCTGAAGAATCCCTGCAGGATGCCCAGGTTCGCATCGCCCGTCGCGTTCACGTCGATGGCGTTGTCGTGGAGGCTGACGCTGCCGGTGACCCCGAGCTGCGTCCCCTCGCCGCGCAGTTTCAACTGGCCGATGCGTGCCACGTTGCGGTCGAGATCGACTTCGATCACGCCATCGTTCTCGAGGTGATAGTCGAACAGCGTGAGGTCGAGATGCTCGATCTTCGCCTCGACGAGGAGCTGGTCCACGTTCGCGAGCTCGCCGGTGACGTGCACGGTGCCCCCGACGACCGCGGTCGTGAAGGGCGACAGGCGCGGCTCGAAGAACCGGACGTAGGGGTCGAGCGACGTCTGGTTGAAGCGCACCGTGATTTCGGCGTCCATCTCGTCGGTCATCGCGACGCGTCCGGCGCCCGACACGGCGAGTCGCGGCGAGGCGGCTTCGAAATCGAGCGTCAGCAGCTCGCCGCGCATCCCCAGGTGTCCGGTCAGCTGACCGATGCCTTCCTCCCCCGCGAAGAGATCGACGATCCCCAGGGTGACGTCGTAGGACGGCACGTCGAACGTGCCGGTGCCGGAGGCCTTGAACCGCAGGATTCCCGACGGAGGCGCCGTCGGATACTTCGTCGTCTCGAGCGACTCGACGGGTATCCGCTCGCCGTCCGCGGTGAAGGAGTAGTTGCCGTCCCAGCCGACCCACATGGCGCCCGTCACGACGCCCGTACTCTTCTGCATGTCGAACCGCTGCAGCCGCACGCCGGTGCCCTCGAAGTTCAACTGCGCGGTGGCGCGCTCGAACGTCTCGTCATACGCCACACCCTCTTCGACGAGCAGGGTGCCGCTGCCGAACGGCGTCTCGTAGTTGCCCTTGAGGGTGTATTCACCGGAGACGAATCCCTCGACCGGCCAGTCGTACAGCTCGAACGCCGTCCGCAGATCCACCATCGGCCGGCGCTTCAGCACGACGTGCGCGTCGATCTCCTCGCCGCCATCCCGCCGCGGGTACCCGAGCGAAAACCGTCCCGTCGCGTTGATCTCGGAGCCGCCGGCGATCAGCGAGCTGCGGCTGACGTGCGCGTAGCTGTCTTCGATCACCACGTCCGCGGCCGCCCGGCCCCAGTTCACGCCCCACGAGGTCATGTGATCCCCGGTGAACGTCCCTTCGACGCGGGGATCGGTGAACGCGCCGAGCATCACGCCGTCGAACTTTCCCTGGCCGCCCACCGGCACCGCGGACGTGGGGGAACCAAAGGCGGTGAGGACGCCAGCGAAGACGCGGTCGGCCTCCTGCCAGTCGAGACTCGTGACGTGGAAGGGAATCTCGGAGCGCTTGTAGTACGCCGTGCGGCCGCCGAAGGTGACGTGGGTCTTTTCCGTCGCGATCCAGCTGTCGCCGAGCGTGATCCACTCGGGATCGAGACGATACGCCAGACGGCCGGCGATCGGGACGTAGCCGAGTGAGGCGCGCGGATTGAACGGCCCGGCCAGGGGCGGCAGCGCCGCCTGTGCGGCGGCACGCTCCGGATCGATCGCGCGCGTCATCGGCTGAATGCCGGGCGGCGGCTCGATGGTGACCTCGCCGCTGCCGCGGAGCCTCGCCCATCCGCCCATCGGCCACTCGAGGCGGTTGGAGCCGGTGGCGCGCCCGGCGAGCCTGATCCCCTGCGTATCCAGGAAGTCGGTGAGCTGCGCGAGATCGACCTGCTGGTACTTCACGTCCCAGATGGCCCGCTTCGGTCCCGACTGCTGGTCCATCGAGAGGATGCGGTAATCGAAGTCCGCGGTGCCGCCGTAGAGGCCGCTCTTCGCGTTGGTGACCTCGAGACGATCGGGCAGCCAGAGAACATCGCCGCGAAGATGCGGGAAGCCCCAGGTGTTCTCCCCGATCGTCACGTGGGCGACCGGCGTCCGCCAGGATCCCTTCAGCTCGCGTCCGCCGCTGAAGTAGTGGAACGTGCCTTCGAATTCCGCGTCGCCGGTGGCGGTGAACCGGTCCTTGTTGAAGAAGATGTGCTTCTGTGTGGCGATGTCGATCTTCGACGTGATCCGGTAGATCTGCTCGGGCCACTTGTCCATCTGGAGGTCACCCTCCATGACCGATACCGCGCCGTCGGTCAGCAGATGGATCTCGTCGAAGTGCAGCTGCGATCCCTTCATGCTGAAGCGCGACTGCATCCGCGCGCCGAACGGCTCGTAGGTCTGGATGTCGATCGTGCCGCCGTCGAACGAGGCCGTGCCGCCGTAATCGTCGGTCGCAGGACGCTTGAACATCCGGACGCGCAGGTTCGGCGCTTCGATGCGCCAGGGCGTGCCGTGATCGATGTACGTGAGACGGCCTCCCGACGCGAGCAACTCGGTGAGCGTCGTCGTGAACCAGCGCTTCGTCTGCGGCTTGTTCGGGTCCTTCGGAGGCCCCTTCACGCGCGGGAAGTTGTGCTTGCCGCCTGGAAAGGTCTCGATGAACATCTCCCAGCCGGTCATCTCGATCGACTGGATGATGAGCGCCTTGTCGAAGAGGGTCCACCAGGGCAGCGAGACGGTCAGCGATTCGGCCTTCAGAAACGGCCGGGCCTGCGGCGTCATCCCTTCGATGACGACGTCGTGCAGCTGGAATGTTCCGGGCGTCAGCTTCGCGGACACGCGGCCGATCGTCATCCGCCGGTCGAGATAGGTCGTGGCGCGCTTCTCGGCCTCCTCTTTGACGTACGGCCCCATGTCGACGGTGAAGAGCGTGACGATGAGCGCCGCGAGGATCGCGGTCAGCAGCGCGAGCGCGTAGAGAGATACCTGCGTGACGCGACGCCGCCGCCGGGGGCCATCACTCATTCGATGACGAGCAGCACGCGTCCGGCTTCCACGGACGTCCCCGGCGTGACGTTGACGTCCTTCACGCGCCCGGCCTTGGGCGAGCGCAGCTCGTTTTCCATCTTCATCGCTTCGACGACCACGACGCCCTGGCGGACGGCGACGTCGTCACCCACGCTGACGAGCACGCGGACGACGCGGCCGGGCATCGGTGCGGTGACGGCCTGTGGGCCATCGGCGCCCGCGCCCGTGTCGGCGCCGGCGCGCCCGGTCCGCCGTCCATTGACGGTGGCCGCGACCGTGCGTCCGCCGAGCGTGATCAGCAGCTCGCCGCGCGTGCCGCCGGGCGTGACCTGCAGCTCGCGGCTCGCGCGGTCCTCGCCGTCGAACAGCAGCGACAGGCCGTGGATGCCGACGCGCGCGGCATCGACCATGCGCGCCTCGCCGTCGAGGAGCACGCGGTACTGCCCCTCGGACGTCTTCTCGATGGCGACCGTGCGGGTCCGTCCGTTGATGTCGATTTCGAACGTCATCCGCGGAGCGCCTCGCGCCGGGCGGACTGCTTCCACAGGCTGCCGCGGCTCCCGGCGTCCTGGCCGCCGGCCGCCGCCACGTTCGCGCGGAAGTACGCATCGAGCGCCGCGGCGATCGCGGCGAGGTCCTCGTCGGCGGCATCGAGCTCGCTGAAGCTCTCGCGTCTGGACGCGAGGAGCCTGTCGAGGTACGTCGTGTCGTAGTCGCCCGTGTGGTACTCGGGCTGGCGCATCAGCCAGAGGAAGAACGGAATCGTCGTCTTGATGCCGAGCACCTGGTACTCGCGCAGCGCGCGCTCCATGCGCGCCACCGCTTCCGGCCGCGAGCTGCCCCAGGCGACGAGCTTCGCGATGAGAGAGTCGTAGAACACCGGCACCGTGTAGCCGACCGCCACACCGCCGTCGTCGCGGATGCCCGGCCCGGAGGCGGGGCGGAGCCCGCGGATCAAGCCGGGCGACGGCATGAAGCTCTGGTCGGGATCCTCGGCGTAGATGCGGCACTCGATGGCATGGCCGAGCGGCGTGAGCGCGCGTTCGGGATCGATGTCGAGCCGCTCGCCGCGCGCGATCCGGATCTGCCAGTGGACGAGATCGAGGCTCGTCACCATTTCGGTGACGGGGTGCTCGACCTGCAGGCGCGTGTTCATCTCGAGGAAGTAGAACGAGCCGTCCTCGTCGAGGAGGAACTCGATCGTGCCGGCGTTGGTATACCCGGCCGTCCGGGCGACGGCGGCCGCGGCGGATGCGATCTTCCTCCGCAGCTCAGGCGTCACCGCGATGGAGGGGGATTCCTCGACGACTTTCTGATGGCGGCGCTGGATCGAGCACTCGCGTTCCACGAACGGGATCACCGTCCCGTGCTGGTCGCCGAGCAACTGGATCTCGATGTGTCTCGGCTTCAGGATCCGCCGCTCGAGATACACCGCGCTGTCGCCGAACGCCGATCCGGCCTCGGAGCGCGCGGTCTGGATGGCGGGCAGCAGGTCCTCGGCCTTGTCCACCGTCCGCATGCCCTTGCCGCCGCCGCCCGCGACCGCTTTGACGAGGAGCGGGTAGCCGATCTTTTTCCCGGCTGCGACAATCTCGTCGTCCGATGCGTTGGCATCGAACGGCTTCTCGGTGCCGGGGACGACCGGCACACCCGCCTTGATGGCCACCTCACGCGCGGCGGTCTTGCTGCCCATGAGCGTGATGGCTTCGGGTGTGGGACCGATGAAGGTCAGACCGGCGTCGCGGCACGCGCGCGCGAACGCGGCGTTCTCGGCGAGGAAGCCGTAGCCGGGATGCACGGCGTCGGCGCCCGTTCGTTTCGCCGCGTCGATGATGCCGTCGATCCGCAGATAGCTCTGCGCCGCGGGGCTCGGGCCAATGTGGATCGCCTGGTCCGCCTCGCGCACGTGCCGCGCGTCACGATCGCAGTCGGAATAGACCGCCACCGACGGGATCCCCATCTCGCGGCAGGCGCGGAGGACCCGGACGGCAATCTCTCCCCTGTTGGCGACGAGAATTTTCATACAGTGATGACCGTAAATTGTAGCAGGAGATGAGGTTCGGTACACCGCGAGCGCCGACACAACGACTCGGCGCGGTGGCATCGGAAGGCGCCGGGGCCACGTCATCCCCGAGGCGCCTCGGGCTACGCCCGGAAAAATGGCATTCCGGCGCGAGTCTGACGGTGCGGCGTCGGCTCGGGTTTGCCGTACGCCGGATGCTGATCAGGGTCGGCAGCCGGCTGATTCGCTGCGGCAGTGGCGAAAGTCCGCCTCCGCCGATCGGGACGCCTGCATGCCGTTTTTCAGAACTGACCCGCCTTCGCCTCGCGAGGTGACGTTTGGCGAGGCTTCGGCGAGGCAGGCTGCAGCGGGCTGCCCGCATCGCGCCTCGGTCCTGACATGGCCCCGCCGCACCGCCACCGCACGACTCTGCACCGCCGCCTGCAAGAGCCACCTTGTAGAACCGTGTTGAACCGTGTTGAACCGTGGCTGCCTTGGCCGTGTTGAACCGTGTTGCACCCACCTTCGCCCCGACTCCTCTTACGGCGCTTCGTCGGGGCTTCGGCGGGCAGGCCGTGGCCGGCCTCAGAGCGGGATGTTGCCGTGCTTCTTGGGCGGGTTCTTGTCGCGCTTGGTGTCGAGCGTGGCCAGGGCCGCGATCAGCTTGGCGCGGGTCTGGCGCGGGCGGATCACTTCGTCCACGAATCCGCGCGCGGCCGCGACGTACGGGTTGGCGAACTTCTCCTTGAACTCGGCGACACGCTTCGCGCGCGCGGCGTCTTTGTCTTTCGCCGCATCGATCTCACGCTTGTAGAGGATGTTCACGGCCCCCTCGGGGCCCATCACCGCGATCTCGGCTGAGGGCCACGCGAAGTTCACGTCGGTCCGGATGTGCTTGCTCGACATGACGCAGTAGGCGCCGCCGTAAGCCTTGCGCGTGATGACGGTCAGCTTCGGGACGGTGGCCTCCGCGAACGCGAACAGGAGCTTGGCGCCGTGGCGGATGATCCCGCCGTACTCCTGTCGCGTCCCCGGCAGGAAGCCCGGGACGTCTTCGAAGGTCACGAGCGGAATGTTGAATGCGTCACAGAAGCGCACGAACCGCGCGGCCTTCACCGACGCGTCGATGTCCAGCGTGCCGGCCAGGTGCGCCGGCTGGTTCGCGACGATCCCGACACTGCGTCCGCCGAGCCGCGCGAACCCCACGATGATGTTCTTCGCGTAGTGGCGGTGGACCTCGAGGAAAGCCCCCTCGTCGGCGATCGCGTGGACGAGATCGAGCATGTCGTAGGGCTGGTTCGGGGACGCCGGGATGAGGGACTCGAGCGCCTCGTCCTCGCGGTCCACCGGATCCGATGTCTCGCGGTGCGGGGGCTCGTCAACGTTATTGGATGGCAGGTAGCCGAGCAGCTCGCGGATGGTGCGGAGGCAGTCGCGATCGTCCGGCGTCGAGAAGTGCGCGACGCCGCTGATCTCGTTGTGCGTCTTCGCGCCGCCGAGCTCTTCTTTCGTCACGGTCTCGTGCGTGACGGTCTTGATGACGTCGGGCCCGGTCACGAACATGTAGCTCGTGCCTTCGACCATGATGTTGAAGTCGGTGATGGCCGGCGAGTAGACGGCGCCGCCGGCGCAGGGCCCCATGATTGCGGAGATCTGCGGGATCACGCCGGAGGCGAGCGTGTTGCGGAGAAAGATGTCGGCGTACCCGCCGAGCGAGAGAACGCCTTCCTGGATCCGCGCGCCGCCCGAGTCGTTCAGTCCGACCAGGGGCGCGCCCATCTTCATCGCGAGGTCCATGACCTTGACGATCTTCGCGGCGTTGGTCTCGGAGAGCGAGCCGCCGAAGACCGTGAAGTCCTGCGCGAAGGCGTAGACCGGCCGGCCGTCCACACGCCCGTAGCCGCAGACAACGCCGTCCCCCGGGATGACCTGCTCCTCCATCCCGAAGTCGCGGCAGCGGTGCGTCACGAGCTTGTCGGCTTCCTGGAACGTGCCGGGATCGAACAGCAGGTCGATCCGCTCGCGCGCCGTCAGCTTGCCGGCGTCGTGCTGCTTCTTGAGGCGGTCTTCACCGCCCCCCAGCTCGGCGCGCCGCTCGAGGTCCTCGAGATACTTGATGGTGTCCATTCGTTGCCGGTTACACGCCCGACCTGAAGGTCGGGCCTACAAGGTCGGGCCTACAAGGTCGGGCCTACAAGGTCGGGCCTTATTTCTTCGCCGCCTGCGCCTGCTCCCAGTCCTTCAGGAAATTCGCGAGGCCGATGTCGGTCAGCGGATGCTTGAAGAGCGCTTCGATGACCTTCGCCGGACACGTGCAGATGTCGGCGCCGAGGCGCGCCGCCTCCACGATGTGCATCGGGCCGCGCGTCGAGGCCACGAGGATCTCGGTCGTGAACTGGTAGTTCTCGAAGATGTCCACGATGTCCGAGATCAGCCCCATGCCCGACGTGGCGATGTCATCGAGGCGGCCGACGAACGGGCTCACGTAGGTCGCACCGACCTTCGCGGCCAGCAGCGCCTGGGCCGCCGAGAAGATCAGCGTGACGTTCACGCGCTTCCCCTCCGACGACAGCGCCTTGCAGGCCTTCACGCCCTCGCGCGTGAACGGGACCTTGACGACGATGTGCTCGTCGATCGCGGCCAGCTCCCGCCCTTCGCGGATCATCCCCTCCGCATCCGTGGCGACGACCTCCGCGCTGGTCGGTCCCTGGACGATCTGGCAGATCTTCTTCAGGATCTGCTTGTAGTCGCCCGGCTCCTTCGCGAGCAGCGACGGATTCGTGGTGATGCCGTCGATGATGCCGAGCGGCACGAGGTTCTCGATTTCCTTGAGATTGCCCGAATCGATGAAGATTTTCATGGTGTGTTGTTCCTGGAGGACGCAGCGGATTCGCTCACGCCCGACCTGAAGGTCGGGCCTACAAACGCCGGGTCTGCGACGGTATTGGTCAGCTCGCCGACGCCTTCAACTTTGATGGTGACCGTGTCGCCCGCGACCAGTGGCCCGATGCCGGAGGGGGTGCCGGTGGAAATGATGTCGCCGGGCAGCAGCGTCATGTTGGCGGAGATATACGCGATCAGCATGGGGATCGGGAAGATCAGCTCGCGGGTGGAGGAACCCTGGCGCTGCACACCGTTCACCCAGCCTTCGACACCCAGGCCGGCGGCCGCCGTGTAATCGAGCCCCTGGACGATGCACGGCCCGACCGGCGCGAACGTGTCGAACCCTTTCGCGCGCGTGTAGCCGGCCCCCTTGCTCTGCAGCTCGCGCGCCGTGACGTCGTTCACGCAGGTGATGCCGAGCACGTAGTCCATGGCGTCGGTGTCGCGGACGCGCGTGGCACGCCTGCCGATCACGACCGCCGCTTCCGCCTCGTGATCCACGCGCCCGACCCCCTCCGGCAGCACGATCGCCTCGCCCGGCCCGATCACGGAGGTCGACGGCTTGATGAAGAGCAGCGGCTCGGCCGGCAGCGGCTTGTTCTGCTCCGCGGCGTGGTCCTTGTAGTTGAGGCCCACACAGACGATCTTCGACGGCAGCACCGGCGCCAGCAGGTGGTGGCCGGTCGAGGCAATCGCGTCCCCCGCCCTGAAGTCGCCGAAGATGTCCCCGTCGATCAGCCGCCACTCGCCCTGCTCTTCCACGGCGTATCGAGCCTCGCCGTGGTGCTCGATCCGAAAGAACCGCCTCATCGTCTCCGCCACTCCGTCAACTCCGTTATCCGTGTCATCCGTGCGATCCGTGTAATCCGTGTATTTAGCGGGCCGTCTCTTCGACCCGGTTCGACTGCGGACTCGTGTTCGGCGGCGTCGCGCTGTCGACGGCCACGACGACGTAGACGTACCGCCGCCCCGTCGTCGCCGTCTTGTCGGTGTAGGTCGTGCTGGTGATCGGCGAGGCCGTGATCGGCGCCAGTGTGTCACCCGGCACGTCGCCGCGCAAGACGATGTAGCCGGCCAGATCGCTTTCGGTATTCGCCTCCCAGATCAGGTTGACCCCACCTTCGGCGGCCACGGCCGTGAATCCTGTCGGCGCGGCCGGCGCGAAGGTGTCAACCGGCGTCACGCACACGGGGGCCGTAGCGGGGCTCTCGATCGTCAGGTTGCCCGTCACGACCGCGCTCCGCACCACGAAACACTCCTCGGAGCCGAACGACACGCTGGGCCGCTCGAACGACGGCACCTTCAGCGGCGCAGGGTTCAGCGGGGCCGTGCCGTCGCCGGCATAGAGGTTGTACACGGGCGGCGGCGCGAAGGCTTCCAGCACGCCCTCGACCGGCGGCGGCATCCACGTCACGCCGACGCTCGTCTCGGTGAACGCGACCATCACGCCGGTGGGCGCGGCGGGCAGGGGCGTCAGCGGCAGCATGACGCGCTCGGCCGCCTGGCCCGTCTGACCGCGGCTCGACCGGCCCCGGATCACATAGACGCGCCGCGCGACCCGGACCTCCTTCGCCGCCGCCGCCATGGCGGCGGTCCACGCCGCCGCGATGGCCGTGGTCGTGGTCTTCGCCGTCCGGTCCGGGCGGGACGTGACGGGCAGCGCGACGACCTGCGGCTTCATCTTCGCCTCGTTCAGCTCTTCGACGAACGTCGCCTCCTCGCCGGGCGCCGGGCGCGGATCGTCCTTCGTGTCCGGGGCGCCGGGCTTCGGCTCGACGGCGTCCTCCTCGGGCACGACCGGCCGCACCGGGATGGTCGCGATCAGGTATTTCGGCGCGAGCAGGTCGCGGTTGGGGGGCACCTCGGCCCCGGGCGACACCGTGACGGCGTAGACCTCGAGCCGATCGATGCTCACCGGCGTCGTCTTGTCCGCGTTCTCCAGCGGCACCTTGAAGGTGAAGCGCACCTCGTTGCCGGCGCGGCGCGCCTTCAGCTCCGTCACGGGGCCGGGCACCGGCCGCAGCGGCGCGAGCGGCGGCCCTTTCTTGCCGCATGCCGCAAGCGTGGACAGGGCGAGCGCCACGGCCGCGGCACGCCGGAACGACGGAGACGCGAATCTCACAGGATGTACCGCGACAGGTCTTCGTTGCGCGCGATCTCCGACAGCGCGCCGTCCACATACGCATCGTCGATCGTCACGTCCTTGCGGACGAGGTCCGGCGCGTCGAACGAGACTTCGTCGAGCAGCTTCTCCATGACGGTGTGCAGGCGCCGCGCGCCGATGTTCTCGGTCCGCTCGTTCACGAGCATGGCGAAGTCGGCGATGCGGCCGATCGCGCCGTCGGTGAAACCGAGCGTCACCCCTTCGGTCGAGAGCAGCGCGATGTACTGCTTGATCAGCGCGCTCTTGGGTTCGGTCAGGATCCGCACGAAGTCGTCGCGGTTGAGCGCCTCGAGCTCCACCCGGATCGGGAAGCGCCCCTGCAGCTCGGGAATCAGATCCGAGGGCTTCGACACGTGAAACGCCCCCGCCGCGATGAAGAGGATGTGATCGGTCTTCACCATCCCGTACTTGGTGTTGACGGTGGTGCCTTCGACGATCGGCAGGATGTCGCGCTGCACGCCTTCACGGCTCACATCGGGCCCCTGGCCGCCTTCGCGTCCGGCGACCTTGTCGATTTCGTCCACGAAGATGATCCCGGCTTCCTGGACGCGTTCGACCGCCGCGCGCGCCACGGTCTCCATGTCGATCAGCTTCTGCTCTTCTTCCTGGCCGAGCGTCTCGAGCGCCTCCGGGACGCGCAGACGGCGCTTGCGGGTGCGGCCGGCAAAGAGACCCGGCAGCATGTCCTTCATGTTGATGTCGACTTCCTCGACGTTCGAACCCGCGATGATCTCGAAGGAGGGGAACGTCTTCTCGCGGACGTCGATTTCGACGTGCTTGTGATCGAGGCGCCCTTCACGCAGCTGCTCGCGCAGCTTTTCGCGCGTGCGCTGCGCCTGCTCGCGGATCGAGGCGGCCTGCTCGTCGTAGTCGGGCGTGGAGGGCAGCGGCGGCAGCAGCAGGTCGAGCACGCGCTCCTCGGCGGCCTGCCCCGCCTTCTCGCGCACCTCGCCGCGCCGCTCCTCGCGGACCATGTCGACCGCCAGCTCCACCAGGTCGCGGACCATCGACTCGACGTCGCGGCCGACGTAGCCCACCTCGGTGAACTTCGACGCCTCGACCTTGATGAACGGGGACTGCGCCAGCTTCGCCAGCCGCCGCGCGATCTCGGTCTTGCCGACGCCCGTCGGCCCGATCATCAGGATGTTCTTCGGCGCGATCTCCTCGGCCAGTTCCGGCGGGAGCTTCTGGCGGCGCGACCGGTTCCGCAGCGCGATCGCGACGGCGCGCTTCGCCTGGCCCTGTCCGACGACGTGTTTGTCGAGCTCGGCGACGATCTGCCGCGGCGTCAGCGCCTCGATGGTCGTCGTGGTGGATTCGGGAAGAGGGATGGCCACTTACAGCGTCTCGATCGTGATGTTTTCGTTGGTGTAGATGCAGATGTCGCCGGCGATGTGCATCGCCTCCTGCGCGATCGCGCGGGCATCGAGCTCGGTGTGCCGGGCCAGCGCCTTGGCCGCCGCCATGGCAAACGGCCCACCCGACCCGATCGCGATGATCCCGTCATCGGGCTCGATCAGATCGCCGGTCCCCGACAGCAGATACGTCGCCTTCTGGTCCATGACGATGAGCATGGCCTCGAGGCGCCGCAGGGCGCGGTCGGTGCGCCAGTCCTTGGCGAGCTCCACCGCCGAGCGCTCGAGATTGCCGCGGTACTGCTCCAGTTTCGCCTCGAACCGCGCAAACAGCGCGAAGGAATCGGCCGCCGAACCGGCAAAGCCGGCCAGCACGCGGTCGTTGTAGAGCCGGCGGATCTTGCGGGCGGATTGTTTGACGACGGTACTGCCGAAGGTGACCTGGCCGTCGCTGGCCATCACGGCGCCGTCACGGTGGCGCACGGCCAGCACTGTCGTTGCATGGATCATGGGCAAAATGCGAGTCTACCATCCGGTCCGCTTTCGCCCGCGGGCCCAGAAGAGGCAGCCCGTAAAGGGCT
>JBBECO010000113.1:0-4472 GCA_040881785.1 Vicinamibacterales bacterium
AGCCCTTTATGGGCTGCCTCATGCAAGCGCTTCGCGCTTTCGCCAATACCTCGCGAGCCCCTGCCAGGAATAGTCGAGCCGGCCCGCACGCCCGTAGAGCGCGGCCTCGGCCTCTCCCACCGCGCGGCGCAGCTCGCGCGTGGCCTCCTCGACGAACAGATCCTGACGCTGCGCCTCGGTGAGGCTGGCGTCGGCGATCAGGCGGCGGACGATGCGGTTCCACTGTTCGATGTTGTCGCGCAGATCCTGGAACTGCACGCGCGCGCCGTGGAACGGTCCGAAGTGCGTGAGGAACAGCGTGTCGGGATCCCACGCCAGAATCCTCGCCTCGCTCTCGCGCCACGCCTCGAGATCGATATCCGGCGGCGGCGTGGGCGGCATGACGTACGGCTCGTGACGGCGGATGCCGGCCGTGTCGCCGACGAACGCGACGCGGCTCGCGCGATCGAAGTAACTCACGTGGTGCGACGCGTGGCCCGGCGTGTAGGCGACCTCCAGCTGCCGCCCGCCGGCCGTGATCGTCTCGCCGCCGGCGAGGACGCGCAGGTTCGCGGCCGGCACCGCCAGGAACTCACCCCACAGGCGCTGCATGTCGGCCTCGCCGTAGAGGCGCGTGGCGCTCGCCAGCAGCTTCGCCGGATCGCTCATGTGCGGCGCGCCGCGTTCGTGGACGAACACCTCGATCGCGGGGTTCTCGCGGACCATCGTGCCGGTTGCGCCTGCGTGGTCGAGATGAATGTGCGTGAGCAGCAGCTGCCCGACATCGGCGAACCGGATACCCTTGCGTTCGAGCGACGCGCGCAGCGAATCGATCGTGGTCGAGGGCCCCGGATCGATCAGCGCGACACCGCCCGGCCCCTGCAGCACCGCCGTGGCGATGATCTCCGGATTGCCCAGAAAGTTCAGGTCGACGTAGTCGAGGCCGGCGGCGAGCGGCTTGGTCACTGCGCGCGGCCCGCCGCGGAGGGGGCCGCCGCAAGAACAGCGAGGAACACGATCCGCGGTGCGGTGCGAGGCACTTGACACTCCATGCGGCGATCAACCGCGATTCTCGCTGAGAAAAAAGGCCCAGATCGAAAACTATCGGGAAATCCTGGTCGCCGGGCATCTTACCCCAGCCGGTGGGACCCTCCGGCATCTTGGTAGAATCGGATGACCGAGATGAGCGACACCGACAGGCAGACGGGCGGAGAGGTTCTCGAACGGGCCCGGGAGAAGACGAAGCGGCCGGAGCTGTTCAAGGTGCTGCTGCTCAACGACGACTACACGACGATGGATTTCGTGATCGAGGTGCTCGAAACGATCTTCAATAAACAGCCGGCGGAGGCCTTTCGGATCATGATGATGGTACACACGCAGGGCAAGGGGCTCTGTGGTGTCTACCCGCACGAGATCGCCGAGACGAAGGTCGAGGCCGTGATCAGCAGCGCCCGCGACCACGGCTTTCCCCTGAAGGCCGCGATGGAGCCCGAATAAGTGTTCAGTGCCGCTCTCGAAATCGTTCTGACCGTGGCCTACCGCGAGGCGTCGTCGCGGCGGCACGCCCATCTCACGCTGGAGCACCTGCTCTACGCGCTGGCGCACGATCTCGACGGCGAGCGGATCCTGGCCGCGTGCGGCGCCGACCTGCCGCAGCTTCGAAAAGACCTGGACAAGTACCTGAACGAGACCGTCGAGCAGTTCTCGCGCGGCCAGCAGCGGGAGCCGGAGCAGACGATCGCCTTCCGTCGCGTGCTCCAGACCGCCGTGCTCCACGTCCAGAGTGCCGGCCGCCACGAAGTGCAGTCGGGCGACGTGCTCGCCGCCACCCTGCAGCAGAACAAGTCGTACGCGGCGCAGCTCCTCGCCGCGCAGGGGGTCACCCGGCTCGACGTCCTCGAGTACATCACGCACGGCACGACCAAGGTCCCGCCGGCGCACACGTCCAGCCACTCGACCGACGATGCGGACGAAGCCGAGGCCGGTGTCGGGGAGCGAGGCCCCGCGACCTCTCGCGATCCGCTCAGCGCCTACGCCACCAACCTCACGGCCCGCGCGCGTGCCGGCGAGTTGGATCCGTTGATCGGCCGCGCGCACGAGCTCGAGCGGACGCTCGAGATCCTGTGCCGCCGCCGCAAGAACAACCCCGTGTTCGTCGGCGACGCCGGCGTCGGCAAGACCGCGCTCGCCGAGGGGCTCGCGACGCGCCTGCTCGGCGACGACGTGCCGGAGCTGCTCGAAGGAGCGGAGGTCTTTTCGCTCGACACCGGGGCGCTGCTCGCCGGCACCCGCTTCCGCGGCGACTTCGAGGAGCGCTTCAAGGCGGTGATCCAGGCGCTCTCGAAGCGGCCGATGCCGATCCTCTTCATCGACGAGATCCATTCGACGGTCGGTGCCGGCGCGACGACCGGCGGAACGATGGACCTCGCCACGCTGATCAAGCCGGTCCTCACCACCGGGCAGCTGCGCGTCGTCGGATCGACGACGCATGACGACTTCAAGCACATCGAGAAGGACCGCGCGCTCGCGCGCCGGCTCCAGAAGATCACGATCGACGAGCCGTCGATCCCCGAGACGGTGAAGATCCTCCAGGGCCTGCGATCCCGCTACGAGGCCCACCATCGCGTGAAGTTCACGGACGAGGCGCTCGAGATCGCCGCGAAGCTCGCCTCGCGCCATCTGCGCGATTACCGGCTGCCCGACAGCGCCATCGACGTGCTCGACGAAGCCGGGGCGCGGATGCGCCTGGCCCGCGGCGGATCCGCGATACCCGTGGCCGCCTCCACGTCTGTCGATCCGGCAGCGCCCGTGGAAGAACCCCCGGTGGACGAGATCACGCCGCAGCAGATCGAGGAGGTCATCGCGCGGATGGCCCGCATCCCCGCCAAGCAGGCCTCGTCGAGCGACAAGGACCGGCTGAAGACGCTCGAGGAGTCGCTCGGACGCGTGGTGTTCGGGCAGGAGGAGGCGGTGCGCACCGTCGCGCGCGCGATCAAGCGCTCGCGCGCCGGCCTCGGCCAGCCGGAACGGCCGGCCGGCTGCTTCCTGTTCACCGGTCCGACCGGCGTCGGCAAGACCGAGCTCGCCAAGCAGCTCGCGCTGCACCTCGGCAACGAGTTTCTCCGCTACGACATGAGCGAGTACATGGAGAAGCATGCGGTGGCGCGGCTGATCGGCGCGCCGCCGGGATACGTGGGGTTCGAGCAGGGCGGACTGCTCGTCGACGCCATCCGCCAGCATCCGTACGCGGTGCTCCTGCTGGACGAGATCGAAAAGGCGCATCCCGACATCTTCAACATCCTGCTGCAGGTGATGGATCACGCCACGCTCACCGACAACAACGGGCGGAAGGCGGACTTCCGGCAGGTGGTGCTGATCATGACGTCGAACGCCGGCTCGCGCGAGCTGAGCGCGGGGACGATCGGCTTCTGGGAGGCGGGGGGCTCGGACCGCGCCGTGGACGCGCGTCTGAAGGTGTCGCAACAGCGCTCGAAGCACGCGATCGACAAGGTTTTCAGTCCCGAGTTCCGGAACCGGCTCGACGCCATCGTGTCGTTCGGTCCGTTGTCACCCGGCGTGATGGAGACGATCGTCGAGAAGTTCATCCTGCAGCTCGAAGCGCAGCTCGCCGAACGGCGCGTGGCGATCACGCTGCTGCCCGAGGCGCGGCAGTGGCTGGCCGAGAAGGGCTACGACCCCATTTACGGCGCGCGCCCGCTCGCGCGCGTGATCCAGACCGACGTCCGCGATCCGCTGACCGACGAGATCCTGTTCGGACGCCTCGAGCAGGGGGGGACGGTCACGATCGGGATCGCCGACGGCAAGCTGACGTTCGAGTTCGCTGAGAGACCGACAGCAGCGTAGGCAGCCCGTAAAGGGCTGCGCTACACACCGACATTCGAACAGCATGACGGCCTCGTAACGCAGACGTGTAGCGCAGCCCTTTATGGGCTGCCATTCCATATGTCCGACAAAGAACACGAAATTCCCATCAAGGTAGTGGACCGCCGCTGGTGGGCGCAGGATCCCGGCGAGGTCCGCGAAGACACACGCGGATCCGGCAAGCCGACCTACGTCGAGGACCTCGAGAAGCAGGTCGCGGACAAGGACAAGCAGATCGCCGAGTACCTCGCGAAGTACCGCGGCGCGGCGGCCGAATTCGAGGAGGCGCGCCTGCGGCTGCGGCGCGAGATCTCCAAGGACATCGAACGCAGCCGGCGCGAGATCCTCGCCGACCTGCTGGAGGTCGTCGACAACCTCGATCGCGCGATCGAGTCCGCGAAGTCCGGCGGCTCGCAGGAGGCGCTGATGCAGGGGGTCGAGATGGTGCGGCGCCAGTTCCTCGCCAAGCTCGAGTCTTTCGGCGTCACGCGCATCGAGGCGGACCAGCAGCCGTTCGATCCCGCGCTCCACGAGGCGATCAGCAGTGTGCCGGCCGCCACCCCCGACCAGGACGGCCTCGTCGTCGGCACCGCCCGCAGCGGCTACCGCAT
>JBBECO010000114.1:0-18329 GCA_040881785.1 Vicinamibacterales bacterium
GATGCTCCCCGGGTGTCCGCAGATTCAACACCGTTTTCACCCCGCGGCTCTTCAGCAGGGCGAAATGTTCGGGCCGCGGCTGCGCGCCGGAGCAGAAATCAGGCGTCACCTGGAGAAAGTTCCGGATGTCGGGGGGTGGGGCCTGCGCCGGCGCCTCCTGGGCGACGAGGGTGAAGGCCAGAGCGAGAAGCGTAAACATCGTGATCCTTTCGAGCCGGATGAACGCCGCAACTAGCCGTAAGTATAAGATACGCGCGTGCGAACGCTCATTCCTCTGCTGATCACCGCCACGCTGCTCGTCCCACAACAGCAGTCCGGACCGTTCCAACTAGAAGAGGCCACGATCGCCGGCATCCATGCCGCGATGAAGGCTGGCCGTCTGACCTGCGCGTCGCTGGTCGACCAGTACCTGAACCGCATCGAGGCCCATGACAAGCGCGGCGCTGCCCTGAACGCCATCACGGTCGTGAATCCGGATGCGAGACAGCAGGCCGAGGCGCTCGACCAGCGATACAAGGCTTCAGGGCCGGTCGGGCCGTTGCACTGCGTCCCCTTCATCGTCAAGGACAACTTCGAAACGATCGGCCTACAGACCGCCGCCGGATCGCTGGCACTCAAGGACTTCGATCCGGGCCGCGACGCCTTCCAGGTCAAGCGGATCAAGGCGGCCGGTGCGATCGTCCTCGCCAAGTCGAACATGGCCGAGTGGGCGTTCAGCCCGTACGAGACCGTCAACTCGGTGCTTCCGGGCTACACGCGCAACCCGTACGCGACCGATCGTGTCACCGCGGGATCGAGCGGCGGCACCGCCGCGGCGGTCGCCGCGAACTTCGGCGCCGTGGGCGTCGGCAGCGACACGGGAAACTCGATCCGCGGCCCCTCCTCTCATCAGGCGCTCGCCGGCATCCGTTCGACGATGGGATTGACGAGCCGAGGGGGTGTGGTGCCGCTCAACCTGCTGGCCGACATCGCCGGTCCGATGGCGCGGACGGTCGAGGATGCCGTGGCCGTGTTCCAGGTCATTGCCGGCGAGGATCCCGGCGATCCGATTACGCTGGCGAAGGACGTCGATCCGGCGGGGCTGCGTCCGTCCGGCCGTCCGGCGGCGCTGCCCGATTACCGCGCCGCGCTCGTGCCGGGCGGGTTGAAAGGGGCGCGCATCGGCGTGCTCCGGCAGGCGTACGAGCGCGAGACCACGGATCCCGAAATCGTGAAGGTGTTCATGGCGGCGCTCGAGGACCTGAAGAAGGCCGGCGCGTCCATTGTCGATCCCGCGCGCATCGAGGGGCTCGGCGAGGTCCGGCGGCCGCGCGACGTCGGATCCTGCGGCGGCTTCAAGTACGACATCAATCGCTATCTGGCGTCGCTCGGGGACCGGGTGCCGGTGAAGAACCTGGAAGGGATCATCCGCTCGCGCCGGTTCCATCCGTCGGTCGAACTGCGTCTGACGCGCGCGCAGGAGGGGACCGAGAACGGACTCGACTCGCCCGCGTGTAAGGCGGAGGCGGAGTACCGCGAGCGCTACCGCGCGGCCGTCCTGGAGGCCATGACCGCGCACGACCTCCAGGCCTGGGTGTACCCCACCTGGAGCAATCCGCCGCGGCTGATCGGCGACCTGAATACGCCGCATGGCGACAACAGCCAGGTGTTCTCGCCGACGACCGGCTGGCCGGCGATCCAGGTGCCGATGGGCTACACGCGCGATGGCCGGCTGCCCGCCGGCATCACCTTCTTCGGCCGCGCGTGGGACGAGCCCACACTGATCCGCCTGGCGTATGGGTACGAGCAGGCGACGAGGCATCGGAGACCGCCGGTCCTTCGTTGAGCCCTGCCTCGGAGGTTACGGAGGAAACGGATTTCACAACGGAGGAACGGAGGAGAACGGAGGCACGAACGGAGAAGACTCTCTTTTTCGGGAACTCACGGGCTCCGATGAACCGCCGGTCTTTCTCGAACGCTGGTGACCACTTTCGACGGCGACTACCCCGCACAGGAGGGGGCGAAGCGGGTGGCTCGTTGAAGCGCCGAGTTCATCCAGAGCGGCGGACCGGGCACCTTTCTCGGATGACCATGGCTCCTTCCGACGCCGGAAGGCCCGAGCAGCCGCCCGGCGCCCTGAAGGCAGGTCCCACAAAAGTGTTCTCCGTTCGTGCCTCCGTTTCTCCGTTCCTCCGTGTGAAGAATCTCCGCTTCCTCCGTCACCTCCGAGACGTCAATTCACCCTCCGAAAGCGCAGGTCGAACACCCGCGAGCCGCGCACACTCAGCTCCGTGACCTCCCCCTTCGCGTCACGGATGAACACCAGCCTGTTGCCGCCGAAGGCGTACTCGTCCTCTCCGACCTTGCGCAGGACCGTCCGACCGTCAGGACGGCGCTTGAGGATCAGTTCCTCGGTGCCGAGCTCGATCTCGAACGTCACCTCGGCCTCGTCGCTGTAGAAGCGGCCGGCGGGAACGGGTCCGATCATCGCTGAACCGTCCGGCGGGTTCTGGGCTGCACGCTGCGGGGCACCACCCCTCCCGCCCGTATTCGCCGGCGCAGGCTGGAGCGCGTCGGCGAGATACATGCCGGCGATCGTCCGGGCGTACTGCGTGGCGGCGCCGCTGCCCACGTTGCACAGGACGGCGACCGACAGATGCTGCTCCGGGAAGCGCGTCAGATGCGCGCGGTACCCGGCGGTGGAGCCGCTGTGGCCCACCTCGGCGACGCCCCGGTACGGCGCCACCATCAGGCCCATCGCATAGGTGTGCGCTTTGCCGTCGTTGAAGACGCCCGGCGTCTGCTGGAGCTTCACGAAGGCGGCATCCCCGACCTTCGGGGTCACGAAGTTCTCGTTCCACGTGAGCAGATCTCCCACGGTGGTCAGCAGCCCGCCATTGCCGTGGACGTTCTCGAACGGCATGTTGATGCGGAACCCGCCGGAGGCCGCGGCGTACGCGGTGGCGCGCCCCTTCACGATCCGCGTGTGATCGTCGCGCCAGGAGGTGCGCGTCATGCCGAGCGGCTCGAAGATCCGCTCGCGCGAGAAGTCGGCGAAGCTCGTGCCACTCACACGCGACACGATGATCGCCGCGAGGTTGTAACCGCTGTTGCTGTAGGAATACTGCGTGCCGGAGGGGAAGTTGAGTGCCTTCTGCCGGCTCAGGATGTCGAGGACGTGCGCGTGCGTGTGCACGCGCGAGGTGCGCGGCCAGCCGGCGATGCTGGCGACCTCGCCCCAGTCGCGGAGTCCGCTCGTGTGCTGGAGCATGTGGCGGATGGTCAGAGGGGCGCCGTAGTCCGGCAACTCGGGCACGTACTTGCGCGCCGGGTCGTCGAGCGACAGCTTGCCCTCCTGCGCCAGCAGCAGCACCGCGGCCGCCGTGAACTGCTTCGACACCGAGCCGGCCTCGAAGATCGTGTCGGGCCGGTTCGGCACGCCGTGCTCGAGATCGGCCATCCCGTAGGCCTTCTGCACGATCGGCGTGCCGGCGCGGGACACACCGACCGCGCAGCCGGGCGTCTGGTCCGTCCAGCGCGAGAAGACCGCGTCGATCTTCGCATCAGGAACAGGAGACGCCGCCTGTCGGGCGGCGGCCAGGCCGGCCGTGAGGAGAGAGAGGACAAGGACGAGCAGCATGCGGTTCATCGGAGCGGATGATACCGCAAGCGGCAATGCTGAAGTCTGAATGCTGAATGCTGAAGTAAGGGCGCAATGAACTACTTCAGAATTGGACCTTTAATTCAGCATTCAGAATTCAGCAGTCAGCATTGCGCGCCCCGCGGGCCTACCGCGTGAAGCGGATCGACTGCGCCACGCGGTTGATCACGGACTGATAGGTGCCGAACTCCTGCTCGGGCGACACACCGATCAGATAGAACAGCGCGCCGTCCTGCGTCTGCGCCGTGTAGAGGACGATCCGCTCGCGGCCGCCGGTGGCCTCGGAGACGTTCGCGAGCGGTGTGCGCAGCGCCGTCCGGCCGCCGAGCGTGGCCCGCGTACTGTTGCCGGCCCGCGCGAGCTGCGGGTTCGACTGTGCGAAGGCGGCGAGCAGTTCGTCGGTGGCCTCCTGCAGGCTGTGCGTCTCGTTGCGCGCGATGCCCGCCTGCACGCCGTGCGTGAACACGCTCTGCCCGCTGATCGTGCCGTAGCCGCCCTGCGGGGCGAACGTCACCGAGCTCTCGCTCGCCAGCTCCTCCCAGTTCGAGGGGACGCCAATGCGGAACACATTCCCTTCGTTGTACGTCGTATAGCGGGTGGCCGGCGCCGCCACGCGCGCCGCCGGCCGGGCGTCGGGCGCGTTGCCGCGGGGCGGTGTGCGCCCGGCCGTGCCGCGCGCGACCTCCTCCGTCGACGGCGCCGGCGTCATCTGCCCCAGACGCGCCTGGACGTTCCGGAAGTCGGCGGTGTTGCGGTTCCCCGGCTGCACGCGGAGCATCTCTGCCTCGCGCGTGATGTACTGCGCGCGGTTGCCGGGGTTCGGGTGATTGCTCAGGAACTCGGGCGCGCGATTGCCCCCTTCCTGTTCGATCGTCCGGAACATGCTCGCCATCTCGCGGGGGTCGTACCCCGTGCGCGCCATGATCTGCGCGCCCAGGATGTCGGCCTGCTTCTCGTACTCGCGCGAGAACTTCAGGAACTGGGTGCCGAAGTAGAACTGACCACCGGACGACACGACCTCACCGGTTCGCCCCCCGATGATCGCCCCGAGAATGGCGCTGCCGACCTGGCCGAGCTGATACGGCGTCGCCTTGGTGGCCTGCGCCGTGCCATGGCGCAGCGCGACATGACTGATCTCGTGCGCCAGCACGCCCGCCATCTCTCCCTCGGTCTTCGCCTTCTCGATCATCCCGCGGTGCGCGTACATCGGGCCGCCCGGCAGCGCGAACGCGTTGATCTCGCGCAGGTTGACGACGTCGAAGGTGTAGCGGAAGCCGTTGTGGCGGAATTCGGCCGGGATGTTCTCAACCAGCTGCGCGCCGATCCGCTCCACGTAATCGTCCACACGATCGTCGTCGAGCATCGGCATCTGCTGCTCGACTTCGGCCGCCGCCTCGCGACCGAGCTTGACGTCATCGGCCGGGCTGTACTTGTTTTTGGGCGCCGTGACCTTCGTTTGCGCCGCCACAAATGAGGCGCTGACGAGGACCGTGGTGAGAATGGCCGCTGAAACCTGTCTCTTCATGGCCCGGTCTGATGCGGATTCCGTACCAACGAGGCTCCAGCCGTTTTCAGGCGTGTTTTTCTCAATCGGTGATCTTGTAGAGCTTCGATTGGGTGCGGATGTAGAGGGCGTTCCCCGCGATGGCCGGCGAGGCAAGGGACATCTCATCCACTGTGTTCTGCGCCACTTCCCGGTAGACATCGCCGGTGTCGAGGACGAACGCGACCCCCTCTTCGCTCAGGAGATAGACCCGCGAACCGGCCGCGACGGGCGACGCCGAGAACGTGTGGCCGCCGCCACCGACCCGCACCTTGTAGATCTGACGCCCCGTCTTCGCGTCGAGCACTGTCAGGATCCCGGTGTCGTGGACGAGATATGCCTTGCCCGCATGCACGACGGCGGACGGCGTGTAGCCGGCGGCGCGCGGCTGCATCCAGGCAACAAATGCGTTACTCGTGGCGTCTTTGAGCGTGATGTCCCCCGCGGCACCCGGCTTCACCGCCATGAACGGTCGGTTCGCGTCTCCCTGCGAGCCGGTGCCGACGTAGAGCATGCCGTCCCAGGCCATCGCCGAGGCCGTTGGCATCGACATCCCGCCGATTCGCCACAGCTCCTGGCCATCGAGTCCGTACGAAAGGACCAGTCCGTGCCCGGTCGTCACGATCTCGGTCCGCTGCGCGTGCCGCCAGACGAACGGCGTCATCCAGGAGGACTTCGGTTGACCGGTCGCCGGACGTTCCGTCTTCCACAGCTCGGCGCCGGTACGGGCGTCGAGCGCCGTGATGTAGGAGAGCTGCTCGCTGTCGTGCACCAGGTAGACGCGGCCATCGTGGACGACCGGCGAGGAGGCCGTGCCGAAGTCGAGATAGATCTGCTGCGTCGGCCACTGCTGCTTCCACAGTGGCGTCCCGTCCATCGTGAAGACGAACAGCCCGACGTTCTGGCCGAAGGACGCGTAGATGCGCTCGCCGTCGGTGAACGGCGTCTCGGAGGCGTACGTGTTCTTGCGATGACGCCCGCCGCGCGGCACCATCCTCACGGCCTCCCGTTCCCACTTCGTCCGGCCGGTCGCGGCATCGAGGGCGTAGAGCATGTAGCGCAGCTCGTCGGCCTCCCCGGGCATCTCGTTGTCGCGTTCCTGGATCTTCTTCATCAGCTCGGCGCCGGAGAGCCCCTGCGCCTGGAGTTCGGCGATGTAGTCGTTGCCAAAAATTCCTGTCGTCGGCGCCTTGAACTCCTTCGCACCGATCGCCGTCGTCACGTAGACCGTGTCGCCCCAGACAATCGGCGAGGACCAGCCGTTGCCGGGCACCGGCACCGACCACTTCACGTTCTGCGTCTGGCTCCATCGCTCCGGCAGGGTCGCCTTCGGCGCGACACCGCTCATCGCATGACCGCGAAAGCCCGGCCAGGTGAGCTCCGGGGCAGGGGTTGTCGGGTTGAGGACACCGAGCGAGAAGAGCGCAAGGACGGAAGCGAGAAGAGGTTTCATAAACAGTTGCTGGCCGTGTTGAACCGTGTTGAACCGTGGCGTCCTAAGGCTTGCGGAAGATGAGCGCGTAGTGGCCCGGCACGACGCCGTTCTCGCGCACGTAAATGAACCCGGCGGCCGTGGCCTGCTTCGTCACGTCATCGGCGTCGATGCCCACCATCGCCGAGCCCACCTGCTCGCTCGGCAGGTCGACGATCAGCATCACGCCGCCCGGCGTGAGCGAGGCGTGCATGGACTTCAGCATCGCCTCGCGGTCGTCGAAGAAGCTGAACGCATACACGGCCGCAACGGCATCCAGAGACGCAGGCTCGAACCCGGTGGAGGTCGCCGTCCCCTTCACGGCGGTGAAGTTCACGAACCCTTCCCTGGCGGCCCGGTCTTTCATGTAGGCGACCATCTTGTTTTCGAGCTCGTTGGCATAGACATGGCCGGCGGGACCGACCTTCTCGGCGATGTAGCGGGAGAGATATCCGGAGCCGGCCCCCACCTCGCCCACCGTCATCCCCGGCTTCACCTGCATCAGCCCGGTCATCGCCGCGCGATACCGGAACAGCGCGCGCGACGGTTCTTCGAATTCGGCGGCGAACGCGGCCGCGTCCTTCTTCGCGTAGGCCTCGGGCCAGGTGTTGCGGACTGATACGGCTGCGGCTTGCGCGAGCAGCAGCGGGACCAGGAGAGCGATGAGCATGACGCGGAGGCTAACCACCACCGCCCGCCCGGCCTGACGGCCGGGCCTACTTCAGAGATTTGGCCAGCCGCAGCAGGAACACGGCGGCGCGCTTGGTCTGCGACGGCAGCGTCTGGAGATCCGCGGTTTCCTTCACCGTGTGATCGTCGCTGCCCATGAGGCCGATGCCGTCGAGGATCAGCGGCACCTCGGTGGCGACGAACGACACATCCGCCGCCCCGGCGCGATCGGGGTCCACCGCGGTCACGGGTCCTGTGCCAACATCGCGACTCGCCTGGTCGTACATCGCCAGCAGCTTCCGGTTGCCGTCGGTGGGCGCGAGCGGCGGGTAGCCGTCCTCGAAGGTGATCGAGGCGTCGGTGTGCGGCAGCGACGCCTGGACGATGGCCTCCATGGCTTTCTTGGCGCCCGCGAGCTGCTCGGGCGAAAGGGTGCGCATGTCCCCCTGGACGATGGCGTGCTCGGCAATGATGTTCGTCTTGCCAAAGGCCGTGCCGCGCGTCTGTACGGGATCGTGCGAGACCTCGGTCCCGCCGACGATCGTGCCGGGATTGAACGTGAGGTGCTCTTCGGTGGACAGCGTCTCGCGGAAGGCGTTGAGGACGCGGGCCGCCTCGAAGATGGCCCCGGCGCCGATGTCGTCGCGGAAGATCTGCGAAGAGTGGGCGGGCTTCCCCTTCACCCGCAGCGTCCAGGTCGTCGTGCCGCGGCGCGAGATGACGGCGGTTTCCGGCTTGCCGGGGCCGTCCTCGAACCCGATCGCGGCCGCGGCGCCTTTCGCGGCCGTGACGAGCGCCGCCCGCGCGAGTGCCAGCGGCTCGCCGGCATCTTCCTCGTCGCCGGTGAGGACGACCGTGATGTTCATCGACGTCAGGGCGCCGATCGACTGCAGCGCCTTCAGCGCCTGCACCATGACGACGTTGCCCCCCTTCATGTCGATGATGCCCGGGCCGCGCATGTAGCGGGCATCGACGCGCTCGACCTTCTGGAAGGGGCTGTTCGGTTCGAACACCGTGTCGAGATGGCCGATCAGCAGGAGCTTCGGCCCAGGGGCCGAATGCTCGGCGACGAGGTGTCCGGCGCGCTTGAACGGAGCGCCGTCCACCCAGTGCGTCTTGAAGCCGAGCGCATCGAATTGCTGCTGGAAGATCTTCCCGACCGCGCGGACGCCCTCGAAATTCTGGGTGCCGCTGTTGATGTTGACCACCTGTTCGAGCAGGGCAAGGGCGGCGGCATTGTCCGTGTCTGCGAACGCCACGAGCCTGCGTTCGTCGGCGTTCAACGCTCCACCCTGTCCGGCCATCGTCGCGCCGGTCATCAATCCCGCCGCCAGGGCCGCTATCAGCAATCGCATCCGGTCATTGTATGCCGCGCATCTCGCCTCTGAGCAGGGTCATCGGACCGAAGACCGGCTGGCCGAGCTGTCCGGCATCCACACCGATCGTCCCTTCCAGGTGATACGCCAGCGGTTGCCGGTTGACGGCGCGCCGGATCACGTTGGCCAGGCCCGGCAGGTCCGAGAAACTGACGGACAGGTCGATCGGCACGACCGTCTGTTCACCGGCGCGGAGCGGAAGCCCCAGCGGGAAGTCGACGTTCGCCGCGCGCGCATTTTCGATGTTCAGCGTGCCGCGCAGCGTGCCGAGCGTGAAGCCGAAGGCGTTGGGATTCGACACCTGCGTCCACAGCCGGATGCCGGCGCCGCCGAGCGGCTGCGACACGCTCGGACCGAGCAGCCGGATCTCGGCCTGCTGGCCGGGCGCTTCTTCGAACTTCGGCGCCTGCACGAACGCGCGCAGTCCTTCGAGACCCGCGCAGGCCGTCATCGTCAACGTCAGCGCCGCCGCAAAGATGAGTCGGGGGAGCATACGAATCAACCTCCACAGGAGGAGCCTGCAAGAAGCGGGTCCTTTCGATTGGCGATGGTCGATTGGGGATTTCGGATTGGAATGAGGATTGGGGATCAGGGATTGGATTGGAGATTAGAGATTAGGGATCAGAGATCAGGGATCAACTGTCCCCCCGCGAACGTCCACTCATCGGCCAGCTCTGCGATGCGCTTGTCGGTGGACCGGAAGTTGTGCGAGCCGCCGGTTTCGACGCGGATCAGCACCGGGCGATGGCAGCCCTGCGCGGCCTGCAGCGCGGCGGCGAACTTGAACGAGTGACTGGGCACGACGCGGTCGTCGTGGTCCGCCGTCACGACGAGCGTCGACGGATAGCACTCACCCCTCTTGATGTTGTGCAGCGGCGAGTAGGCGACGAGCACCGGAAACTGTTCTGGATCCTGCGACGACCCGTACTCCGTGGCCCACGCCTGGCCGCCCGTGAAGCGGTCGTAGCGCAGCATGTCCATGACGCCGGCCGCGGCCAGCGCGACGGCGAAGAGGGCCGGCCGCTGCTCCATCACCGCCCCGACGAGCAACCCGCCGTTCGAGCCGCCCATGATCCCGAGCTTTCCGGGCGACGTGTGGCCTTCGCGCACCAGGTGCTCGGCGACCGCGATGCAGTCGTCGAACACGTTCTGCTTGCGCTCGAGCATCCCGGCCGCGTGCCAGGCTTCGCCGTACTCCGCGCCGCCGCGAAGGTTCGCCGTGATCCAGATGCCGCCCAGGTCCAGCCACGCCGGGACGTCCGGACGATAGCCGGGCATCAGGCTGACCGCAAAGCCGCCGTAGGCATACAGCATCGCCGGATTGTTCCCGTCCCGCTGCAGTCCCTTCCGCGCCGTCAGGAAGAACGGGACGCGCGTGCCGTCCCTCGACACGGCGAACATCTGCGTCGTTTCGTACTGCGTGACGTCCACCGGGGGTGGCGCCGCCTCGAACGGCGCGCTCGTGCCGGCCGCGATGTCATGCGAGAAGACCGTCGCCGGATACAGATGCGACGTGAAGGCGTAGAACAGCAGCGGGGAGTCTTCGCGCCCGCTGATCCCTGCGATCGAACCGGCCGCGGGAAGCGGCACGTCGCCGAGCGGCGCTCCGGCCAGATCGAACATCGCCAGCCGGCTCCGAACGTCGACGAGGTACTCGACGAACAGCCGTCCGCCGGCCAGGGTGGCATTCTCGATCGCGTGCGTGGATTCCGGAACCACCGTCGTCCACGTCGCGGGCTGGCTGACGTCGACGGCGACGATGCACCGGTTCGGGGCGCTCCTGTCCGTGCGGAGGAACAACGTCGAGCCCTGGCTCCCGACCGGTGACAGTTCCGCGCCGTCCTCTTCGAAGATCGGCTGCAGCGGCGCGTCGAGCGCCGGCGCGAGCCGGTCGCCGAGGTCGATGACATACAGCCGGTTGCTGTTGTCGGCCCCCTTCGAGGTGGCGACGAGCAGATAGCGTCCGTCGTCGGTCAGCGTGCCGCTGACGAACCAGGCCGGATTCGCGGTGTTGGTGTAGATCAGCCGGTCCTGCGACTGCGGCGTGCCGAGTGCATGGTAGTAGAGCGCATGGCCGGAGAGCGCCGCCTCCATGACCTTCCCCGCCGGTGGCTCCGGGTAGCGCGCATAGAAGAAGCCGTTCGCATCCTTCGTCCAGGCGATGCCGGAAAACCGGACCCAGGTGATCTCGTCCGCAAGGTCCTGCCCCGTCTCGATGCTTCGGACCCGGATCGTCTGCCAGTCCGCGCCACCCTTGGCGAAGGCGTAAGCAAGGTGTCGGGAGTCAGGCGCGGCGTCGAAGGCGGCCAGCGACGTGCTGCCGTCGGGCCAGATGACGTTGGGATCGATGAGGAGGACAGGCGGCGCCGTCAGGTTGTCTCGCATGTACAGCGGCGACTGGAGTTGCAGCCCCGAGTTCATGCGGTAGAAAACGCGGCCGCCCTCGACGATGGGCAGTTCGGTCTTGCGGAAGTTCCAGAGCTCCTGGATGCGGCTCCGGAAATACGAGCGGATCGGCTGCCGCTGGAGGTACGCCTCGGTCAGCCGGTTCTGCTCCGCCACCCAGGCGGCCGTCTCCGGCGACTCGAGGTCCTCGAGCCAGCGATACGGATCCGCGACTTTCGTGCCGTGGTAGTCATCGACAACGTCGACCGTCCGCGTCGCCGGGTACTGGAGCTTCTGATTCAGACCTTCACCACTTCAACACTGATCCCTCACTTCAGCATTCAGCATTCAGCATTCAGCAATCAGCATTGCAAGCGTCAGTTACCGTCCATGCTGCTGCCGCATCGCTTCCCGCAGCTGCGCGAGCATTTCCGGCGAACCGGTGAACGTGCCATCCGGGAAGTCGGCGTACCGCAGCATGTCTGCGTAGATCACCTCGCTCTGATACAGATGGACGCCGAGGCCCGCCAGGTACTGGAGCTTCAGGTTGCGGTCGCGGTTGATCGTCGCGTCGGCGAGCCACGGTTGCAGCTGCGGCTTGTTGCCCGCGAAGGTCGAGAACAGGTCGATCACGTTGTACATCCCGATGTCGGCGAACGACTGCGCGATCGGCAGATATTCCGGACGTGCGAGCTTGGCCTGGATCTCGTCGAGGTTGATCACGGTCGGATCCACCTGGCCGAGCAGCACCATGTCGTAGCCGGCGCCCTGGCTGGTGTTGCCGAAGATCATCCCGTTCGGGAAGGCCTCGAGGAACGTCGCGACTTCGCTCTTGACCGCCTCGGTGTTGCTCTCGTAGAGCTGCACGAACAGCGTCACCACGCCTCCGGGGTTCAGCCGCTTCTTCACCGTCTCGAAGAACTCGCGCGAGTAGAGCATCGCCGCCCCCTTGACCCAGGGGTCGAGCGGATCCGACGTGATCGCGTCGAACTTCTCGTCGGTCGTCTGCAGGAAGTGGCGCGCATCGTCGATGTGAATCCGCGTCTTGGGATTCGTGACGACGCTGAAGTTGTGCTCGGAGAAGTACTTCGAGACGACGCTCGGGACGAGCGGCTCGATTTCGGCGATCGTGAGCTTCTCGACCGCCGGATCGATCGACACGGCGCCGGCCGTCACGCCTGCGCCACAGCCGATGACCAGCGAGTTCTTCGGGTTCTTCGGGATGAGCGTCGTCAAATGGCCGAGCATGCGCTGGAGGCGCATGTCCTGCGGCTCGCTGGACGCCTGGATCTTGCCGGCGTTGTGGTAGTTCAGGACGCCGCCGGCGCTCCGCGACACCGCCACCGAGGCGTTCCAGCCCTCACCCATGTAGATGATGTCGGCTTCGCCGACGCGCGTGGCGGCGTAGCGGCCGTAGGCCACCAGGATGTCAGGCACGCCGTTGACCGTCCGCGCGAGCAGCACGGCGCCCGCCATCGCGGCGGCCAGCAGCAGCGTGCCGGCGAACTGCATCCGGCGCGTCTCGGCCGACGCTTCAGAGAGCGCCGCGTCGAGCACGAGCAGGGCCGAGATGGCCGAGATGATGATCATGGCCTGCTGCGACTTCTCCGAGCCGAGCCAGATCGTCAGCAGGAGGCTGCCCCCCACCGCGCCGGCGATCGCGCCCAGCGTGTTGGCGGCGTACACGCCGCCGACGAGCCGCGCCGGATCCTTGCGCCCCTGGGCGACCGATGCCAGGGCCAGCGGGAAGCTCGCGCCCCACAGCGCCGCGGCCGGGAACATGGCCCAGAGCGCGCGGACCATGTCGAGCTGGAACGTGTACCAGATGCCGTCCGACGTGGTGTTGATCGAAGGGTTGATCGGCCAGTACGGCAGCGATTCGGTGATCTGGTAGGAGGTCCAGGCCATCGCCGCACAGAGCAGCATCTGACACCAGCCGAGCGCCAGTCGCGGACGCGTGGTGCGGCCCGCGATGGCGGAGCCGACGCTGCTCCCGAGGCCCAGGCCGAAGAGGAACACGGCAAGGATCAGCGAGAACGTATAGGTCGTGGCGCCGAAGAGCAGCGAGAGCGTGCGCGTCCAGAGCACTTCCGAGCCGAGCGCCGTGAGCCCTGAAAGACCGATCGCGACGTAAATCGCCCATGCGCCGGGCGCGCGCTCGATCTTTCCGGTTTCCTGGGGCGCGCGGTCGTAGACCGTGCGGCTCGCGAGCACCAGCGCAACGCCGGCCACGAGAACGTTCAGCGCGACGGCCGCGAAGGTCGCAATCGCGGTGTCGTACACACGCAGCAAGTAGAAGCCGGCGAGCAGGCAGCCGAGCACGCCGCCCGCGATGTTGCCGCCGTAGAAGAACCCGAGCCACGACATGCCTTCGGGCGTGGACTTCACCCAGCGCGAGATCGCCGGCAGGGTGGCCCCCATCAGCAGCGTCGGCGGCAGCAGGCAGATCGCCGCCGCGATGCCGCGCAGCACGAGGCCGAAGATCCCGGTCGTGCCGATCGCGCTGTAGGCGCTGCTGAACAGCGGCATCCCGAACAGGATGATCAGGCCGAAGGCCGCGATGCCCAGTTCCAGGTAGGCGTAGACCTTGAGGGGATGGTGCTCGGTGCCGACCAGGCGCGGCAGGAACAGGCTGCCGAGCGACATGCCGCCCATGAAGGTGCCGAGCAGCACGCCGAGCGAGATGGCCGACGACCCGATGACGAGCTGCAGCAGCTGGAACCAGACGATCTCATAGATCAGCGCGGCGCAGCCGCTGCCCACGAAGAGCAGCAGGAGCGCCGGCATGTGCCGGCGCGGAGTCATTCAGGGATACCTCGTAACGAGAAGAGAATTCAGGATGTTACCCGATTTCATACGCCTGTGCCCGCCGCTTTGTTTAGCGCGCGGACCGGCCCATCGCCCGGTGTGGCTGGCAGGCCGCTCGAGAGAGGACCTTTGGCGTGAACCTGACGTGGCGGCTCGAGTGCACTAGAATGACAGCCCTCCATGAACCTCACCTCGGAAGCTGCCACCGCAAGGGCCTGGAGAAGCGGTTGACGTCATCAGGCGTCCGACCTGCAGAACCGATCCCCGCCTCCACGGACGACTGCAGCCGCCAGCGGTTCGTCTGGCTCGACCTCGCACGTGGCGTCAGCCTCTACGCCATCGTGCTGATCCACGTCGTGCTCATGCTCCATGGAGACGCGCAGCGATGGTTCGTACGCCTGCGGGATTTTGCCTTTCCCCTCATGATCCTTTCCAGCTTCTTTGTTCTGACGCTGGCCATCGGCGCGGGCGGCCAGGCGTTGCCTGCCATGATGCGGCGGCGCGCCCTGCGCCTCTGGGTCCCAGCCGTCATCTGGACGCTCGCGTACTGGTTTGCGTGGCCGGGATTGGTGCTGTTGCTCGGCGAGCCGGCACAATTCGCGCCGCTCCCGGAGGTCCGGCTGCTGGTTGGCGGCTTCATGCACCTCTGGTATCTGCAGTTCCTCTTCCTGGCATCCCTCGTTGCGCTGTGCGTGTTGCGGGCGGGGCGCCGGGCACCGTCCTGGGTCCTGCAAGCCCCCCTCTGGTTCGCTCTCGCCGGCATCTGCCTGTGGGCACGCCCTCTTGTCGTCGACCGGCTGGCCCCGCTCACCGAGCCTGGCCTGTTCAGCTGGACGGTCTTCAAGCGGCAATCGCTGATTCATGCGCACTTCATTCCCCTTGGTATTGCCTGCGGGCTCATGGCTAACGCCGTGCATCGCGCGGGCGCCGATCGGCGCATCCGTCGACTGGCGGTCGCGACCGCAGTCGTCGCCGCGACGATCTACCTGGCGTTTCCGGGAGTTCGGCTCCTGCGCGAGGTCTACAGCTTGACGGTCTTCGCGACGCTGCTGATGCCGTGGCCGTCCCCGGGGTGGCGGCTGCCCTGGCTGCTGGCGGAGTACTCCTACATCGCCTACATCCTCCACTACGGCATCGCGCAGGCCGTCGCGGCCATCATCCTGCGGGCGACGCCCGATGTCAGCGACGGCGGGATGGTGGCGGCGTCCGTGATGGTGTACGCGACGAGCCTCGGGGCGGCTCTCGCGCTGCGGAGGCTCTGCCCCGTCGACTGGCTGTTCCCCATGGTCAAAGTGGCACGCCACCCGTCGTCGCGTTTTTTCCAACTGTCGCCGCGGGAAGCCTCTCTACGACCGGGCCGCGCATACGCCTCGCTGAACCACACGCGCGCCGCCATCGCGATCGACCACGAGGATAGCGGAGGCGCGGCCACCCGCGCGCTACAATCCGGGCACGATCAGTCTCGAAGGACCTGAATGACATCAGACATCCGCTACGCCCTGCGATCGCTGCTGCGCGCGCGCTGGTTCACGGTCGCGGCCGTCTTCACCTTCGCGCTGGGGATCGGCGTCAACGTTGCGGTGTTCTCGACCGTGGACCGCATCCTGCTCCGGCCGCTGCCCTACGGCGCCGTGGACGAGCTCGTCATGCTGCGCGCCTGCGGCCAGGACGGCGAGTGCGCGGGCGGCTTCCCGTCGCTCGTGGCGTTCGAAGGACGCGAGCGCCTCGCCTCGATCGACGACATCGCCGTCGCCGCCATGCCCGGCAGCTACAGCGTCTCGGCGACCCCCGGCGAGCAGCCGCCGCTGCGGCTGAGCGGCGTGTCGGTCAACCTGCTTCGCGTCCTCCGCGTGCAGCCGGTGCTCGGCCGTGATTTCAGCGACGACGACCAGGCACAGAAGCGGCGCGTGGCGCTGCTGAGCCATGAGGCGTGAAAACGGCGGTTCGGCAGCGCCCCTGACGTCATCACACGCACCATTGGACCAGGCGCGAACACGATCGCGATCGTGGGCGTGCTGCCGCCGGGATTCGTACCGCCGGCATGGAGTGCCCCGGACCCCGCGTGGGACGGCCTGATCGTCGACCACTCGGGCTGGGCGGCCATCGGGCCGGAAGGCATGGTCATGGTCCCGGTCGCACGCCTGGCGCCCGGCGCGTCGGTCGCCGCCGCCCGCACGGAACTCGATGCACTCGTCCAGGCCCTTGCGCCGCAGCTCCGCGGACCAGAGGGTCAGCTCCCGCTCTTCCGAATCGATCCCATCCAGAGCGCGCTCTTCTCGCGGTTCCGCGCGAACGCCTGGCTGATTCTCTCGGCATCCGCCGTCCTCCTGCTGCTCGCCTGCGCCAACCTCGCCAACCTGCTCCTCGCGCGCGGCAGGTCCCGTGAATACGACGCCGCCATCCATGCGTCGCTCGGCGCAGGACCGGGCCGGCAGAGGCTTTCGGAAGTCCTCGGCCCCGTGACCGTGACCGTCACCGCCATCTCCGCCGGGCTCGAGCCCGCTCTCAAGGATCCGCGGTTTCGCGCCGTCCTCTTCACGGTCCTCTCGCTGGCGGCGCTGCTGCTGGCCGCAATCGGCCTGTATGCGATCGCGAGCTTCGATGTCGCGCAGCGGCGGTACGAGATGGCCGTCCGCCTGGCGCTCGGCGCGCGCGCGCGCGACATTCAACGCCTCGTGATCTTCGGCGCCTGCCGTCCCGTCGTGCTGGGCGTTCTTCTCGGCGTCGCGGGGGCGTACTGGGCGGAGCAGTTTCTGAAGTCGTTTCTCTTCGGCGTCGAGCCGCGCGATCCGGCGGCGTACGCCGTCGTCGTCCTGATCCTGCTGGCGACCACGACGCTCGCCGCCTGGCTCCCCGCCCGCCGCGCCGTGCGGGTGGATCCCGCGACGACACTTCGGGCGCAGTAGCGTTTCGTTTGAAGCTGTGACGCCAGCGGCGGGGCCACGTCAGGACCCGGCGCAGTGCGGACAGCGCGCTGCGTCAGTTCGAAAAACGGACCGCAGGCGTTCCGATCGGCGGAGGCGCGGATTCGCCAACAGCATCCGGAAGACCCGGTTACACACGCGATCCTTTACCGGCTTTCGGGAAACCCCAGCCGGAGCCGCCACCGTCAGGTACGCGCCGGAGGTTCGTTTTTCCGCGCGTAGGCCGCGGCGCCGGGTCCTGACGTGGCTCCGCCGCAGTCACAGCGGACCTGGCTGGGGCGCCATTCTTACGTCGTCGTGCCGCCGCGTCGTCGTGTCGTCGTGCGATGCCGAAGGCACGGCGTGACAAGACGCCGGCGCTGCAATCGAGGTGGGGTGAACGTCGTGAAAAGAAAAAGCTCCACGACACGCGCGTGGGCGCGCCGTGGAGCCGGTCGCTGGAGGACCTCGTGGTCCCCGGTGGGATGACTAGTCTCATCCGAGAGGCTTCGCCCCTCGGACTCCCCTACACGCTCTCTCGCTCGCCGCTACGCCGGCTCGCTCCGTTCGCGTGGCTCATTCGCCGACGCTCATTCGCGTCGCGATTTGTGAGACGCGTTTCAAGCCTTGACGTGCTTGTTGACGAGCTTCGTCATCTCGAACATGTTGACCTGCGGCTTGCCGAAGATCGGGCGCAGATTGTCGTCGGCCCGGATCATCCGCTTGTTCTTCGGATCCTGCAGGTTGTTCTTCTTGATGTACTGCCAGAGCTTCTTCGTGAGCTCCGTGCGGGGCAGCGGCTTCGAGCCGACCACCTCTGAGAGGGCCGCGCTCGGCGTCACTGGCGCCATGAACGCCGCGTTCGGCTTCCGGCTGCTCTTCTTCTTGGCAGTCTTGCGGGCAGCCGGCTTCTTCTTCGACTTGGCGCTCTTGGACGCCGTCTTCTTTTTCGCGCTCTTGGCCATGCTCTCTCTAGCTCCTTTGACCATTCATGCGCGCGGCGCGCGCTCGGTCTGTGGGCAAATGATACGCGAATTTCACGGATTTGCACCCTGAAAAAACAGGTTTCCCCTCTGACGGCCCCGGCGTCCCTCTCTAGGCACCCGGGAGCGGCCTCTTGAGCGACCTCGCAATCAGCTGCTTCAGCACCTTCATGTCCACGTCGGTGAGCCGCTTGATGTGCAGACAGGACTTCCCCGTCCTGTACTTGCCGAGCTTCGCCATCAGGTCCGGATATCGCTCGAAACTGCTCGTGATGTAGAGCGTCAGCGCGTCTTTCTTCAGGGAAAACCCCGTTCTGAACCAGTCGCCCTCACGTCCCGAGGCGTACCTGTAGTGCTGCGAACCGTAGCCGACGATGCTCGTGCCCCACATCTTCGGGGTGGCCTTTGTGACCCCCTTCATCATGTCGGCCACCGCCCGCGCATCGGCGCGGCGCTGCTTGTCGGGGATGGCGTTCAGGAACGCCGAGACGCTCGCCGTGGTTTCTTTGGTCTTAAGTTCAGCCATGGCTCACCCCGCATCCCGCATCCCG
>JBBECO010000114.1:18429-28715 GCA_040881785.1 Vicinamibacterales bacterium
CCCGCATCCCGCATCCCGGCCTATTGGATCTTTGCCAGCTCCGCCTGGATCGCCTTCAGCTCGGCGACCAGGTCGTCGTAACGGCGGCGAGACTCCGCCCCGATCTTCTGGTCGGCGCCGCTCTCGACCCGGTTGATGCTGTTGAACTGATCGAGCAGCATCGGTTGCTCGTACGTCCCGCGCGCCGTGACCATCCGCGCCCAGAGCGCCTGGAGCTTTGCGCCCGGCTCGGTGCGCTTCGCCAGCGCCTCGAGCTGCTGACTGGTGCTCTCGCCGGGGCCCGGGGCCGGCGGGGGCTGCACGCCCGCCTGCGTCATGGCGGCCTCGAGCCGCTGGCGCGTCGCCGCCGCGTCGGCCATCGTCTCCCGAAGCGCCAGGAGGAAGTCCTGCTGCTCGACGAGGTCCGCGGCCGTCACCCCGTCCTTCAGGACACCTGGATCCACGACGACCTCGAAGGTCTTGCTCTGCGCCGCCGCGCCGGCCGTGAGCTTGACGGTGTACCTGCCAGGCGCGGCGAGCGGGCCGCCGTTCGCCCAGCGGTAATTCCACATGAACCGGTTGTGCCCGGGCGCGACCGAAAGCCCCGACGCACCGCCGCCGCGGCCGCGACCGATGAAGCGCATGTCCTGGTCGGGCGCCGGGCTCGCCGTGCTCACCACGCGCCCCTTCGCGTCGGAGATCTCGAGCGAGAGGGGACCGCTGAAGCCTTGTGGCAGCAGGTAGTCGATCGCGAGCGCCGTCTGCGGATACTCCGGTCCCCCGCCGCGCCGTCCACCGCCCGACGCGCGGTAGCGGATCTGCGAGGCCGGCTGCAGCAGCACGGGCGCCGGCGGGCTGGTCGTCATTTTCGTCGCCGCCAGCTGCCGCAGCGGCGACACGTTGTCCATGATCCAGAACGCCCGCCCCATCGTCGAGATCACGACGTCGCCGCGGTGCACGCGCAGGTCGGTGACCGGCGTCGCCGGCAGGTTCTGCTGGAGCGTCTGCCAGTTCGCGCCGTTGTCGAGCGACACGAAGAACCCGAACTCGGTGCCCGCGTAGAGCAATCCCGGCTGCTCCGGGTCCTCACGTACTACGCGCGTCGGGTGGTCGTCCGGAATGCCGTTCGTCCCGCTGGTCAGCTTCGTCCATGTCACCCCGTAGTCGTCCGTGCGATAGATGTACGGCTTCAGGTCGTGCTCGAAGAGGAACCGATAGACCGCGATATACGCACGGCCGGCCTCGTGGGCCGAGGCGTCGATGTTCTGCACGCGCCCGCCGGGCGGCAGGTCCTTCGGCGTGACGTTCGTCCACTTCTTCCCGCCGTCTCGCGTGACGAAGACCGGACCGTCGTTCGCCCCCGACCAGAGGACGTTGCGGTCCACCGGCGACTCGGCCATCGAGTAGATCGTCGAGAACACTTCTTCGCCGGTCACGTCCCGCGTGATGGGATTACCCGGGACGATCTGGTACTTCGGGTCGTTCCACGTCAGATCCGGGCTGATCACCTGCCACGTCACACCCTCGTCGGTCGTCTTGTGGACCACGTGCGACGCCTGGTAGACCGTCTTCGGATCGTGCTTCGACACGAAAACGACGGTCTGGCGCGGGAAGCGGAACTTGATGTCTTTCGGATGGTGCCCGTATCGGTTCTGCGGATAGATCCACCGCCCCTGCGACTGCCCTGTCTCGACGCTGAAGCGCTCGACCTCGCCTTTGCACGCGCCCCAGATCACCTTGCCGTCCGGCGTCGGCCAGATACCGCCGGTCTCGCAGCCGGACGCCTGCGTCCAGGCCTGTGCGGGGTGATCGAAACCGAACGACACATTCGGGATGCTCGGCAGCACGACGGTGGAGTTGTCCTGCTGCGGCCCGTAGATCTGATACGGATGCTGCTCGTCCACTGAGACCATGTAGAACTCGCCGGTCGGCTGGTTGAGGATGCTCGACCAGTGCCGGCCGCCGTCGCGCGTGACGTTCGCGCCGCCGTCGTTCACCTGGATCGCCGTGAGCGGATCGTCGGGATTGAACCAGATGCCGTGGTTGTCGCCGTGCGGCGTCGACACGCCCGTGAACTGCCTGCCGCCGTCCACCGACTTCTGGAGGCTGAGCGCGTTGACCCAGACTTCCTCGGGGTTCTTCGGGTTGACGTGCACGTAGTTGAAGTAGAACGGGCGCGACCGCAGATTGCCGGCGTTGTTGACGAGCTTCCACGTCCCGCCGCTGTCGTCCGAACGATAGAGACCTCCCTGGTCGCCCGGCGCTTCGATCATCGCGTAGACGACGTTCGGCTGGCTGCGCGCGATATCGATGTCGATCTTGCCGATGAGCGGCGACGGCAGGCCTGACTCGAGCTTCTTCCAGGTCTCGCCGCCGTCCATCGACTTGTAGATGCCGCCTTCCTTCGACGGCCCGCCGCTGATGATGTCCCACCCCTTGCGGAAGCCGCGGTACATCCCCGCGTAGATCTCGTTCGGGTTCGACAGGTTCACTGCCACGTCGCGGGCCCCGGTCTCGTTGTTGACGAACAGGGTCTTCTTCCAGGTCTTTCCGCCGTCGGTCGTCTTGAAGACGCCGCGCTCCTCGTTCGGCCCGAACGGCGAGCCGAGCGCCGCGGCCCAGACGATGTCGGGGTTGGAGGGGTGGATGACCATGGAGCCGATCTGTCCGGCGTCTTTCAGGCCGATGAACTGCCAGGTGCGCCCCGCGTCGGTGGACTTATAGGCACCGCGGCCGATGATGACGTTGCTGCGGATCGCCGCGCTGCCGGTGCCGACATAGACGATCTGCGGATTGGATTCGGAGACGTCGATCGAGCCGATCGAGCCCGTGCTGATCTGGCCGTCGCTGATGGCCGTCCAGGTCTCACCGCAGTTCTCGGTCTTGAAGATGCCGCCGCCGGTGGGGCCCATGTAGAAGGTGCACGGCTGGGTGCGGACGCCGGCGTAGGCGGTGACCCGCCCACCGCGCGTGGGTCCGACGTTGCGCCAGCGGAGGTCCTGCCACAAAACATCGGGGCTCGGGGCTTGGGGCTCCGCCTTCGCTGAAGCTACGGCGGACAAGTGGGGGCTCGCGACGGAGGTTACGGAGTGCGCGGACGTCAGCGCGCGCACCCCGGTCGCAAGGCCGAACAACGCGATGACGGAAAGCGAGAGAAGGAATCGGGTTCTCATGGGCCGAAGTATAGAACTCCCCGCCCCAACACCCAAGTGCGGCAGCGCCCCGTCCGAACGGCGTGTGTAGCGCAGCCCTTTATGGGCTGCCACGTCCGCAGGTCGTCAGCCCGCGAAGGCGCGCCGCGAGAACAGGACGGCCAGCAGCAGGACGAGCGCCACGACCCACAGGACATGGATCGCCCGGCGGCGGCTGCGCCGCACGGCCGCCCAGCTCTCCTCGTCGAGGTAGAAATGACCGCCTGCCGCTTCGCGGATCACGGCGCGGTCGCGCAGGCGCCGCAGAACCACGCCGTGGGGAACGCCCAGTTCCTCCAGCGTGCGTGCGTGCTCGCGGCTGACGGCGCCGGCCGCACGCAGCCGGTTGACCATGCGACGTTCCTTCGCCAGGAGGACGGCGGCCACAGTGCTCATAAATCGATGAACGAATACCGCCGGACGTCGCGCCCGGCCAGGTGCCCTTCCAGTTTCTGGAAGGTGGACTTCAGATGGGCTGCCGCGCCATGGGCATTCAGCGACGCTTCGTCGGTCCACTCTTCGTAGAACGTGAAGTCGGTCGGGTCGGCCGTATTCTGCATCAACTCGTAGAGGATGCACCCCGGCTCCGCCCTGGTGGGCTCGAGCAGCGATAGCAGCCCGTCGCGGACGATCTCCACACTTTGGGGTTGCGCCACGATGCGCGCTACGACGCCGACCGCTGACTTCGCCATTCGACTCCTCCCCGGGACGGGTCATCCCGCGCCGGTGGTCCATTATCCCACTGAGGTTGACTCGGCGGCCGGCATAGGGCAAAACGGATGGATGAAACTGCCGTCCACCGTCACCGCGCTCACGCTGAGTCTCGCCCTGCTGACCGCCGCCGTGGCGGTTCCCTCGCTCCAGGCCGTCGCCGACGCCGCCGCCACGATGATCGAGGTCGAGGGTGAGGCTGCCAAGTACTGGACTCGCTGGCGCGGCCCCTCCGGCCAGGGCATCGTGAAGGCCGGCAAGTACACGGATACGTGGTCGCCCACCAAGGGGACCGCCTGGAAGGTGGCCGTCCCTGGCCGCGGACACTCGTCGCCGATCATCTGGCGCGACCACATCTTCCTCACGACGGAATATGACGACGGCGCCCGGCTGTCGATGCTGGCGTTCCGCCGATCGGATGGGAAGCAGCTCTGGGAGACCTTCGTCCCGACGGACGGCGTCGAGCACGTCTATCCCAAGAACAGTCGCGCATCCGCAACGGCCGCGACGGACGGGAAGCTGGTGTATGCGTCGTTCGGCACGCACGGCCTCGCCGCGTTCGACTTTGCCGGGAAGATGGTGTGGCACACGCCCGTCGGCAAGCTGAACAACTATCACGGCAGCGCCGGGTCGCCGATCCTGCACAAGGACCGCATCTTCATCTACCAGGACCACCGCGCGACGGAAGACACCGGGTCGTTCGTCGCCGCGTACGACAAGAACACCGGCAAACAGATCTGGAAGACTCCGCGGGCCGCCACCGTCGGCTGGGGCACGCCCATCGTCATTCGCGCCGGCGAGCGCGAAGAGTTGATCGTCAGCAGCCAGAGCGACGTGCAGGCGTACGATCCCGCGACCGGCAAGGAGCTATGGAAAGTCGTCGGCATGACCCGCGAGGTGATTCCCACACCGGTCGTTGCTGAAGGCCTGGTGATCTGCTCGGCCGGACGGCAGGGTCCGACGATCGCCATCCGGCCTGGCGGCAGCGGCGACGTCACCGCTACGCACGTCGCATGGTCGTCGCCGAAGGGCTCTCCCTTCGTCCCGTCCGGCGTCGTCGTCGATGGCGTGCTGTATCTCGTGAACGACATCCAGAGCATTCTCACCGCGCATGACGTGAAGACGGGGCAGGTGCTGTACCAGGGCCGGCTCGGCGTCGCGAAGAAGGAAGGCTTTTCTGCGTCCCCCATCGCCCTCGACGGCAAGGTGTTTTTCACCAATGACGACGGGGAGACGTTCGTGCTCAAGGCGGGCCGCGAGTTCAGCCTGCTGCACGTGAACACGCTCGGCGAGCAGACACTGGCCTCGCCCGCCCTGGTCGACGGCCGCTGGTACTTCCGCACGGCCTCGTCGCTGCTGGCCATTCAGTAGCGCCGCGAGAACCAGTTCAACCGTCTGCCGTGTTGAACCGTGTTGCACCGTGGCCTGAGCTGATAGACGGGCGTTTCGCGCCTTACTCTGTAGATATGCTCTCGAAAGCGGTTTCGTCGCGGTGGCTCGCGTTCAATGCCGTCGGCCTGACCGGCGTGCTGGTCCAGCTGTCGGTGCTGGCGGCGTTAACGCGCGGGGCCGGGCTCGACGTGGCGGTGGCCACACTGCTGGCGGTCGAGGCGGCGGTGCTCCACAATTTCTTCTGGCACCAGCGGTGGACGTGGCGCGACCGTCCCGCCGCTGGACGGCGCGAGGTTGCCGGCCGGCTGGTTCGCTTCCACGCGGCCAACGGCTTCGTCTCGTTCGTCGGCAACATCGCGATCACTGCGTGGCTTGCGGGCCTGGGCCTCGAGCCCGTCCTTGCGAATCTCATCGCCATCATCGCCTGTTCCCTCGTCAATTTCGCCGCCGGGGACCTGGTGGTGTTCCGCACGACGGCCGCCATCCTGTTCGTGGCGGCCGCCGCCACCCCGCTGGGCGCGCAATCGTCCGCCGCGCTCAAGGGATGGCAGGACTACACCGCCGCCGTTGACCGGCGTCATGCGAACGCGGGCGCCACGGAGTTCTTCGCGCTCGATCTTCGGAAAGTGCGGGGATGGCGGGAACGCGCGAAGGGCGGCGGCATCCCCATGGTCGAGGTCAAGCCGCCGGGCATTCCCCACGCCAAGATGCACCACTGGGCCGGCGCCGTGTACGTGCCGAAGACGACCGTCGATGCCGTCGTCAAGCGGATGCAGGACGGCGCGGGCCGCGAATCCGAGTCCTACGAGGAAGTGAAAGCCTCGAAGCTCCTCGAGAGGAACGGCGATCGCCTGCGCGTCTTCATGAGGATCGAGCGCGATGCCACGCTCCTCACCGTCACGTACAACACCGAGCATGAGGTCGAGTACCGCCGCCTCGGAAATCGCGCCACCAGCCGAAGCGTCTCGACGAAGATCGCCGAGCTGGCGAACGCCGGCACCCCGAAGGAGCGCGAGAAGCGTGCCGGCGACGATCACGGATTTCTCTGGAGGCTGAACGCCTACTGGCGATTCGAGCAGTGGGGGGACGGCGTGCTCATCGAGTGCGAGTCGGTCAGTCTCAGCCGCCACGTGCCACTGATCGCGCGTCCCGTTGTCGGCCCGATCGCCAACCGTATCGCACGCGAGTCACTGGAGCGGACGATGCGGAGCCTGCGGCGCTTCGTGTCCTGAGGGCGTGGAACCCATCGTCCAGAACAGCGTCGGCAACTCGAAGGGCGGTTGGCGCCACGGGAGTCACCGCAAAGGCCGCAGAGACCGCCGAGCGTTACCCAAAAATACTCTGCGCCCTCCGCGTGCTCAGCGGTGAATCCGTGGCGGAAGGTGGATCTGCCGGGTGTTCTACTTCACCCGGATCTCGAACAGCTTCGGCCACAGCTTGCCGGTGACGAACAGGCGGTCGCCGGCCGCGTCGTAGGCGATGCCGTTGAGGACGTCCACGCCCACCGCATCCTTCGGATCGAGGATCCCCCGCAGGTCGATCCAGCCGCGGACGATCCCGGTCTTGGGATCGATCCGCGCGATGCGGTCGTTGTCCCAGATGTTCGCGAAGATCTCTCCCTTCACGACTTCCAGCTCGTTCAGCATCGGCACGGGACGCCCGCCGTCCTTCACCTGCAGGCGTCCGGTTTCCTTGAGCGTCTTCGGATCGAGGAACCGCAGCACGGCCGTGCCGTCGCTCATGATCAGGCGCGTGCCGTCGTAGGCCAGGCCCCAGCCCTCCCCGGCATACGTGAACGTCCGCGTGCGCTGAAACGTGGCGCGGTCGTAGACGAATCCCACGCCGGACTGCCATGTCAGCTGCACGATCGCATCGCCGACGACGGCGATGCCTTCGCCGAAGTAGCGCTCCTCGAGCCGCTGCACCTGGAGCACTTCTCCGGTCTCGAGCTTCACCTTGCGGATGCCCGATTGCCCGTTCAGGCCGGTGCTCTCGTAGAGCACGCCGTCCAGAAAGACGAGGCCCTGCGTAAACGCCTGCCGATCGTGCGGATACACGCGCACGACCTGATAGCCGGAGACCGGCGCCGTGGTCTGCCGCTGCGCCCCGCCGGGCGCGGAAAATCCAGCGATGAACGTCATGGCGAGAAGGACAAGGGATCGTGCCACGGTGAAATGACCGCTACTTGAAGAGATCGTCGAATGCCTGGCGTGCCCGGTTCGACCCTCCGGACCCTCCGGACCCCTCGGACCCCTCGGACCCTCCGGCGGACGTTGTCTCACGTTCGACGGTCGTCCGCGGCTCGAACTGGTCGCAGGTGTTCTGCGCATCCTTCGGCGAGATGCGCGCCGGCACGGGCTTGTGGCATTCGAAAGCCGCGCTCGTGTCGAAGTTCGCACATTGGGCGCAGGAGTGCAGCGCCGAGCCGCAACGCTTGCACGTGCCGTCCGGACTCCACGCGGTCGCGACCGTCAGCTCATAGCCGCAGCGCACACACTTCACCACCTCGCGAAAGCCTGGCATGCTGAACGTCTTGGGGGCAATCGGCGGCTGCCCTCTCGGCGTGTATTCCCGCTTCACCGGGGCGCTCTGCTCGCGGCGCGGCTGGCGGGGTTCGTCCTGATAGCCGCGCTGGCGGTACTTGCGATCTGACATGCGTCCTCTGCGAGCCGGTGAAAGGTGTCGGCCCCACTGACAATGGAAAGATTCAGGCCCCCGTGCCGGCCGTGAGCGTCGTGCGGGCGGCAACGCGCGGCAGCGCGTGGGCCAGCGTCTCCCGCCCGAGCGTCGTCCAGCGGTCGGGTACCTGCGCGCGGTTGCGGTCGTAAAACGCCGGCACGATCCGCTCCTCGATCAGACTGTACAACGTTCGGGCGTCTTCGATCGTCCAGGCGCCCGCGGCCGCGGGCGGATGGCCGCCCCACGCGCCGGCCGGCCCGGCGTGCGGCACCCCGTTGACGGCGGCCTTCACCGCGCCGAGCGACGGACCGCCGCTGTGGGGCGGCAGCGTCAGCCACACATCGCAGCCCTGCACCATCAGCCGCGCGACGTGCAGATCATAGTCTTCCAGAAACGCCAGCCGGCCGCCGAACGCCGGATCCAGCGTCTGCCGAAAGGTCTGTTGCAGCCGGTGCTTGCCGGCGTCGTCTTCGGCGTGGACACGCCCGGCGAAGACGAACTGTACTGGACGACGGGCGGCCGTGGCAATGCGGGCGAGACGTTCCACGTCCGTGAAGAGCGTGCCGGCCCCGCCAAGCCCGAAGCGGGGCGCGCAGCCGATCGTCAGCGTCACATCGTCGAGGAGCGTGCCGAGTGCGACGAGACGCCGGCCGCTGGCCTGTTCCCGCGCCCAGCGGCGGCGAGCCCGCTCGCGCATGAACGCAATGAGGTATCCCCGCAGCCGCTGACGCACGCCCCAGATCTCCTCATCGGGGACGTCGAGCAGCGCGCGCCAGTTCGTGTCGGTGCCGTCGTGCCGCCATCCCGGCCCGGCGTGTGTCTCGATGACCGCCGCCAGATCCGCCGAGATCCACGACGCCAGGTGGATCCCTTCGTCGGCGATCCTGACCTCGCGCGATCGCCGCGCCGACAGCACCGCGCCGTGGAAGCTGGCGCCGCGGTCGGTCTCGTGACGGCCGAAGGCGAGCACGGCCTCGCGGTGGGGCGCCAGCGCGCTCCACGTCGTCGCCAGTTGCTGGTCGAGTGCCGCGAAACTCACGCTCCCGGCTGCCGAAGGCGCATCCTCACGCGCGCGGAAGATGGTCGTCGACCGCACGCGCGCGGCCGCATCGTCGAGCGGCGTTCCCTGGACCACCAACCGGTTGAGCCGCTCGAGGATCACCATCGAGGCCTGTGGGCCCCCGAGATGCCACTCCGCGGGCTCGAGCCCGAGCATCCCCAGGGCCGTCACGGCCCCGGCGCCGAGCAAAACCGACTGCCGGAGCCAGGCCTCGGAATCCTGGTCACAGCCGCGCGACGACAGATCGCGGTCCCACGCCTCGTTCTCGGGCAGGTCGGTGTCGAGCAGATAGATCGCCGCGCGTCCTGCACGGACCTGCCAGACGACGACGGCGAGAGTCGTACCGGCGACGTTGAGGGGGAACCTGCACGGGCTGCCGTCCGGACACAGCGCGGGACTGATCGGCGCATCCGACCAGTCGACGTATTCCACGCGTTCCTGCTGCCAGCCTTCGGCGGTCAGCCGCTGATGCGGATAGGCCCGGGCATACATGAGACCCACGCCAATAAAGGGGAGGCCGAGATCGCTGGCCTCCTTCGCGGCGTCCCCCGACACCACCCCTTGAGATGTGGCGTGCACCGGCAGCGACTGGTGCAAGGCGAACTGCGGCGTGATCCAGACGAGCGGTCCACCGCTGCTGCCCCGCCTGTCCCACCACGTGCCGGTGCCGGAGCGGATCGCGTCGAGCGCCGCCACCGCGTCGTCGTAGAGACGCAGGAACGCCGCGTCGGTGGCCGCGAATTCGAGCCGTTCCGGCTCGATGAGGTGCAGCAGCAATACCGGATTGTGATCGGTGAACCGCCACAACGGGTAGTCGAGCTCCCGGAACACCTCGCGCGCCCCCTGGTTCCAGCTCCACCAGAGGTCGTACGCCAGTTCGTTGAGCCGGTTGATCCGCGCAGGCAGCGGCGGAAGGGGGACGTAACGGTCCATGGCAGGGGTCATGATAGCCCTAACCCATGCCTGCGGAACGACTTTGGGGGCATTCGCGTATAAACCGCCGAGGGAAAAAACATGCCTGCCATTCACAGACAGCTTCGCGCAGCGGCGCTCGTTTTTCCGATTCTGCTCGTGACCTCCGCGGGATGCGACCTCGCCATGGCGGATTTCGCCGAGAAGGAAACGGCGGAATGGCGCAAGACCTACGAACTTCGTCCGGGCGGCCGGGTTGAGATCGGCAACGTCAACGGCAAGATCGACGTCAGGCCGGGGCCGGGATCCACGGTGGAGATCGTGGCGACCAAGACTGCCCGGGGGGCCACCAAAGACGCGGC
>JBBECO010000115.1:0-1913 GCA_040881785.1 Vicinamibacterales bacterium
CTCGATGAGCGACCGGCAGCGCGCCAGCAGGCCGTCGCGCTCGAGGAGCGCCTGCTTCTCGAGCGGCTCGAGCTCCATGTATTGCGCCAGGGCATTGACCAGGTCTTCGTCGGCCATGGCCGGGGGGACCTTCGCTTCCGTCCCGCGTCCCTGCGGCTGCGGGACGAGCAGCGCCTCGAGCCGGCGCCGGGCGGCCCGGATCTCGTCGCGCTCCGCGTCGACGAGCGGCTCGTGCAGCCCCTCGATGCGCGCCACCCGGTAGGTCCGGTCCCGCGTCTCCTCCACGATGCGGAACTTCTCGATCCCGCGCAGGACGATGTTGTAGCGGCCGTCCGGCAGACGCTCGTGGTTGCTGATGAGGCCGGCGCAGCCGATGGGGTAGACCGGCGGGCGGCCCTCGTAGTCGGTCTCCCAGCCGGGGCGCAGCAGCACCATGCCGATGAGCCGGTCCCCCGCGAGCGCGTCGGCCACCATGTCCCGGTAGCGCGGCTCGAAGACGTGCAGCGGCAGGAACACCTGCGGGAAGAGCACGACGTTCGGCAGGGGAAAGACCGGGATCGTCGGCGGCAGCATGATCAGTGAATCGTGCGCGACTTGTTGTCCATGTAATCCATGAGCACGTAGCGGCCGAGCGTGCGCGGCGTGGTGAAGTAGGCCTTGCCGTGGCAGATCTGCGCGACCTTCCGCACGAAGGCGATCAGGTCGTGATCGCGCGCGAGCATGAAGGTGTTGATCATGATCCCGGCCTTGCGGCAGGCGGCCACCTCGGCGAAGGTCTCGGAGACGATGAACGGGTCCAGGCCGAAGGCGTTCCGGTAGATGCGGCCGTCGGGGCGCGTGAGCGCGGACGGCTTGCCGTCGGTGATCATGACGATCTGCCGCATGTCCTTCTGCTGGCGCTCGAGGATGCGGCGGGCGAGCCGCAGCCCCTCGCGGGTGTTCGTGTAGTACGGCCCGACGCGCACCCGCGCGAGCTGCGACAGCGGGATCTCCTCGGCGGAGTCGTGGAACAGGACGCACTTCAGCGCGTCGCCCGGATACTGGAGCCGCACGAGGTTGGCGAGTGCGAGCGCCACGCGCTTGGCGGGTGTGAACCGGTCCTCACCGTAGAGGATCATGCTGTGGCTGCAATCGAGCATCAGCACCGTGGCGCAGGAGCTCTGGTACTCCCCCTGCGCGACCATGAGGTCCTCGTAGTCGACGTCGAGCGTTCCGCGCCGGACGGCGTTGAGGATCGTGCCGGCGGCATCGAGGTTCATCGTGTCGCCGAATTCGTACGGTTTGGGGGCGCCGCCGGCTTCGATCCCGGTCGCCATCTCCCGCGTGTCGTGCCGCCCGAGGCTGCTCTTGCCGATCGATCCCATGAGGTCGCGCAGCGCGCGGTATCCGAGAAAGTCGAGGCTCTTGTCGGTGATCTCGAAGCGGGCCCGTGCGGCCTCTCCCTCGCCGCCGCCTCCGCCTTCGCGCCGCCGCTGCTCGTCCGCCAGATCGGGTGAGGGCGTGATGTAGCCCTGCTGCTGCAGCTTCTGGATGATGCGATCGACGAGCTCGTCGATGCGCGCCTCGGCGTCTTCGGCGCTCTGCCAGTCCTTGCCGAGCAGCCGCTCCAGCATCTCGTCCGACAGCGCGCCGCTCAGGAGCGCTTCGAGGATCGCCTCGTGCAGCGCCTGCATCGACTGCCCGTCCTCGTCGCCGGGAAAGCCGTACGGGTCCTCGAAGCCGCTGCCGAGCAGCATGTCCGAGAGGCGCGACAGCAGGTCCTCGAGATCCACGTCGTCGAGGTCCTCCGGACGGAACTTGGTGTAGCGGTATTTCATGTTGCGGCCTGCCCTGAGCGACGCTGCGTCAGTTCCGGTTCCGGCCTGCCCTGAGCGACGCTGCGTCAGTTCCGGTTCCGGCCTGCCCTGAGCGAC
>JBBECO010000115.1:2013-4454 GCA_040881785.1 Vicinamibacterales bacterium
CGGCCTGCCCTGAGCGACGCTGCGTCAGTTCCGGTTCCGGCCTGCCCTGAGCGACGCTGCGTCAGTTCCGGAGTCGAAGGGTTAGTTGTAGTACTTCTTCTTGTTGCCCGTCAGCGGCACTTCGCGTTCGAGGAGCGCGTCGCCCGGCGCGGTGCGCGCGGGGCGACGCGGCGGCTCGATCCCCTGGTACTGCCAGTCGTCGGAGCGGCTGATCTTCTTGTGGGCGTACAGCCCCTCGAGGACGAAATCGACGGCTGACGCGAGCAGCGGCGGCGGGGCGTCGGCCCCGACCCCTACCTGCCTCGCGAGGTCGTGGAGGCCCTGGACTTGCGCGGTTCGCGCCAGCAACGCGTCGGCGCCGAGCGTGTCATCGACCTGCAGCGTGCCGCCGAGGTCGAACCATTCCCCGACGTGGGCGTAGTCGGTGGCGGCGAACATGCCGCCGAAGACCGCCCCCACCGCGTTGCGGATGATCTCGCGGGCCACCGCGTCGGCGCCGCGCAATTCCCCCTCGTACTCGAGCTCGAACTTGCCGGTGATCGCCGGCAGGGCCGCGTAGATGTCGGTGACGCGGGGCGCGACGGTCGGCTCGCGCGCCAGCAGCGCGCGCCGCTCGGCGTTCGAGATGACGTTCTCCAGCAGCGAGATCGGCAGCCGCTGGCTCACGCCGGACCGCTTGTCCACGCGCGAGTCCTGGCGGGCCTGGAAGGCGACCTCCTCGACGATCTCGCGGACGAACTCGGGCAGATGCAGGTCGAGGTGGCCGCTGCGCGCCGTCCAGGCCTCCTGCGTCGTGATGGCCATGCCGGCGTGGCGGGTCGCCGGATAGTGGGTGCGGATCTCCGAGCCGATGCGGTCCTTGAGCGGCGTGATGATCTTGCCGCGCGCCGTGTAGTCTTCGGGGTTCGCGCTGAAGACCATCATCACGTCGAGCGGCAGCCGCACCGGGTAGCCCTTGATCTGGACGTCCCCTTCCTGGAGGATGTTGAACAATCCCACCTGGATCTTGCCGGCGAGATCCGGCAGCTCGTTGATCGCGAAGATGCCGCGATTGGCCCGCGGCAGCAGCCCGTAGTGCATCGTCAGCTCGTCGGCGAGGTGGAGCCGCGAGCGCGCGGCTTTGATCGGATCCAGGTCGCCGATCATGTCGGCGATGGTCACGTCGGGCGTCGCCAGCTTTTCGACGTAGCGGGCCTCGCGCGGCAGCCAGTCGATCTCGAGGGCGTCCCCTTCCTCGCGGATGCGTGCGCGGCAGCCCGCGCACAACGGCGCGAGCGGATCGTCGTGGATCTCACAGCCCGGTACGACCGGAATCGACTCGTCGAGCAGGCTGGTGAGCGCGCGCAGGATGCGGCTCTTCGCCTGGCCGCGCAGCCCGAGCAGGATGAAGTTGTGCTTCGAGAGGATGGCGTTGACGATCTGCGGCACGACGGTGTCGTCGTAGCCGATGATGCCGGGGAAGAGCGGGGCGCTCGCGCGCAGCCGCTCGATGAGGTTCTCGCGGATCTCGTCCTTCACGGATCGCCGCATGACGCGGCCGGCGGCGACCGCCGCGCGTAATGGTCCAAGGGAGGCGGGGCGGGATGGCATGCCAGCATCTTACCGTAGGCCCGACCGTAGGCCCGACCGTAGGCCCGACCTTCAGGTCGGGCGACCATCCTTCAGCTAAGATGGCGGCCGTGCCCATCGTGTATGCCCACCGCGGCGGCGCCGCGCTCCGGCCCGAGAACACCATTGCCGCGTTCGATCACGGCATGGCCTGCGGTGCGGACGGACTCGAGTTCGACGTGCACCTGTCGAAGGACGGCGTCGTGGTGATCCATCACGATGACACGCTCGAACGAACGACGAGTGGGAGCGGCCCGCTGGCCGCCTTCACCGCGGATGAGCTCGCCGCGCTCGATGCCTGCTGCCATTTCCGCGATGCGACGGGCGCTCGTCCGTATCGTGACCAGGGGTTCGGGGTGCCGACGCTCCGCGAGGTCCTGCACCGCTATCCGGGCGCACCGCTGATCGTCGAGCTGAAGACGGGTGGGGCGCGACTCGCCCACGCGGTCGTGGCCGAGATTCGCGCGGCCGGCGCGCTGGACCGCGTCGCGATCGGCTCCTTCCACACCGACGCCCTGCATGCGGTCCGCGCCTGCGAGCCGGCGATTGCGACAGGTGCGGCGAAGGGAGAAACCCGGTGGGCGCTCTATCGCTCGTGGGTCGGCTGGCCGCTCGGCGAGACCCCCTACCGTGAGTTCCAGGTGCCGGAGCGCTCAGGGGTGACGCCGATCGTGACGCGTCGCTTCGTGCGCCACGCGCATCGGGCCGGGATTCCGGTCAAGGTGTGGACGGTCGATACCGCCGAGGACATCCGGAGGCTGCTGTCGTACGGCGTGGACGCGGTGATCACGGATCGCCCTGACGTGGCGCGGTCCGTCATCGGGTTTCACGTG
>JBBECO010000116.1:0-4401 GCA_040881785.1 Vicinamibacterales bacterium
GGGGGGCGCCCCCCCCCCCCCCGAGCCCCGAGCCCCGAGCCCCGAGCCCCCTATCCCATGATCTGTTTGGCGATGGTCTGCAGCTGCAGGTTCGAGGTGCCCTCGTAGATCTGTCCGATCTTCGAGTCGCGGAAGAACTTCTCGACCGGGTATTCCTTGACGAAGCCGTTGCCGCCGAACAGGTTGACGGCCAGCGACGACACGCGCTCGGCGACCTCCGACGACAGGATCTTGCAGATGGCCGCTTCCGTGAGGAACGGACGGCCCGCGTCACGCAGGCGCGCGGCGTTGTAGACGGTCAGCGTCGCGGCCTCGATATCCACCGCCGCGCGCGCGATCTGGTGCTGGACGGCCTGGAACTCGGCGATCGCCTTGCCGAACTGCTTCCGCTCCTTCGTGTACTTGATCGTCGCGTCGAGCGCCCCCTTCGACAGCCCGATCATCTGCGCGCCGATCCCGATCCGCCCCTCGTTGAGCGTCTCGATCGCCGTCTTGTAGCCCTTGCCGGCCTCGCCGAGCACGTTCGCCTTCGGCACCCGGCACTCCTCCAGAATCAGCTCGCAGGTGCTGCTCGCGCGGATCCCGAGCTTGTCTTCCTTCTTGCCGACCGTGAAGCCCGCCATGCCCCGATCGACGATGAAGGCCGTGATGCCGCGGTAGCCGGCTTCCGGATTGATCGTCGCAAAGACGATGAAGATGTCGGCCTCGTTGCCGTTGGTGATCCAGAGCTTGCGGCCGGTGAGGACGTAGTCGTCACCGTCCTCCTTCGCCCGCGTGGTCAGCGCGAACGCGTCGCTGCCGGAACCGGCCTCCGAGAGCGCATACGCGCCGACGGTGTCGGCGGCGAGCCGGGGCAGGTAGCGCTTCTTGATCTCTTCATGGCCCCACCGCAGGAAGGCGTTGACGACCAGGGTGTTCTGGACGTCCACGAGCACGCCGATCGACGGATCGACGCGGGACAGTTCTTCGACGGCCAGCACCGAGTGGAAGAACGTGCCGCCAGATCCGCCATAGGCGTCTGGAATTTCGATCCCCATGACGCCGAGATCGAACAGCTGGGTGACGAGGTTCTTGGGAATCTTGGCATGCTCGTCCATTTCACGGACGAGCGGACGGACCTGCGCCTCCGCGAATTCGCGGACGCTGTCGCGGAAGATCACCTCGTCTTCGGCGAGCAGGGTCAAGGGCTGGGCAAAGCTGGCGGTATCCTGAGTCAACGTCCACTCCTGTCGAGGTAAGACAACCCTCGGATGTTATCATTCCCGCGAGGCTGCGATCCCTGTCGGGACGTCTCAAGACTTATGCGCGCACCACTGATCCGGCTCGTCACGGCACTCGCACTCGCGGCCGCGCTCCTGCCGGCCGTCGGCGCGCAGCAACAGCCTCCGCCGCCGCAGAAGCCGCCCGCGCAGGATCCCGAACAGCGGCCGATCTTCAAGACCGGGATCAACTTCGTCCGCGTGGACGTGATCGTCAGCGACAAGAACGGCAATCCCATTCTCGACCTGAAGCCCGAGGAGTTCTCGGTGTCCGAAGACGGCCGGCCCCAGAAGATCGAGCAGTTCGACGTCATCAAGATCGATGCGCTGGACCAGGTGGAAGGGCCCACCAACAGCCAGATCCGCTCGCGGCAGGACGAAGAGCGCGAGGCCGCGCGGCCGGAAGTGCGGATGTTCACCATCCTGCTGGACGACTACCACGTGCGCCGCGGGAACGACATGGCCGTCCGCAAGCCGCTCATCGATTTCATCCAGAACCAGCTCGCCCCGGCCGATATGGTGGCGATCATGTACCCCATGACGCCGGTCGACGACATCACCTTCACGCGCAACCGTGAGTCCCTCATCTCCGCGATCCAGAACTTCGAGGGGCGCAAGTTCAAGTACGAGCCGCGGAACATGTACGAAGAGCAGTACGCCTTCTATCCGGCCGAGACCGTCGAGCGGATCCGGAATCAGATCACGATGGACGCGCTCAAGGCGGCGGCTATCCGCATGGGCGGGCTTCGCGAGGGGCGCAAGTCGATCATCTTCGTCAGCGAAGGGCTGACCGAGTCGCTGCCGCCGCAGCTCGCCGACCCGGTCGCCGCGCTGCCGGGCATGGGCAATCCGAATCGCGGCAATCCCGGGGCGCAGCGTGACGAACGGGCCGAGTGGATGCGGAAGACCGACCTGCTCAGCGACCTGCGCGACGTCTTCCAGACGGTCAACACCCAGAACACGTCGATCTACTCGGTCGATCCCCGCGGGCTGGCGGTCTTCGAGTACGGCATCAATGAAGGGATCAACCTCGAGTCCGACTCCGTGGGCCTCAAGTCCTCGCTCGACACCCTGCACACGCTCTCGAACAACACGGACGGCCGCGCCATCGTGAACCGGAACGACCTGGCCGTCGGCATGAAGCAGATCATGCGCGACTCGAGCGGCTACTACCTCCTGGGCTACACCTCGTCGCGCATGCCCACCGACGGCAGGTTCCATGAGATCGACGTCAAGGTCTCACGCCGCGGCGTGCAGGTTCGGGCGCGCAAGGGGTACTGGGCGCTGACGAAGGACGATATCGCGCGCGCCACGGCCCCGCCGAAGCCGGACGCGCCCGTCGCCGTCACCCGGGCGCTCAGCCTGCTGGCCGAACCTCCCGGCGGTCGCGCGGCCCGGTTCTGGGTCGGTACGGCACGTGGCGAGGCCGGACGCAGCCGCGTGACGGTCGTCTGGGAGCCGGGCCGTGTGGAAGCCGGGACGCGCGCGGTGACACCCGCGGCGCGGGTCCTGCTCACGGCGGTCGCGGCCAACGGCCAGCCGGTCTTCCGCGGCCGTGTGCCGGACGAGGCAGCCGCGGGGACGAGCGCCGGCGGCAGCGCCAGCTTCGAGGTCGCGCCCGGGCAGCTCCAGCTGAAGATGATGGTCGAAGGGAAGGACGGCGAGGTGCTCGACGCCTCGGTCCGCGAGCTGACGGTGCCCGACTACACGCAGGTGCAGGTCGCCCTCGGCACACCGCGCATCTACCGCGGGCGCACCGTCCGCGACATCCAGGTGATCCGCGCCAACGCGAATGCCGCGCCGGTTGTCGAGCGGGCCTTCAGCCGCACCGAGCGCCTGCTGGTCCGCGTGGAGAGTTACGGCCCTGGCGGCGTCGCGCCGGCCGTCACCGGCAAGCTCTTGAACCGCGCGGGCACCACGATGTCGGAGCTGCCGTTCCAGCTCGCGAGTGACGGCCTGTTCGAGACCGAACTGCCGCTGTCGTCGCTCGCCGCCGGCGAGTACCTCATCGAGTTCAACGCGAAGAGCGAATCCGGCACGGCGCAGGAGACGATCGCGTTCCGGGTGGGTCGGTGAATCGCTAATCGCGAATCGCTGATCCTGAATCGCTAATCACGAATCGCTAATCACGAATCGCTGATCGTTACCGGTTACCGACCACCGATGACCGATTCTCTTGACGCTGCGCGGTGCGCCGGGTATAGTCTCGCCCCAGATGTTCGACGCGATGAAACGCACGGCGGATCGAAAGCGGGTCAAGCGACCCTGCAGGTCGGCGGTGTGCGCGCGTCTGTGAGCTGAAGCGACAACTCAAAGGCATCCATGCAACCCGCGGCCTGCACAACACAGGCAGCGGGTTTTTTCGTTTTAACGGAGCACGCGTGAAGGCAGCGATGGACGTCGGGATCCTCGGAGCGACAGGGATGGTGGGGCAGCAGTTCCTGCGCCTGCTCGACGGCCATCCGTGGTTTCGTCCCGCCTGGCTGGCGGCCAGCGAGCGCTCGGAAGGCCGCCTTTACGCCGAAGCGGCCACCTGGCGCCTCGGCGGGCCGGTCCCGCGCATCACGGACGGGCAGCGCGTCGAGGCGTGCACGCCGGGCAACGGTCCGCGTCTCGTCTTCTCCGCCCTCGACGCCGCCGCGGCGACAGCGATCGAACCGGCGTTCGCCGCCGCCGGGCATATCGTGGTCAGCAACGCGCGCAGCTTCCGGATGATGGACGACGTGCCGCTGCTCATCCCCGAGATCAATCCCGATCACCTGGCGCTCCTCGACGTCCAGCGGCGCGCGCGCGGCTGGCGCGGCGCGATCGTCACCAATCCCAACTGTTCGACGGTCGTGCTCGCGATGGCGCTGGCGCCGCTCCGCGCCTTCGGGTTGCGCTCGGTGCTGACCACGACGCTTCAGGCCGTCTCGGGTGCCGGTTATCCAGGCGTCCCGTCCTTCGATATCGTCGGCAACATCATTCCGGAGATCGGCGGAGGTGAGGAAGAGAAGATCGAGACCGAGGCGAACAAGATCCTCGGTGAGTTGTCCGGGGAGCGAGTCGAGCCGCATGCCATGACGGTCAGCGCGCACACCAATCGCGTGCCGGTGATCGACGGCCATACGCTGACCGTCTCCGTGGCGCTCGACTCCACGCC
>JBBECO010000117.1:0-4327 GCA_040881785.1 Vicinamibacterales bacterium
GGGGTGCGGGGTGTGAGATGCGGGGTGCGGGGTGTGAGATGCGGGGTGCGGGGTGTGGGACCTGTCCGCCGGAGCCTTGGCGAAGGCGGATGCCGACAGCCCGGGACCCGGTTCGTCATCGGACTCCACCAGCAGCCCCTCCGCTGCTTCGCGGATCCCCTCGAGCACCTCGTCATCCGGGACGACGAAGTTGAAGTCGCGTTTCGTGCCGTCGAGCTGAGGGACCTGTGCGAGCGAGAGGTACTCTGCGAAGCGGCGGGCCGAGAGCTTCTCGCAGCGGCACGCGAGGATTGCCAGGAACGCGCGGCCGGCGGGGTGAGGGCGGCGCGTGCCACGGTCGAAGTACGCGGGAATGCCCCTGGGGTCCGAGGGTCCGGACGGTCCAGAAGGTCCGGAGCCTACCCGCCGGAATGCATGCTCCAGCAGACCTACGTAGCGCTCCGGCGAGCGGACGAACACGGCGATCTCGTCGAACGTCACGCCGGCCTCGACCTCGTCGAGGATGCGCCGCGCGATCTCGACGGCTTCGCGTCCCTCGCCCGGCGCCGAGAAGAACCTGACGTCCCCTTTGGGCGACCTGGCCTTCAATTTCGACTTCGCGAACATGTACCGCCGCAGCGCCACCAGGTCGGCCTCGCCGGTCTGCACGAGCAGCTCCGGGGTGAGTTCCAGCGTCGTGAACCGTTCCAGCGCCGCGATATCGCCGAACGGCACCGTGACGAGCACCGCACGGGCGGCGGTCAGGAGCGCGCGCACGAAGGCGAACTCGACACGTGAGTCGAGCGGCACATCGAGCAGCAGCAGCGGCGCGGCGAGATCGATGCCGGCCGCCTGTCCGCGGGTGACGACATCGGTGGCGGTCCTGAAGAGCGTCGCGCGATCGCGCGCGGTCGCCGTCGCGAATTGCTGTTCGAAGCGCTCGAGCAGCACGGCCAGATCCGCACCGCCCAGCGGCAGCGGCGCCAGCGCCTCCGGCCGGAGATCCGCCAGGCGCAGCTCCTGGAGCGTGCGCGCGAGCGCGCGGGGAAAGCCGGGGGTCCTGGCGACCGGCGCGAAGTACGTGAGCGCATGCGCCTGCTGCGCATCGAAGGCGGCGCGCGCGGCCACCGCCTCGGAGCCGAGCCATGTGGCCGGCGCAAAGCCGTCCGCGGCCAGCGCCGGCGCGGCCAGCCGCGCCGCGAGCTGCGTGAGACTGAAACGGTGCAGGCCGATCGTGGCTCCGGCCGTCGCGGCGATCGACCGCGCGAGATCGTCCACCGCACCACGCGAGGCGCCGACGACGTGGACGTCCGACGCCGCGGCGATCTGCGCGGCCACGAACGCGCGGGCTTCGGTCAGCCGCAGCTCGGTGGCGGAAGATTCAACGATGCGGATGTGAGGGGATGTCGAGGACGTCCTGCGTGCCATCGTCTTGCTCCCTCCCGGACACCGTGCCGGGTCACCGAGATCGGCCGCGCGCCGCGGCCGTGAATTTCAGCGGAGGATAGCACAACTACCCGGGATGACGGTCCCCAGGTAGGCCCGACCTTCAGGTCGGGCGCCAGACGGCTGTCACGGCTTCACCGCTGAGGCCGCAGAGCGCGCAGAGGACGATTGGGATGGTTCCTCTGCGTTCTTGGCGGTCTCTGCGGTGAGCCCGTGACGGCCGTATACTTCCGGCCATGCGCACGACAACGGCAGGCCTGAAGGCCTGCGCTACGGTGTCCCTGCTCGTCCTGGTCACGCTGAGCCTCGCCGCTCAAACGCGCGTCACCACGCCGCGGCAGCAGTTCGGCTTCGACATCGGCGCCGACTACCACCTCGCCAACTACACACAGCTCGCGGACTACTGGCGGAAGCTTGACGCCGAATCCGACCGGATGGTGGTCCAGGAGATCGGGAAGACCTCCGAAGGCCGTCCTCACCTGATGGCCATCGTCACGTCGCCCGAGAACCATCGGAACCTGGAGAAGTACCGCGACATCTCACGCCGGCTCGCCTACGCCGAAGGGCTCACGGATGACGAGGCGCGCGCGCTGGCGAAGGACGGCAAGGCGGTCGTCTGGATCGACGGCGGCCTGCACGCCAACGAGACGCTCGGCGCGCAACAGTTGACGCAGATCGTGTACGAGATGGTCAGCCGGACGGACGACGAGACGACACGGTTCCTGAACGACTGCATCATCCTCTTCGTCCACGCCAATCCGGACGGCCACGACCTGGTCGCCGACTGGTACATGCGCAATCCCGATCCCGCGAAGCGCTCCTCCGCGGGCCTCCCGCGGCTGTACCACCAGTACATCGGCCACGACAACAACCGCGACTTCTTCGCCTCCACGCAGAAGGAAACCGAGAACATCAACCGCGTGCTCTATCACGACTGGATGCCGCAGATCCTCTATAACCACCACCAGAGCGGCCCGGCGGGGACGGTCGCCTGGTCGTCACCGCAGCGCGATCCGTACAACTACAACCTCGATCCGCTGCTGATCCTCGGCCTGCAGGCGCTCGGCACGCACATGCACCAGCGGCTCGCCTCGGAAGGCAAGCCCGGCATGACGATGGCGTCGGGCGGACCGTACGACGGGTGGTGGAACGGCGGGATCCGGAACACGGGAAACTTCCACAACATCATCGCGATCCTGACCGAAACGATCGGGAACCCGACGCCGATGCGGATCCCGTTCCGGCCGGAACGGCAGCTGCCGAACCGCGACCACCCGTATCCCATCGCGCCGCAGGAGTGGAAGTTCAGCCAGTCGATCGACTACTCGATGTCGTTCAACCGCGCGGTGATCGACTACGCGTCGCGGAACCGCGAGCACCTGCTCTTCAACATCTTCAAGATGGGACAGCGCGCGATCCAGCGCGGGAGCGAGGACACCTGGACGCCGTCGCCGTCACGGCTCGCGGGCATCAACGCCACCGATCCGAACGCGTGGGCCGCGCTGCGGACGCCGGAGCGCCGCGATCCGCGCGGCTACATCATCCCAGCCGGCCAGGCCGACTTCCCCACCGCCGTCAAGTTCATCAACGCACTGCGCGAGGTGAACGTGACGGTCCACCGCGCGACGCGCGCGTTCGACGTCCAGGGCAAGTCGTATCCGGCGGGATCGTTCGTCGTGATGACCGCGCAGGCGTTCCGGCCGCACGTCATCGACATGTTCGAGCCGCAGGACCACCCGAACGTCATCCCGTATCCCGGCGCGCCGCCGACGCCGCCGTACGACAACGCGGGCTGGACGCTCGCGTTCCAGATGGGCGTCGAGTTCGACCGCATCCTCGAGCCGTTCGCGGGACCGTTCGAGAAGGTGACCGAGTGGAACGTGACGCCGCCGCAGGTCGGGACCACCGCGCCGCTCGACCGTCGAGTGAACGACAGCTTTACGGCGCTCAACCGACTGCTGAAAGCCGGGCGCACGGTCTTCGCGACTGAGACATCCTTCGGCACGGCCGCGGGCAAAGGCACGCGAATCGTGCCCGCACGCATCGGCCTCTGGGACACTTACGGCGGCTCCATGCCGTCAGGCTGGACGCGCTGGATCCTCGAGCAGTTCGAGTTTCCCTTCTCACGTGTGTTCGCACAGGAGCTCGATGCAGGCAGGCTCAATGCGAAGTTCGACACGCTGATCTTCGTGACCGGCGCGATCCCACCCGTCGCGAGCGGCACCGGCCGGGGAGGCCGCGGCCCTTCGACTCGCCCCTCCGGGGCTCGCTCAGGGCAGGCGGAGTCGGAACTGGACGTCCCCGCGGAATTCCGCTCGCACGTCGGCAGCATGACCGCCGAGCGCACCATCCCGCAGCTGCGCGCGTTCGTCGAAGCGGGCGGCACCCTCATCGCCATCGGCAGCTCCGCCGAGAACATCGTCGAGCACTTCAACCTCCCGCTCGAGGATCACCTCGTCGAGGACGGTAAGCCTCTGCCGCGCGCGAAGTACTTCGTGCCGGGGTCGGTGCTCACGGCCACCGTGAACACGACGCATCCGCTGGCCGCGGGGATGAAGGAACAGACCCACGTCTTCTTCAACAACAGTCCGGTCTTTCGATTGAAGGCAGGAGCCCCGGCCACCGTGCGCACGATTGCGACCTTCGAGACCGAGACGCCGCTCGAGAGCGGCTGGGCGTGGGGACAGCACTACTTGAAGGGTGGAATCGCGGCGGCGGAGGTCCCGGTCGGCAAGGGACGCGTCGTCCTCTACGGGCCTGAGATCCTCCACCGCGCGCAGCCGCACGGCACCTTCAAACTGCTCTTCAACGCGCTGCTACGCTAAAACGCATCTGACAAATCGCGATGCGAATGAGCGCCAGCGAATGAGCCACGCGAACGGAGCGAGCCGGCGAAGCGGCG
>JBBECO010000118.1:0-4284 GCA_040881785.1 Vicinamibacterales bacterium
GAGCGCTTCGAGCGGGAGGCCCGCGCGATCTCGGCGCTGAACCATCCGAACATCTGCACCCTCTATGATGTCGGCCAGCACGAGGGCAGCGGCTATCTCGTCATGGAGTTCATCGAGGGGCAGCCGATCGCCGGGCCGCTGCCGGTGGCGCAGGCGATCGCCTACGGGATCCAGATCTGCGAAGCGCTCCATGCCGCGCACCGCAAGGGCATCACGCACCGCGACCTGAAGCCGGCCAACATCATGGTGACGAAGCAGGGCATCAAGCTGCTCGACTTCGGCCTGGCGAAGCTGGCGGCCTCCGGTGTCGGGGCGGCGGCCGCAGCGGGCGTGTCGGCGTCCGGCGAGCAGGCCACCGTGGCCGCGCTCACCGGTGCGCATACGGTCGTCGGCACCCCGCAGTACATGGCGCCCGAGCAGATCGAGGCGCGCGAGGTCGATGCGCGCACCGACATCTTTGCGTTCGGTTGCGTCCTGTACGAGTTGATCACCGGCACGCGCGCGTTCGACGGGCAGACCTCCTCCAGCATCATGGCCGCGGTGCTCGCGACCAAGCCGCGGCCGATCGAGGAGCTCGTCCCGCTGACACCGCCCGCGCTCGAGCGCATCGTCTCGCGCTGCCTCGCCAAGGATCCCGAGGACCGCTGGCACACGGCGCGCGACGTTGCCGCCGAATTGCAGTGGGTGGCCCAGGGCGGATCCAAGGTCGGCCTGCCGGCCGTCGTCAGCGGACGACGGAAGGTGCGCGAGCACCTGGCCTGGGCGGCCTGCGTCGTTGCAACCGTGGCGGCGATCGGCTTTGCCGTGGCCTGGAACCAGCGGGCCCCAGAGCCCGCGCCGGTCGTTCGTTTCCCGCTCGTGACCCCCGCCGCGGTGCAGAACCCGAGTCCGCCGGTCGTGTCCCCGGACGGCCGCCACATCGCGTTTGCCGGTACTGCTGACGGCACGCGCCTGATCTGGATCCGCCCTCTGGATGCGCTCGAGGCGCGGTCGCTGCCCGGCACCGAGGGCGTGCTGCGGCCGTTCTGGTCCCCAGACAGCCGCTTCGTCGCGTTCGTGGCCGGCGGCAAGCTGAAGAAGGTGGACATCTCGGGCGGGCCGCCGCAGGTCATCTGCGATGCGCAGTACGGCGCCGACGGCAGCTGGAGCTCTGAAGGCGTGATCCTGTTCGACGGGCGGGGAGCCGATCCCCTGTGGCGGGTCGATGCGGCCGGCGGCGTCAGGCAGCCGCTCGTGTTCGGAGAGGACGACAAGGAGACGCTCGGCGCGGGCTGGCCGGAGTTCCTGCCTGACGGCCGCCATTTCCTGTTCACCCTCGTCAGCCCGAGCTCCCCGGAAATGACGCTCATGGTGGGAACGCTCGACTCGACGGACGTCAAAACGCTGTTCAAGACGACGACGCGCGTGCAGTACGCGGAGCCGGGCTATCTGCTGTTCGTGAGGGACCGCACGCTGGTCGCGCAGAAGTTCAATGCGCGGACGCTGGCGCTCGAGGCCGAGCCTGTGCCGGTCGGCGAAGGCCTCGGCACGGGCACCCTCGGTCTGGCGTCGTTTTCCGCCTCTCGCAATGGCGTGCTGGTGTTCCGCGGCGGTGAGCTGGCCGGGACGCAGGTGCTCTGGGTCGATCGCAGCGGGAAGGAGACGCCCGGCATCGAGGCGCCTGGCGACTATCGCGACATGTCGATCTCGCCCGAGGGGACGCGGCTGGCCTACGACCTGACGGACGGATCCGCCGGCGGCGACGTCTGGATCCGGGACCTGCAGCGCGGCGTGTCGTCTCGCTTCACCTTCGATCCCGCCCCGGAGCTGAATCCGCTGTGGTCGCCGGAGGGAAGGCGGATCGTCTACACCTCGCGCGCGAAGGGCCCCGGCGACTTGTACATGAAGGACGCCTCGGGTACCCGTGAGGCGGAGCCGCTGCTCGTTGACGCCGGGGAGAAGTTCGTCTCCGACTGGTCACCTGACGGCCGGCACCTCCTGTTCTCGGTCCGTGGCCTGGGCGACACGGGGTGGGACATCATGGCTCTGCCCATGGACGGCGAGAAGAAGCCCTTCCCCCTCGTCAAGACGCAGTTCGCCGAGCTGTGGGCGACCTTCTCGCCCGATGGCAAGTACATCGCCTATCAGTCCGACGAATCCGGCGTCATGGAGATCTACGTTCAGGAGTTTCCCGAGGCGCTCAACAAGGTGCGGATCTCGACCGCAGGGGGCGTGGAGCCGTTCTGGCGAGCTGATGGCCGCGAGTTGTTCTACCGCGCCGGGACACGGGTCATGTCGGTGCCGGTGCGGCTCGGGGGGACGTTCGTCCCCGGCGTTCCCGTGCCGCTCTTCCAGGCGCGGTTCGCCACGGTGACGGTCCGCGGGCGGTACCGTCCGGCAAAGGACGGTCAGCGCTTCCTCGTGCTCGCGCCCCTCTCGCGCGCGGCCGAGCAGCCCGCGGCCGTCGTCCTGAATTGGACCTCCGCGCTGCCGCGGTGAGGTATCCTGTGCTCGCCAGCCACTGCCAGTTGGGGGTCCCATGGTCGGACGACGTCTTCACGCCGTAGTGCTCTGCGTTCTGTGCGCAGCCGCATTGACAGCGCAGCAGCAGACCCAGCCTCCCCCCACGTTTCGCAGCGGGACTACCGTCGTTCCTGTCGACGTCCGCGTCGTGGACCGCAGCGGCAAACCGATCACGGACCTGACGCCGTCCGATTTCACCGTCCTCGAGGACGGCGTCCCCCAGAAGATCGTCCACTTTTCGTTCCAGGCCCTCGAGCCGGCCAAAGGCGCCGCCGTCGATCCGCCGCTGGCATTGAGGAAGCCGCTCGGCGAGGCGGTCACGCCGCAGAACAAGCGGATCTTCCTCATCGTCCTGGGACGCGGCCGGCAGGTCGGTCCCGTGAAGGGCGTCGAGGGGGCGATGCGGTTCGTCAAGCAGCGCCTGCTGCCGCAGGACCAGGTGTCGGTGCTCGCCTACAACCGCTCCACCGATTTCACGACCGACCACACGAAGGTGATCGAGACGCTCGATCGCTACTGGAAGAAACACCAGTCGATCGAGGCGAAGCTGAAGCACCACTTCAGCGGCCTCGCGGCCGTGTACGGCGGGAGCGATATCCCGGCGCCGATCCAGGCGGAGATCGACGGGATCTTCCGCGTGCCCGGCGCGCTGACCTCGCGCACGGTCGATGCCACCGGCATCACGGACTCGGCACGCATCGCGGATGACGAGCGGAAGAACCGCGACCTGATCCAGCGCGCCGAGCTCGCCACCGAGCGGCAGCAGGCGGGGCTCGCCACCCCGTTCGACCAGTCCGCGATCGACGAAGCCGCCATGCTGGACTACGGGTTCGACGAGTACGTCCAGAAGAGTTTCGACACGCGGTCGGACCTCGGGAACCTGTACGCCGGCCTTCGCTACCTGCGTTGGCTGGACGGCGAAAAGCACCTCGTGTTCATCTCGCCCACCGGCTTGTTCCTGCCGCGGCTGGAAGACGCCAGCAGCATCGCCTCGATGGCCAACGACGCCCGCGTGACCGTGGACATCATCCACACCTACGGCACCCCGCCCGCGCAGGTTCTGAACTCGCGGGGCCGCGTCGTGATGGCCCCGGCCTTCGGGCAGGTCTTTCAGAACCAGAGCTCGCGACAGATCGCGGCGCTCACCGGCGGCCAGATGACCACGATCCGGACGGGGGACGCGTTCTTCAAACTGCTGGACGATACGACGCGCGCGCAGTACCTGCTCGGGTACTCCCCCTCGAACAACGCGTGGGACGGGAAGTACCGGCGGATCCAGGTGCGGGTGAATCGGAAAGGGGCGCAGGTCCTGTACCGGCATGGCTACGCCGGCCGCCGGGAAAGCGCACCGATGGACCGGCAGCGTTACCTCGCCTACACGCGCATCGCCTCGGCGGCCAACCTGCCACGGAACATCGACGATCTGAAACTGTCGGTCGGCGAGCCAACCGTCGCGGCGAGCGGCGAGAGGCACGTCCTGTCGGCGTCGCTCCGGATCCCGGCGGGCGCCATCAAGCTGCAGTTGATCGACGGCTTCCACGTCGGCAAGGTCGAACTGGTGGCCTTCTCCGGTGACCGCAGGGAGGCGATCATCGGCGAGATGGGATACACCCTCGAGCTCAAGCTGACCGAGCCGAACTACGAGCGGTTCATGCGCGACGGGACGACGCTGGATCTCACGATGCGGCTCACGGGTGAGCCGGCATCCTTCAAGGTGATCCTCTACGACCATACCGCGGACCTGATCGGGTCCTTGACGGTGCCCCTGAAGCCCGTGGCACC
>JBBECO010000119.1:0-21548 GCA_040881785.1 Vicinamibacterales bacterium
CCCGACCGCGCTCGCGGCATAACGTGGGCGGCCCGCGGATTTCTGGCGCCCCCTCGCGGACCCGCCGAATTATCCCGCCACAAGACCCGGTTACCCGCACGGTAACACGCCGTCCCGGTGTCGACGACGGCCGGAAGTCGGTGGCGGGGGAGTCGTTAGACGCGGGTCTCGCTCAAGGGCCCGTGTTATCCTGCGGGCCGACCGGAGCATGGGCTCGCGGTCTACTTCAATAAGAGTTAGACGGCCAAGATGTAAGACGAGAGAACACATGAAATACAAAGTGCTGCTGAAGAAAAGCCAGGAGGGGGTCGCGGTGTCGTGCCCAGGATTGCCTGGATGTTGGTCGGAGGGAAAGACCGAAGATGAAGCCCTGGTTAACATCCAAGACGCCATCCGGGAGTACTTGGCAGTCCGGGACGAGCTGACGAAGGGAGGCGAGGTACGCGAGGTCGAGGTCGCGGGCTGACGTGCCGACGATCCCTGGCGTCAATCACCGCGACGCCGTGCATGCTTTGCAGAAGGCTGGGTTTCGAGTCGCGCGAGAAGGAAAGCACATCGTGATGAGTGTTCTTCGACAGCTGGAACGCGGCGATCGCGGGCCTCACATGGACTGGCTTCATCCTCGTCCTCGGGCCTCTTGCGTTCTTGAACCACTTGTGGATTTCGCGAGTCGGCAGCGCCGGGTCCGAGCGAGAACGAGCCGCGGGCTAACAGCCGTTGCAGCCGACGATCGGTACCGATGTTGTGCCAAGATCGAACTCGTTTCCACCAATCGGGCCAGCCCTTGAGAGGATACCGGGTCATCAAGAAGAAGACGATCCGCCCGTTGCGAGTATCGACCATGACCGTCGACATCCTGACCGAGATCACGATTGAACGCTCCGTGGACGAGGTGGCCGCGTATGCGGCGAATCCCGATCACGCGCCTGTCTGGTACGCCAACATCAAGAGCGTCGAGTGGAAGACGCCGCGGCCGGCCGGCGTGGGGACCCGGGTCGCCTTCGTCGCGCATGTTCTGGGCCGCCGGCTCGCCTACACCTACGAGATCGTGGAGCTCCTGCATCCGGAGCGGGTGGTCATGCGCACGGCCGAAGGGCCGTTTCCGATGGAAACGACCTATACCTGGACGGCAACGCCGGAGGGTCACACGAGCATGACGCTGCGAAACCGCGGCACGCCGTCCAAATCCCGGTCGCTGGCGGCGCGGCTCATGGCCGACGCGATGCGCCGCGCCAATCGCAAAGATCTCGCGCGCCTCAAGGCGCTCCTCGAGGGGGGCGGGCGTTGACACGCATCACGGAACGCCCGCGAACGACCGCGCCTCGAATCGCTCCATGACCAGCGGATGATCGCATATCCTTGCCTCATGTTTAGCAGCATCGGTCCACCGGAACTGATCGTTCTTTCACTGATCGTCGCCGGGCTCGGCGCGGTCATATGGCCCGCCGCACGCATCTGCACGCGTGTCGGTTTCTCGCCGTGGCTGAGTGTGCTGGCCGTGGTCCCGCTGGCCAATCTCGGCCTGTTGTGGTTCGTGGCATTCGCCTCGTGGCCAGCCGCGGATCACGCAACGCTTGCGGCGCAGCGTCACCGATGACATGATCTGCGGCTGATTGCGTTCGCAAATCCCCCCGTTATGAGGAGACACCGATGCCCCAGTATCTGATTCAGCGTGACATTCCCGGTGCCGGGAAGCTAACAGCCGCCGAGCTCAAGGCCATTTCGCAGAAATCCTGCAGCGTGCTCAACACCATGGGGCCGCAGATCCAGTGGGTCCATAGTTACGTCAGCGACGACCAGATCATGTGCGTCTACCGCGCCCCGAACGAACAGATGCTGCTCGACCACGCGAAGCAGGGCGGATTTCCCGCCAACAAGATCACCGAAGTCAAGACGATGATCGATCCGACCACGGCCGAGTAGCGGCGGCTGCGGGTCACGCGGCATGGACCTGTTCGCGTTCTTTCTGCTCACCTTCACGATCACCTGGCTGGCGTGGGTCCTGCCGGCGCAGCTGGCGCCGGCCTCCAACGGGTTCCTCGGTCCTGGTGGGCCGGTGTTTCTGCTGGGCGTCGTCGCTCCGGCGCTGGCCGCGGTTGCGCTCACGTTCTGGCGCGACGGGCGTCCGGGCGTGGAGTGCATGCTCGCGCGGATCGGGCGGTGGCAGGTGCCGGCGCGGTATTACGTCTTTGCCCTCGGCTTCATGGCAGCGACGAAGCTGACGGCCGCGGCCGTGCATCGTGTCGTCACGGGCACCTGGCCGACGTTCGGCGACACGCCGTGGATACTCATGCTCGGCGGCATTCTCGTGTCGATGTGGGTGCAGGCTGGGGAAGAGATCGGCTGGCGCGGCTATGCGCTTCCGCGTCTCGCCGCGCGCCTGGGTCTCGGCGGCGCCGGCCTCCTGCTCGGCGTGATCTGGGCGCTGTGGCACCTGCCGCTGTTCCTGCTCGCAGGGACGGGGAGCACCGGACAGTCCTTCCCCCTGTACCTGCTGCACGTGACCGCCCTCTCTGTGGCGATGGCCTGGCTGTACTGGAAGACCAACGGCAGCCTGCTGCTCGTCATGCTGATGCACGCCTCGGTGAACAACACCACCGGGATCGTGCCGGCGGCGGTGCCCGGCGCCACGAACGCCTTTACGTTCAGCGGATCACTGGTCGGATGGGCGACGGTGGGCCTGGCGTGGACGATAGCCGCGGTGCTGCTGTACCGCATGCGCGGCGCGGAGCTGAGCGGGCTCATCGATCCGCCTGCGCGACGATCCGGCGCCCTCGCGCCCGGGCCGGTCGCGGTGGGGTGAGATAATCTGTCCTCTGTTATGCCTGCGCCGACTCACGTTTCTTCCCGCGGCAGCGGAGGGGACCGGTAAGCCATGGTCCCGGCGCGCGACGCACTCGAGCGGCTTCGGGAAGGCAACCTCCGGTTCGCGTCGGACGCGCGAGGTCCCGACGTCTTCGTGGGACACGACCGGCGCACCGAGCTGGCGGCCGGTCAGGATCCGTTCGCGATCATCCTCGGCTGCTCGGATTCCCGGGTGCCGGCCGAGATCGTCTTCGACCAGGGGCTTGGTGACCTCTTCGTCATCCGCGTGGCCGGCAACATCGTGGCCCCCTCCCAGGTGGGCAGCGTCGAGTTCGCGGCCGCGCGGTTCAGCACGCGGCTCGTCGTCGTGCTCGGGCACTCGCAGTGCGGGGCGATCGCGGCGACGATCGAGGAGCTGCGCCGGCCCGAAGAGAACCAGTCGCGCAATCTGCGCTCGATCGTGGACCGCGTGCGTCCCTCGGTCGAGGCGTTGCTCGGGACCGATCTCCGGCACGACCTCGAGGCCCTTGCCGCGCAGGCCGTCCGCGCCAACATCCGGGCGTCGGTCGATCATCTGCGTCACGGGTCCGACGTGCTCGAGCAGTTGATCCGCGACGACGGCCTGATGGTCGTCGGCGCGGAGTACTCGCTCGAAACAGGTCTCGTCGATTTCCTGGACGGCATGCCTCCGGCGGCTTTGTAACGTCGGGGGACGGCGTCCTGCGGTGATAAATGACCGCGCCGTCCCGGGGGACGACGCGGCCCTGCGACAGGCGATCAGTTTCTCTGGAAGATGTTCACCGTGACTTTCACGGGCTTGGCGCCTCTGCCGGCCGTCCCGTTCTGATCGAGCATGTAGGTCGTCGATCCCAGGAACGAGTAGCCCGCCGGCGGTGCGATGCCCGCGGGAAGCAGCAGCAGCGACCCCGCCACGAGCCCTTCACCCGTCTGACCAACAGCACCCTGGGGACCGACCAGACCCTGCACGCCCTGCGGTCCGACGGCACCAACCGGACCCTGCGGTCCCACGGCGCCTGCGTCGCCCTGCGGGCCGACTGGCCCGATCGCTCCCTGAATTCCCTGAGGACCGGCGGCGCCCGTTTCACCCTGCAGACCGGTGAGACCCTGGGGACCTGTCGGACCCACGGCCCCGATCTCCCCGGTTGCCCCCGTCGCACCGACGTCGCCGGTGTCGCCCTTTGCACCGGCCGCACCTGTCGGTCCCATGGCACCCGTGTCGCCCTTCAGCCCCTGCGCGCCCATGGCACCGGCGTCACCTTTCAGGCCCTGAGGCCCCGTCGCGCCGGGCGCTCCGGTGTCCCCCTTCAGACCCTGCGGGCCTTGCGCACCGGTTAGACCCTGCGCCCCGGTGGCGCCGGTCGCGCCAGCGGCACCGGCGTCCCCCTTCGGCCCGATCGGACCGATGGCACCAGCCGCACCGGTCAGGCCCGTGGCGCCCGTGTCCCCCTTGTCGCCCTGTACCCCTGGCAGACCCTGGAGGCCCTGAGGGCCTGGCTTGCCGATGGGGCCCTCCTTGCCGGGGACGCCCTGCGGACCCGTCGGTCCCTCCTTGCCGGGGACGCCCTGCGGACCCGTTGGTCCCTCCTTGCCGGGGACACCCTGCGGCCCCATCGGCCCCGTCTCGCCCTGCGGCCCTGCCGGTCCCTCCGCCCCACTCACGGTGGGGATCTGCACGCTGATCATAGCGGTGTCGGTCGAGCTGCCGAGATCATTGGTCGCCGTCAACTGCGCGGTGTGAATGCCGATCCCCAGCGTGACCGTCACGCTCTTCGTGTTGCCAACGGCCACGCCGTTGACCGTCCAGCTGTAGGTGACGGGCAGCACAGAGTCGGACGATCCGAACAGCGTGACCGTCGCCTGGCCGACGAGGTTCGACGAGACCGTAAGGTCGGGTCCGGCGTTGGCGGTCATCTGCGCCAGCGGCTGCGAGTTGACGGCAACCGCATAGGCCGAGGAAAAATTGGGGTTGGTGTGCGACGCCAGCACATCGGCGTCGATATAGAGCTGCGGGAATCCGATGCTGTAGCCCCAGGAGGCGATCTTGTTACTGGAGGGCACCGCCCAGCTGCTCAGCAGACCTGCCGCCATCACGGTGTGTCCCGTCCCCGCGGGGGGAGAGCATTGACCATAGTTGTTCACGCCGCAACCCCAGGCGACGATGGTCCCGTCGGACTTGAGCGCCATGGAGTGAAAGGCGCCGGCAGCGACGGCCGTGATGTTGTTGTTGAGCGCGGGCGGGATGAAGCATGCGCCGGACGCAATGCCGCCGCAGCCGACCGCCACCACGGTGCCATCCGGCCTGAGAGCGAGGGTGTGATGGTACCCGAGAGAGATGGCCGTGAAGCTACCGGGCCCCGCCTGGAAGAGCTGTCCGTTGGTGTTGAAGCCCCACGACACCAGGGAACCGTCCGCTCTGAGCGCGACGTTGGCGCTGCCGGCTGAGGCAATCGCCACGATGTTGATCGCGTTAACGGGTGGAGCCGGTACTTTGGTATCGCCCCACTGGACGACCGTGCCGTCGGCCCTCAGAGCGAGACTGTGCACGTCGCCCGCGGCGACGGCCACGACTCCCGTCAGACCGGCGGGAGGCGTCGCCTGGCCGACGGAGTTACTGCCATACCCCTCGACGATGCCCGTGTACTTGAGGACGAGAATGTGCTCGCGCCCCGGGGCCACCGCATGCACGCCGGTGAGGCCTGCGGGCACCGAGTTGATGACGAACGCGTTGTTACCCCACGCCGTCATGCCCCCTTCAGGAATCGTCTGGGCCCGGGCCGCAGCCGGAAGCACCAGGAGACCGGCGAGAGCCACGAGCGACAAACCCATGACAGACAATGACTTACGCTTCATAACGTCCCTTCCATTTGGCCGCCAGCGAATCCGCGGCTACGGATCGGGAGGGGGGAGCCCTCTCACTACTAACAGCGATAAGCCGGGCTCGAATCTCTCACGCGGATAAAATGCGGACACATTGAAGGCGGACGACGTCACCCAACACACCGTCACGGCCCTGCTGCACCGCTGGAAGGCGGGGGACCAGGCGGCGCACGACGCGCTCCTGCCGATGGTGTACGGGCACCTCCGGCGGCTCGCGCAGCGGAGCCTCCTCACGGAGCGGCGCGACCACACGCTCCAGCACACGGCGCTCGTACACGAGGCGTATCTGGAGCTGGTGCGGATGGATGTGGCGTGGAACGATCGGGCGCACTTCTTTGCGCTCGCCGCCCGCGCGATGCGCCGGATTCTGGTGGACCACGCGCGCACGAGGAACCGTCAGAAGCGCGGGAGCGGCGCTGAGCACGTGCCGCTCGACGAGGCCGCGAACCAGCCGGCCCCCTCGCCGCACGTGGACATCGTGTCGCTCGACGACGCGCTCGAGCGGCTCGCCGCCATCGATCCGCGCAAGAGCGACATGCTGGAAATGCGGTATTTCGGCGGACTCAAACAGGAAGAGCTGTCGGACGTGCTCGGCGTTTCGCTCGCGACGGTCAATCGCGATCTCGCGTGGGCGAAGGCGTGGTTGAAGTCCGAGCTCGCGCTATGACGCGCGCCGCAGCCGCGCGTATTCGCTGCGCGCCGCGCGCATGACCGGCAGGTCGGCGTCCGCCGTGCTCCACACCGCGAAGAACCGTTCGTAAGCCGCGCGCGCGGCCGCAGGATCCCCCCCCGCGGCGCGAGCCCGCGCGAGCCCGAGGTGCGCCAGCGCGAACAGCGGCCGGTTGAAGTGCACGCCACGATAGTCGATCACTTTCTGAAACCGGGTGCGGGCCTCGTCGCTCTTACCGGCCGCGAGCCACGCCAGGCCGATGTGATACGAGGGCCGCAGCCACGCGAAATCGCCCCGGTCATAGGTGTCCGCCAGCCGCCACGTGTCGATGGCCCCGAGCGGATCACCCGCCGCGTGTGTGCCAAGGCCGGCCACGAGCGGCTGCCACAGGTGCGTGAGGTATTGGTCCACCGGTCGTTCCTTGACCAGACCGTCCATCGTCGCTGTGCCCCGCCGATCGCCGGCGAGCGCCAGCACGAACGCCGCATCCGCCGCGATCACCGCTGCCGGGTTCGTGGCGAGCACGTTGCGCGCGAGCGCCGCGGCCGGCTGCATGTTGCCCGTGTAGGCCTCGAGCAGCGCCAGCCGGACGCGGGTCTGTTCGGGGCGGTCGTCGAATCCGGCCCGCGCGGTCAACTGGATCGCCTGGGCGAACAGCCGGCGCGCGTCGCGCAGCCGTCCCTCCGATCCCGCCAGGTTGGCCTCGTACGACACGAAGTTGAAATCCTGCGTGCGGCGCGACATCCAGGCCTCCTCGCGCGCGGCGAGCGGTCCATTGCCGGTCATTCTCGCGACGGTGTGCAGGATGCGATGCGCCGTCGCGTTGTCGGCGCTGACGCGGATCGTCGCCTCCGCGGCGGCGATCGCGACGTCGAACTGCCCGGTCCGGACATACGCCCCGGCAAGGTTGGCCCGATAGAGCGCGGACGGCTGGATCGCCACGGCGCGCTCCCCGTGCTCGGCCGCCAGCTCCAGCTGACCGAGGTCTTTGTAGTACGCCATCAGGCTGTTCTGGGGGCGCGGATCGTCCTTGTAGGTCTCGGTCCAGGCGAGCATCCTCTCGACCGCCTTGTTCATCTCCCCGGACGCCCGGCTGTAATAGTGGCCTTCGATCTCCAGGCGCTCGCGCACGCTCAGGCGATCCCGGCGCGCGAAGGCCTGACGGAGGGCCTCGTCCGAGCGGCGGTATTCGCGCAGGTTCCGGAATGCGGCGGCGAGCCTCGCATACGCCATCGCGAACTCCGGATCGAGATCGATCGCGCGCTGGAACAGACCGGATGCGCGCAGCGAGGCGTTGGTGCCCTCCAGCGCCAGCTGCACACCCTGCCGATAGAGACGGAGCGCCTCGATGGATCCGGTCGTGGCGAGCGCCAGCGGTACATCGAACCGCTCGAGCGACTGCAGCGACTCGCCGAGCTGACGGCGGGTGGCCGAGGCGACTGCATCGATGGCCGCCAGGACGTCGGACTGGCGGGCGGCCTCGACCTGCTGTCGCGCCACGTACGCGCCCGTCGCCGCGCTGATCACGTCCAGCCTGACGATGTAGCGCGAACCCAGCGAGTAGATCGAGGCCACCGTAAAGGCCTTGATGCCGAGACGCTCGCAGATCTCGCGCGCCACGGCCGGCGTGAGCCTCTCGGTTGGCTGGCGGCGCATACGCGCCAGCGCTTCCTTCACCCGCACGTCCGGCACGACGGTCAGATACGGCGACTGATCGAACTTCACGGCGACGGCATCCTGCAGGATGTCGTCGAAGGCGGGCTCCGCGGTACGGTTCTCGAAATCGCCGATCAGGATGAGATCGCGCTCCGCCAGGGGAGCCGGGCGCGAGACCGTCCACCAACCGGCGAGTGCGGCGGTCGCGGCGATCGCCGCGGCCATCGCGATTGCACGCCTGCGCGGCTTCGCAGAGGCGTGCTGCTGAAGTCCCGTCAGCGCCGCCACCACGTCCGCCATCGTCTGGTGCCGATGCTCGCGGTCTGGCGCCATCATCGTCGCGATCACGCGTGCGAGCCGCGCCCCGGGCGCGGCGACCATCTCGCGCACCAGCGCGCCGAAGGAATAGATGTCGGTGCGGCCATCGAGTGCGTCGCCGCGGGCCTGCTCCGGCGACATGAACGCGCGGCTGCCGGCCTCGACGACCTCGGCGTCCGCGTCTGGGGTCAACGCGTCGCGCCTCAGCCTGGCGATGCCGAAGTCCAGGACCTTCGTGTCGCCGCTCGTCGTCAGGAACACGTTGGCGGGCTTGATGTCGCAGTGCACGAGGCCCCGCGCGTGTGCGGCTTCCAGCGCCGACGCGATGGTCAGCGCCCGCGCGAGCGCCTCGGCGTCGGGCAGCGGCCCGCGCGTGAGGCGCTCCCGCAGCGTCTCCCCCTCGAGGAGCTCCATCGCGATGAAGGCGGGTTGGTGATCGAGATCCACGTCGTGGACCGTACAGATCGCGCGATGACTGAGTGCCGAGGCCGCGCGGGCCTCGCGCTCGAGCAGGAGGCGGCCGGCCGCATCATCGGCGGTGAGCGGATGCAGGAACTTGAGCGCGACGAAGCGGCCAAGCCTGGTGTCTGCAGCTTTGAAGACGACCCCCATGCCCCCAGCGCCCAGGCGTTCGACGATGCGGTACTGCGCGACGAGCTGTCCGGGCTGAGGCTCGAGATCATGCAGGTCCTCGACGACGCCGAGGGCGGCGCGCTCGATCGAACGGAGGACGAGGCGGTCGAAGTCGTCGTGCATGATTGGGGAGTGACGTAAGTCTACCCCTCCCGGTAGAATCGGCGGCATGGATTCACTCATTCGCCGCTCGCTCGGGCTCCTGCTGATCGTGGCCGCCGCCGCGACGCCGTCGTCCAGCCTTGTGGCCGCCCAGGCCGCCGCTGCGCAGCCCACGCATCCGCCGGCGGCCTTTGCCGAGCCCGACCGCCGCGCGAAGCTGGCAACGGCCTTCCCGGAGATCGATCGCCTGGTAGCCGCCTTCATGGAGCGGACGCACGTGCCCGGGGCCGCCTGGGGCATCGTGATCGACGGCGAGCTGGCGCACCTCGGCGTCGCCGGCTCTCGCGAGCTGCCCACGAAGGCGCCGGTCACGCGGGACTCGGTGTTCCGCATCGCCTCGATGACCAAGAGCTTCACCGCGATGGCGATCCTCAAGCTGCGCGACGAGGGAAAGCTCTCGCTCGACGATCTCGCCGAACGGCACGTGCCCGAGTTGAAAGGCCTGCGGTACCCGACGTCGGATGCTCCCCGGCTGACTGTTCGCCACCTGATGTCGCATGCCACGGGCTTTCCGGAAGACAACCCCTGGGGCGACCAGCAGCTGGCCGAGAGCGAGGAGGCATTCACGCGGATGCTCGAGCGCGGGATCCCTTTCTCGAACGCTCCCGGTGTGGCCTATGAGTACTCCAACTACGGCTTTGCGATCCTCGGACGCATCGTCACCAACGCGTCGGGCACGCCCTACCGGCAGTACATCGCGGACGCCATCCTTCGGCCGCTCGGCATGACCTCCACGACGCTCGAGCCCGGCGCCGTGCCGGCCGAACGGCTCGCCCACGGATACCGATGGGAAGACAACACGTGGAAGGAGGAGCCGCCGCTGCCGGACGGCGCCTTCGGCGCCATGGGAGGCATGCTCACCTCCGTCTCGGACCTGTCGAAGTACGTCGGCGCCTTCCTTGCCGCGTTCCCCCCGAGGGATGGCGCCGAGACGGGGCCCGTTCGGCGCGCGTCGCTCCGCGAGATGCAGCAGATCTGGCGCGCACGCCCCACGATCGTGTCGCGCACGGCTGACGGCGGGATGAACCTGAACGCCGGCGGCTACGGCTCCGGGCTCCGGATCGGCGAATCCTGTGCATTCAGCCATATCGTGGCGCACAGCGGCGGTCTGCCCGGGTACGGCTCACTGATGCAGTGGCTGCCGGAGTACGGCGTGGGCATCATCGCATTCGGCAACGTCACCTACACCGGGTGGGGCGGGGTCGTCAGCAATGCCTTCGACCTGCTCGCGAAGACCGGCGGCCTGCAGCCGCGGCGGCCACAGCCGTCTCCCGCGCTCGTCGAGATGCGCGACGCCGTCTCGCGGCTGGTGATCGCATGGGATGACACACAGGCCGACCAGATGGCCGCGATGAATCTGTTCCTGGATCGGTCGAAGGACCGCCGCCGGAAGGAAATCGAGGATCTCCGCGCAAAGGTGGGGCAGTGCACGGCGCCCGCGGCGTTCGATGCGGTCGAAAACTGGCTGCGCGGCCAGTGGACCATGAAGTGCGAGCGGGGAGATCTGCGCGTGTCGATCACGCTGGCGCCAACGATCCCGCCGCGCGTGCAGTATCTCGACGTGAGGCCTGCGCCGGCGGGCGGCGCGCGCCAGACGCCCGCCTCCGCCTGCAGGATGTAGCCGATGCTGCGCATCGAGGCGCGGATCGTGGACATCACGACGCTCGGGACCGACGCCATCGTGAATGCCGCGAACACGGCGCTGGCGCCAGGCGGCGGCGTGTGTGGCGCGATTCACCGGGCGGCCGGACCGGAGCTGGCGGACGCCTGTGCGCGGGTGGCGCCGTGTCCCACGGGTGAAGCACGGCTTACGCCGGGGTTTCGACTGCCCGCGCGGTTCGTCATCCACGCGGTCGGCCCTGCCTGGCAGGGCGGAGACGCCGGCGAGCCGGCGCTGCTCGCCTCGGCCTACCGCCAATCCCTGCGGATCGCTCGCGAACAGGGCCTGGCGTCGATTGCATTTCCGGCCCTCAGCACCGGCATCTACGGGTACCCGCTGGCCGACGCGACGGGGATCGCCGTGGCCACCGTGCGCGCCGAGGCCGAGATTCCAGGATCGCTGCGCCACGTGGTGTTCGCGTGCTTCAACAGCGACGCGCTCGCCGCGTATCGGCGCGCCGGCGTGGGCTGAATCCAACAGGTGAGAGCTTCCGCCTGAAGGCGGAAGCCACACTCTACGGTGACTTCGTGCCTGCGCGCGCCTGCTCGAGATGCGCGTGCACCGGCGGGAGGAGGTGGTAGGTCGGCAGGTCGTCGAGGAACACGGCGGTGGCCTCGCCGCGGCGCGACAGGCACCGATCGAACTCCGAGATGGCTTCCGGGAACGCGCCGAGGGCCAGGTAGGTTCGCCCGAGACCGTAGCGCCCGAGCCACGTGTCGTCGAACTTCATCGCCTCCGTGAAGAAGGCGTGGGCTTCACGGGTCCGGCCGGCGGCCAGCGCCGCTTCGCCACGCAGCAGCGCCGCGTGAAGGCGTGGCTCGTCTTCGAGGCGGTTGTCGAGAGCGGCCGCGAGGCCAAGGCCGGCCTCGACGTCGCCGGCCTGGATCAACGCGAGGCCGGCGAGATACTGGGTGCCTTCTTCCTTGCTCGCCTCCGCGGCTTCCTTTGCCGCCCTGATGGCCGGCGCCCGGCTGCCGCGCTCGGCGAGGAGCCTCGCTCGCAGGGCCAGACGGCGTCCGTACGAGTTGCGGTCGCCCGACGCGCGATCCGCCGCGATCGCCGCGTCGAGCAGCGTCAGGCCGTCCTGCTGTCGTCCCTCGTACAGCGCCAGGTCGATCAGACCCGTTGCGGCAAACGATCGGGCAACCGGCGAATCGAGTGACGCCAGCCGCTCGTAGGTGGCGGCGGCCTCGGCGTTGCGGCCCTGGGCGAGCTGGGAGACCGCCAGCGCCACGAAGGCCTTGACGTACTGCGGACTCAACTCGAGGACGTCCCGGGCGGTCTGTTCCGCCGCGCCGAAATCCCCCGCATACATGGCGAAGAGCGCGACGTTGTTCTTCCGGACCACGTTCTTCGGATAGAAGTCCGACGCCTGCTGGCCGACGTCGCGCGCGCGCTTCATGTCGCGCAGGTAGAAGTGGACGAGCGCGAGATTGGCGAGGCCCGATGAGTCGGCGGGGAAGTCCCGCACCAGCGCCTCGAACTCTTCCCGCGCCTTCTCGTTGGCGCGCGTCAACAGGTAGTACCCGCCCCGCGTCCGGTATTTCTCGCGCTCGGTCATCCGTTCGAGATGCTGGAGCGCCGCCAGGTAGCTCGCCTCCGCCTCCTGCGGACGATTGGAGTTGGCGTACAGCGCCGCCAGACCGGCGTGCGCGCGGCCGAAGTTCGGATCGATCTCCAGCGTCCGCGTGTACGCCGCGATCGCGGCCTCCGACTGGCCGGCCCACTGCAGCTCCTGTGCTTCGGCGTACGCCTTCGCGGACTCGAGCGACCCGGCCGTGAACGTCTCCGCATCGCTCGCGCCGCTGCCGGCCCTGGTGTCTCCCAGTGCGTCGCGAACGCGCGCCGCCATCCGGCCGACGGCCTCGAGCACCTCGTCCCGTCCGCCGGCCGTGGTCGTCCAGTCGAGCAGCACCGCGTCCTGCGCCGAGGGATCGGCTGACGGCCGGGTGACGTGCACGCGCAAGGCGTAGTCGGACCCGCGCGGTTGGATGCCTCCGCCGATGATCACGTCCAGCCCCTCGCGGAGTGTGATCAGCTTGGCCGCCGCGTCGGTGAGCGTGCCGCCCGGCGTCAACTGACCGGCCAGACTCAGCGCGTCGCGGCGCGGATACGCGTTGATGAAGCCGGCGCCCTCGACGCCGACCGCCATCGCCTGCTCGAGCAGTCCGGAGAAGACCGGATCCCCCGACTGATTCGTGAAGTCGGCGATGAGCACCGTCACCGGCTCCTGCGGTCCGGCCGGCGCCACGCCCTTGGCCGCCCACCACGTGCCGACCAGCAGGGCCAGCACGAGCACCGCCGCAGCCGCGATCATCCTGGGCGTGAAGCGCCGGGCCTCCGGAATCAGGTTGCCGTCGTCGTCGAGCCGCTCGAGCGCGTTGACGAGGTCCCGCGTGGTCTGAAAGCGGTCCGCGGGGTCGAGCTGCAGGCAGCGGGTGATGACCGCGTCGAAGCCTGGCGGCACCTGCGGATTCCGCGCCGCGAGGGGCTCGGGGGGATGCGTGATCCGATCCGTCAAGGCCTCCCACGCCGTCTTCCCCTCGGGCACCGGCCGCGGACCGAGCAGCAGGTCGGTGAGGATCAGTCCGAACGTGTAGATGTCGGACCGATGGTCAACCGTTTCCCCTTTCGACTGTTCGGGGGACATGTAGTCGAGGGTGCCGATGATGGCGCCGCTCACAACACTGCTGCCGGCCGTCGTCGCGCCCGAGGAGGCGAGCACCGTCTCGCCCGCGCCGGCCACGGCGGCCGCGGCGACGATGCGCGCGCGCGGATCGCCGGCCGACAGCGCGATCCCGAAGTCCATGATCAGCGCCTGGTCCTCGGTGTCGACCATGATGTTGGCCGGCTTCAGGTCCCGATGGACGACGCCGGCATCGTGGGCGGCCTCCAGCCCTGAGGCGACCTGCCGCGCGAGCCGCACCACGCGCGGCACGGGCAGTTTGCCTTCGCGCTTCAGTGTGGCGACCAGGTCCTCACCTTCGACGAAGGACATGGTGATGTACTTCGTGCCGTCCACATCGCCCAGGTCGTGGATACGGACGACGTGCTTGTGCGTCACCTGGCGCGCGAGCAGGAGCTCGCGTTTGAAGCGCCGCTCGACCTCTCGCGCGGCCGCGGCGTCCGAGACGGTGTCGGGCCTGATGATCTTCAGCGCCACGACGACGTTGAGGACTTCGTCCCAGGCCTGATAGACGACACCCATGCCGCCGGCGCCCAGCTCCTTGATAATGCGGTATCGCTGGCCGAAGGCGTCGCCCGGCTCGAAAGAGGCCGCCGGCATGGACGGCAGGGGAGCCGCCGTGCCTGTTTCTTCGCCCCCGCGCAGTCGCGTGGCGTCGTCAGGCATACCGAGGCGCGTCTCGTTGTCCGAGGCGTCGTTCATGGATTGGTTGTGGGGCCGCGGCCATTATGCCGCAGCCCGACGGCCAGCGTCTCACTGGCAGACAATCCCGATGCGGTCCAGCAGCCCGCCCTGACCGCCGAAGATCCCGATCACCTGCTTGCCTGCAGGACAGCTCAGGGTGAACGGGACGGCTAACGGCGCGGCATTGCCCACGGCCGCCGAGCTGACCACCGCACTCGTGACGGGATTGGTGCACACGACACCGAGCGTGTCCACAACGTTGCCGCCCCAGAGCACCTCCCCGGCGCGCCCGTGGATGCCGGTCATCGCGGACCCGGAAGGACACGTGAGCTGGCTGCCGTAGTCAGTACCGCCGTCACCGCCCACGGAACCGAAGAGGGTGGCCGAGGTAGCCAGGCTGGTCTTCGGGGCGCACCACAGCTCCGTACGGTCGATGTCGTCCCCCGCGCGGCCGCGCAGGGCTGTGGCGGCAAAGTCCGACCCACAGCTGATGGCGAAGGCGCTGCCGCCACCGCCGCCCACCGGGCCGACCGACACCGGAGGTTCCGGCGTCGTCGCCGTCCGGCAGGCGGAGAACTCCGACGTCACGCCAGTGCCGCCGCTGAACGCCGTGAGCGTCGCCGTCAGCACGGTGCCCTCAGGCACGAGCGGAGCGTTGACGACGCTCGTGACGTCGCCGGTGGCGGGCATGATGTTCTCCTCGTGGAACAGTTGAGCCCCCTCGCCGTGCGTCCCGTCGCATGCGGCGTTGGTGAAGAACTGCAGCCGGTATGTCACGTCTGGCGCCGCGGTGAACGTCACGGGAATCACGGTGGTGCCGGCCGTGGCGTTGCGATTCGCCGAAACAAGCGTCGGGTGGTTCAGCAAGCCGTTCGGGCCGCTGTCTCCGTCGCCTGGATCGTTTACCGTGACGCCGTTGGCACCAAGGTCGATGCCGAGCCCGGCGTTCTGGAAGATCCGGTTCGAGAGGATCGCGGCCTGCGTATCGGGGCCCGTCACGCCGACGCCCGGACCACCGTTGCCCGCGATCACGTTGCCGTCGGCTGCCGTGTCGCCTCCGAACACGTGCCCTGTGCCGTGCGAGACACTGATGCCGAAGACGCCGTTGCCGACGCCCGCGACGGCTCCGGTCGCATCGGTGCCGATGTAGTTGCCCTTCACGAGCACGTTCTGGGGGAGGCTGGCGTTCGTGGTGTAGATGGCAACGCCGGCGTGCGCATTTCCGGAGATGACGTTGCGCGCTCCCGGCACCGAGCCACCGATTTCTGCACCAGCGGAGGGACCATGCACCGTGATGCCGCTGTACCCATTGCCGAGCGGAGCGCCGTTTGCGCCAAGTCCGATCGTGTTGCCCTGGATCATCGAACCGCCCGCCGGTGCGTTCACGGCGATGCCCGTGCCGAACCAAGGGGACTGCCCGTTTCCGGCGATCAGGTTACCCTCGCCTTGGCCCGTTCCGCCGACGGTCGCGGGCGCATCCAGCCGGATGCCGGCATAGGCGTTCGGGCGCGCCGTGGTCCCGAGCGGGTCGACGCCGATCAGATTGGATCGAATCAGCGGACGGACCGCTGGCGGGCCTGACTGCCCGTTGCCAACCAAGATACCCGGACCGAACACGAATCCGGGATCCGCGGGCATCGCCGGGGACGGCACGAACGCGGGGTCGAATGAACCGTTACCTGAGATGACGTTCCCGGCGCCAGGCTCGCCAATCTGGGTGCCGGACGCGCTGACCACGCGGATGCCGAATCCTGCGTTGCCGAGATCGGTCCCGTCGGCCGCCAGCCCGATCTGGTTGCCGAGGATCCGGGTGCCGGTCGGACCGGCGATCGAGTCGTCGAACACGTCGACCAGCTGGATCCCGCCCCCGGCGTTGCCGGCGATCAGGTTGGCCGGAGAGTCAGGGCCGAAGAATCCGCCCGCGACGACTGGACCGCCGATCACCGTGTTGGTCACATTCGCGGTCGCGAGCGACATGCCGAAATTCGAGTTCGAACGGGCGATCAACCCGTCAGGACTCGTACCGATGAAGTTGCCAAGGATGGTCGATCCCGTGCTCGCCGACGCATAGATCCCGGTCCGCCCGGCCGAGATGACGTTGCGCGTCGAGGGTCCGCCGGTGCCGCCCACGATGGCGCTCCCGTCACTGATCCAGATCCCGATCTGGTTTGCGACCGGCGTGCCGTCAGGCTTGATCCCGAGCCAGTTGCCCTCGATCACGACCGAGGCCGCGCCGACGCGGATGGCCGCGATGTTGGCCGCCGGTGTCAGCAGACCGAAGCCGGTCAGCGAGAGCCCCTTGATCGCGCTGTCGGGCGCGGTGCTGCCGATCACGAATCCTGAAAAGTCGTTCGTGCCCGGTCCGGCGACGTGGATCCTCGGCTGCCCGGTGTCGGGGTTGTACCCGACCTGCGTCGTGCCGTCGATGATGAGCGGCTGGGTGATGACGGGGAGAGCCGACGCGAGGGTGATCGTGTACACCTCCGGCAGGCGGAACCCGAACGTGATGACGTCCGGGCCCCCGACGCCGTTGGTCGTGGCGTTCGCGTCGAGCATCGCCTGACGCAGCGACCCGGTGCCCGAGTCGGCCGTGGTCGTGACGACGAACACGTTCTGTGTCGGGTCGGGTGCGGCCGGTGTCGTGATCGTGAAGAATGCCGAGGGCACGGGCACGGCGCCCGCCGCAGCGGCGGTGAACGCGAGCTGATAGCCCTGGCCCCCGCGGTCGATGCTGAGCGCGCTGAACGTCGCCACACCATTGACGTCGGTCGTCACGGTCGACTGTCCCGAGAGCTGTCCGCCGGACGGGTTCGTCAGGATCCCGGTGGCGACGCTGGCACCGACGAGCGGACTCGGGACGCCGTCCACCGTCCGCTTCAGCAGCACCGTGACGTCGCCAAGCGAGGTGGACACGAGCGCACTCGACGGCCCCGTGATGATCTCCAGCGTCGTGGACGTGACCAGAGGCGGCGTCGAGGACGGCGGCGTGGGCACGGGGTCCTCGAGATTCGCCGTGTTCACCGCGGTGGACTCGACCGTCGGCGCGACCGGCGTCTCGGCCGACAGCGGATTGAACGTGATCTGGTCGCCAGGATCCGGATCCACCACACGGAGGGTGATTTTCCCGTTGGCGCCGGGCTCGAGCCACAGGCTCAGGTCCGCGAGCGCCCCGGTCGTGTCGAGATGCGGGTTCACGATGCTCGCGACGAGAACCGTCTGCGTTTGGTATTTCAGCGTGCAGCCGTCCGAGACCGGGGTCGTGTAGGTCTTGTGGACGATCAGCTGCGTCTTGATCTGCTGCGGTACCGTCACGCCGTTCAGCACGTTGACGTCGTAGTTCGAGGTCGTATTGCCCGTGTTGGTGACCGTCCACGTGACGTCGGTCAGCGAACCGTTGGAGATGTCGGGGTTCGAGATGTCGGGGTTCGAAATATCCGGATTCGAAATGTCCGGATTCGAGATGTCGGGGTTCGAGATATCCGGGTTCGAGATGTCGGGATTCAGGACGAGGACGTTCGAAATATCCGGGTTCGAAATATCCGGGTTGGAGATGTCGGGGTTCGAGATGTCGGGATTCGAGATATCCGGATTGGAGATGTCGGGGTTGTAGACCTCGGCATTCGAAATGTCGGGATTGGAGATGTCCGGATTGGAAATATCCGGGTTCGAGATATCGGGATTCGAGATGTCCGGATTGAGTACAACCGTCGATGCCAGGCCTTCGGCCACGGTCGTCGGGCTGCCCAGGGCCTCGATCTCCTGGATGTCGACCGGCACCTTGGCGTGCGGATCCGAGGAGGTCGCGAAGACGGATTTCGAGACGGTGGATCGCGGCGGCACGGCCACATCGACCGCCGTGACGGGCCCGCCCGCCTCGAACTGCGAGAACGACGCCCATCCGCCCACGGGCTGCGCGGTTACCCGCATCCGGAACAGCTTCATCGTCGTCGTGGTGTTCTGCGCAAAGACGACGAACGCGCGGGGCACGTTGGGATCGAGGGGCTTGGTGTTGCCTGGCGATCCGGCGAGCAGCCCCGCGGTCAGGCGCGACGTGTAGACGTTCTGGTTGCGCATGCCGGCGCTGCCGGGGGAACAGGGGGCCACCGTTTTCGTCGGATCGAAGACGCTGTTGATCCGCGTGCCGGTGGGAGGCGTGTAATCCGCCCAGGTGCGGCCGACCGGCGGCGGCTTGACGTCCCGGTTGTCGGTCCACGCCGTGTGGAAGACAGGAGCGGTCGACGAATCAGTGTTGTGCCGCCAGATACCGCTGGCGTCCTGCACCATCGCGGGGGCCGCCGCGATGTCCACGTAGTCGCCCATGAAGGGTACGGTTCCGAGCTGGAAGATCGGCAGATTGGGCGGGTTGTACTGGAGCTGTTCGATGACCCTCGATCCCGGACGGCTGCCCTGGAGGTATTCCGACACACGGACGGACGGCGCGAAACTGGGCTTGACCGCCGGGTCGGCCTGCGTTGCGCGGAGGTCGATCGTGTGCCGCCGTTGTGCCACCTCCCGCGCGGAGGTCTCGTCCACGAACGTGCGGAAGACACCGGAGACGTCTTCGCGCAGGTCGTAGTAGACGAGCATCAGCTTGCCGCCGGCAAAGGCCAGCGACGGCATGAACTGGTGGCCCGGGTTGTCGTGCATTTCCACGGCGAATGCCTTACGCCACTCGCCGATCCCTCCGGTCGTCATCACGATCGACGCGTCCTGTTCGGCGTTCGGTGAGTTGGTCCGAAAGCCGCGCTCCGACCACGCGATGTACACGCGCCCCTTGCCGTCGACCGCCATCGTCGGGTACGCGTTAGTACGAAAACGGTCCGCCAGCGTCTCCTGGTCGAACGGCGCGATGTCGGGAGCCACGACGGACGACGGGTCGGTGTTCGGCGGTGCCTTCCCCTTCGGCACGCGCCGGCTGCCCACGAGGAACCGGATCAACTGACCGAGCTCGCGGCCTGAGTAGAATTCGCGCAGGACTTTTGGCTTCTCGAACTTCTGTTTCTTCACGCCGGGGTCCGCGCGCGTGACCAGGATCGCGTCCTGCTCCGTGGCGCCGAGTCCGAACTTGCGCCAGGCGACGTACACCGCGCCGGTTGCCGGATCGATCGCGATGGTGGAGCCCTGGTTCACCTTGTCGGACGGCTGGCTGATGGCGACCGGCGCCGTGAAGGTGACGCCGCAGTCGGTCGACTGCGAAAACATGATCGTGGCGGTGAGCGCCGCGCCGGTGCCGACGATGTGGCTGTAAGCGAGGTAGACGTTGCCAGCCGGGATCCGCTGGGTGGGCTCGCCGGGAGTCTGGATCGTGCACATCGCCGCGCCTGACCGCGGCACGTCCACGGCGATCCACGGCTTGTCGATGAACCCGGTCGCGCCAGAGTCGCTCGCGACCGCGGTCGCCCCGAGGTAGTGGATCGGATCGCCCGCTTCCTTGTTGTTGTTGTCGATGAAACGGGATACGAACACGCGGCTCTTGCCATCCGCCATCCGGTCGAACACGATCCCGCTGTAATAGAAGAGACCGCTCGGCCCGGGACGCACGACCGGATCGGCGGCGGCCTGATAGCCGTAGAGCGGGGACGCCTGGCCGACCGCGGTAGTGTCCTGCGGGTAGCCGGGCAGCAGCGTGCTCTTCCACCGCTGGCCACCGTCGAGCGACTTGTAGAGTCCCAGCCAGGCATCGCCGATTTCACCGCCATCCGGCAAGCCAGGTAGATCCACGCTGCGGTAATCGTTGGACCCGGCCAGCAGGTGCAGCGGGTTGCGGGTGGATGCGGCGAGGGACGGTTCGTTCTGCCGCTGGAGGTACGGATCGCCGTCCGGCCATGTGTGGCCCGCCACCATGTTGACGTTGCGGCCGGGGATCTGCGCCTGGACCATGACAGCGGCGCCGATGGCGGACAGTAGGGTACCTAAGAGGAGTTGTCTGCCGGTATGTCGTCGGCCAGCGGTGCCAAAATGGCCCATCGAATTCCTCCGAATTCGTTCTATAGCGGATTGCGTGGGATTTTGCGGGAGGGGGGATTATACGGTAGAGCTATGTCGTTTGGGTAACAAAAATGTTAGCCGAACAAATAGCGAAAATCGACGACTTTTCGGCACGTCGTCGCCAGGCAGGGTCCTCGGCGGCCTACTGAATGACGATCGTGCCCTTGTAGGCGGGGTTGTCGGGATCGTCGTGATGATGGAATCCGCACGTGCGTGCGGCCGTGAAGGCGTTGGTCAGGCGTGTCTGGCCGTTGGTCAGGTTGTTCACGGCGTTGATGGCGGGGCAGTCGGTGTGAATCGGATGCGGATCCGACGACACGTTGTGCCCGCGGCCGTTGTTGTTGACGAACGTCACACTCTGGCCGACGCTGACGGTCACCGACGTGGGCGTGATCGTGTTGTTCGCGATCGTGATCGTGGCGCCGCTGGCCCCCGGCGCGCCACTCCCACCCCCAGGGGTCGTCGGGGTGCCACCACCACCACCACCACCACCGCCGCATGCCGCGAGCGCCGTCAGCGCAGTCACCGCCAGCACCTGTGCCATCACCCATCCAGTTGCACGCGTCACGAGATTGCCTCCAAACACGATGAACCGTGAACTCCGGCGTTCACCGGAAAAATTTTCTCGACAGATTGAACCCGAGGTACCACTGGTCGTTCGCGATGCCGCCGCCGGCGAGCTGACCGAACGTGGTGCCGAATCCATTGCCGACGTTGATCTGGAACAGGTGACCCCCGGCCCGGCTCTCGAACGCGAACGTCATCTGGTCCACGAAGGGCCGATAGCCGGCCACCCGTGGCGTGTACTCGGCCATGAGATACATCGACGGTCGCACGCGAAGGCGCCCGCCGAGACCGATCATCATCGTGTGCACGTCACCGATTTCGACCGGATTCGTGTTGAGCACGACGAGCGGCTCCAGGTAGAGCGCGGCGACGCCGCCGAGATTCTTCGAGGCGACGAGCCCGAGCGCGCTCCTGAAACGCTCGGAGAGGTTGTCCTCACCCTCGAGGGTGGCCACGCCGTCGAGACCGAACGGCCGGCCGTCCCGCTCGTTCAGGACGTTCTGCTGCACGAACAACTGGATCGAGCGGTCGCTCGTGCGGTGGATGCCCAGCTGGGTGCCAGGCAGCAGCCCATAGCGGATCTCCATCCCCACCTGCGAGCCGCCGTCGAGCCCGAACAGGTTCGACGCGGCATCGCCGAAGTCCCCCTGCCCGAGGTTGCGGGTGAACCGGTGCGTGACACGGAAGGCCCACTTCCCGACCGGCATCCGAAGCGTCGTCGGCAGCGCGGCGAGCGTGAAATCCGGCTGGAGCGGATCGACACGGACGTCTGGGTCCGCGCGCTCCGGCTCAGGCTGTGCCTCGGTCGGCGCGGGTGGCGC